>NZ_CAWQNB010000035.1:0-53168 GCF_963896135.1 Proteus sp. G2609 | reverse complement strand
TGGGAAAAATGACATTCGTAGTTGAGTATGAAGATGGCAAGGAGCCGTCTGTAAACGCAGGAACGGAGATATTAGGCGGTAAGTTGTTATCGGTTGGATTTGATGATTATAAAGATAAAAAACTAACTAGAGATGAAATTAACGCAATAAATTACGCGTTAAATTTTAGCGAGTTCAGAGAAGCTTGTGAAGAGTTCGAAGTTGACTATGACGAACTCGTCGATAAGTTAGATTCCTCTCTTTAGCAGTAACCCACCACTTAATCATTCATATCGCTATTAATAGTTGGCACGCACATAAGGAACATAGGAAATGGCAAATGAATTAGTCGTAATTGAACAAGCAACGGCGCTAGATTTGTTTACAGCACCAGAAAAAGTAAATCAGATGCTGGAGCACATTAAGTCTCTTGCAGAAGAAGAGCGAAAAGAACTCGATAGCGATTTTTCGGTAGCTAAAAACCGAAAGGCTTTTGCATCTCTGGCGTACAAAGTTGCTCAAACAAAAACGTATATCGACAAGGAAGGTAAAGCAGTTGTCGATAAGTTAAAAGAGCTACCCAAAAAAGTTGATGCTAGCCGTAAGATATTTCGTGACGAACTAGATGCATTAAGCACAGATATTCGCAAGCCACTAACAGAGTGGGAAGCTCAAGAAAAAGCTCGCGAAGAAGCCGAAGCGCTTAAGAAGCAAATCGAAGTTGATCATGAAGAAGCTCTGCAAATGAACGAGCTGTTTGATTTACGCAAAGCTGAAGAAGAGCGCAAACGCATTGCTCGTGAAGAAGAAATGAAGCGACAAGCTGCGGAACAGGCAAGACTTGAAGCTGAGCGCAAAGCACAGCAAGAAATTGAAGCAGCAGCTAAACGTGAGCGTGAAGCAAAAGAAGCCGCTGAACGTGCAGAGCGTGAAAAGCAGGAAGCAATTCAACGTGCAGAACAAGCAGCAAAAGAAGCCAAGGAAAAGGCAGAGCGCGATGCTAAAGAAGCACTGGAGCGAGCCGAACGAGAGAAGAAACTAGCTATCGAAGCTGAGCGTAAGAAAGTACAGGAAGCAGAACAAGCGCGATTAGCAGAAGAAGAACGTAAGCGTCAGGAAGAAGCTAAACGTCAGGCTGATAAGGAACATCAGAAAACAGTTAATAATAAAGCCATGCAAGATTTAATTGATGCTGGCATTCCAGAAGAGTGCGCCAAGAATTGTATTATCGCTATCGCTAAAAACCTAGTATCAAACGTAAAAATTCACTACTAACCCACCGCACCAACACCAGATAACCACCCTATCGCTCACCTAGCGAGGTAACAATGAAAACTAACTATTACAGCGCTATGCGTGATTGCATGGCGGTGCGTATCACTACGCCTTTTTTACAACTCGCACGTCAAGCGGCAAGGATAGCCGTCTCAACTAATAACAAGGATGTCTGGCGGTTGGCGAGTCAACTACAGAAGATGGCTTACGGGAGGAAAGTATGTCACTGACTATACGTTACACCTATGCAGATATGACCAGTAGAAACCGAAATAATGGCACGGAAATAGCCTTTCAGAATCTTAACGATGTCCGCATTGAAACAGAATCATTCAGGGAACTTACTCAGTATTACCAACCTGAGCCATCAGAAGTCGTTGATTATGTCATTAATCAGTATGACGAAAAGTCACTCGCTGCAGCTATCCATCTCTCAGGACGAGGAGAAGTGGTCGCAAAGATACTTAATGAGTTGTATTTCAGGAGGGTTGCGTGAATCCTTATCATGAACTTGATGCAATGGAAGAGCGTAGGCAAGAAGAAGCATCATGGATTGATGCAAAGGACGCTGAGTTAAGTAATGTCGCATTTAGCGTGGTTGATGGATTACCAAAAGACATTACAAATCAATGGAGTGACAGCGTTTTCGATATGACAATTGATGGTCTTTATAAGGAGTTAAAGAGCTATCAGGAACGTAGGAGGATGTCGTGACAAATGCAGTTCAAAAAATATATGAGGTTGTAAATCCTCTTAAAAATGAGTTCGAACAAGTGTGTAGCGAGCCAAGCATTGCATTCAAAAGGGAATCTGAATTCGCTATGCAAATATTCGCGAACAATGATTATCTGGCAAATGTTGCAGTTAATAATCTTGTGTCAGTTCGTAGTGCGATCATGAATGTCTCAGCTATCGGAATTAGTTTAAACCCAGCGCAAAAGTTGGCTTACCTAGTTCCTAGAGACAAGAAAGTATGTCTCGATATCAGTTACATGGGATTGATGCATATTGCTCAACAATCACAGGCTATTAAGTGGTGTCAATCAAGCATCGTTCGACAAAATGATAATTTTCAACTCACATCAATAGATACCGCACCTCGTCACGAATACAACGCCTTTGCCACTCAGGAGCAAAGAGGTGAGATTGTTGGGGCTTACACTGTAGTAAAGACAGAAGATGGAGACTATCTAACTCACACAATGGCTATTGCTGATATTTACGCAATACGTGACCGCTCAACAGCATGGAAAGCTTGGATATCAAAGAAAAAATCGTGTCCTTGGGTAACTGACGAAGAGCAGATGATTCTAAAAACAGTAGTGAAACAGGCTGCTAAATACTGGCCTCGCAGAGAACGTTTAGATAAGGCTATTGACTATGTTAATACTGAGGCTGGAGAAGGTATTGATTTTGGGAACGAGCAACAAGAACCAAAGGACATAACGCCAGCAAGTGAGGATCAATTAAAGGCTATCACGGACTTGATGCCTAAAGTTAATGGTGAATGGAGTGACACGTTCTTCGCATTTATTAGTAAAAAATTCAACCATCAAATATCCCATCCAGAGCAATTAACCGCATTTGAGGCCAATACCATTATCGACATGCTAAGGAAAAAGGCAGAAGGAAAATGATTAGTAATGACATCATTCTAAGCAAAACAGGCATCGATTTAACCAAGGTAGAGCAAGGAAGCGAAGAATGGATGTCTATCAGGCTTGGCGTAGTAACTGCCTCTGAGGCATGGAAAGTTATCTCTAAGCCAAAGTCAGGGAAAAAATGGACAGACACAAAGAAAACATATTTAAACACCCTTATTGGTGAAGTCTGTACAGGAGTTTACAAGGAAGTATCAGCAAGGACGCTGGAATGGGGTAAAAACTACGAATTAGAAGCAAAGATGACATTCGAGTTTTACACCGGATTAACGGCAAAGGAAGTGCCAATAATATTTAAAGATGAGCAACTACGGATAGCTTGCTCACCAGACGGCATTTGCAGTGATGGCTCTGGATTAGAGCTTAAATGCCCTAATAACACGGACGTATTTATAGACTTAGCATTGAATGGCATCAATGCAATGAAAAAGGAATATGTGGCTCAAGTTCAATATTCCATGTGGGTTACAGGTAAGGATATCTGGCACTTTGCAAATTTTGACCCACGCATGCCGGCAGGGAAAGAAATCGCATATTTCCTTGTTGAGCGTGACGAAAAAATGATGAAAGAATTCGACGAGTTAGTGCCTGAGTTCATCGAAGTAATGGATCAGGGGTTAAACAAGTTAGGCATTAAATTTGGCAATCAATGGAGTGTATATGGCAATTAACACAATAACAGCAAGCGGGAATTTAGGTAAAGATTGCGAACAGCGATGGACGCCAAATGGTAAGGCGGTTGCATCTTTTAGTTTGCCAGTGAAACAAGGCTACGGAGAGCACGAAAAAGTATCTTGGGTTATCTGCAAGGTGTTTGGCCCTAAAGCTGAAAAGTTACCTCCGCACCTAACCAAAGGAACAAAGGTTACGGTTACTGGTGAGTTCGTCATGGAAGAATGGACAAGCCAGAGTGGTGAGAAAAAATCAGCTCCAGTAATTATCGTTAACCAATTGGATTTTGGCGGTAACGGTGGTAATCAGGCAGGAAGCCAGAATCCACAGTCTCAAGGATGGGGTCAACCTCAGCAACCGCAAGCACCAAAACAAGCATCGAGTAATCAAGCGCCGCAAAGTGAGCCACCGATGGATTTTGATGACGATATTCCGTTTTGACCACCCTACCCGTTTAACCAAAGGATATAACCATGAAAGCTACGGACAGCTTAATTTAACTCTCAGGGATGCAATGAAGAGGAATGAATGCCAATCCTTGGCAGATGTAAATTTAGATAAAGCTCGCCATAAACATACACATAGCAGACCTAGTCAATAAGGTTCTTCTATTAATTCCGTCAGGCATCTTTATATCAAACGTCAATTTACCCACATCCCACTTTTCAAAGTTAGGAAATTTAGAATTATCTTCTAAATAAAAAGTCAAATAGGAATCCCTAGAGTCTCTAGCTACAAGCCTGTAATCAATGCCAAATACTTTTATTTCATAATATCGATTACTCATTTTTCTTCTTCCTCGCTAATGGTCGAAAATCGATCATACCACCAAGAATTAAACAAATAAACCTTTTAAAACATGGATTTACATATTACATATTTTTCTCAAAAACATATCGACAGAGGGAATGATGAAGGACAGAATCAAGTTTAACGATGCAATGTTAGCGGCTGTCATGGATGGCGACAAAACACAAACGCGTAGACCGATTGAGCCACAACCAAAAGTAACCGAGGAAGAGTTACGAAACCTTAGTGCATGGCAAGAAGGTTACACACTATCAGAGCAAGTATGTGCAGCATGGCGGCATGGATTTGTTAATGTTGATTGTCCGTATGGTGAAACTGGCGACATCATTAACATTGCAGACAAGGATGGTAATATCAAAGGGAGAATTGAAATTACTGATGTTTGGTTGCAACAGATTCAAGAAATATCACAAGTTGATGCACACGCTGAAGGATTTGAGATTACTGGGTGGCGACCTACTTATAGTGACCCAGACAGTGGCGGCGAGACATTCACACCATATGATAAATTCGCTGATGCATGGATAGATATTTACGGTGAAGATAGCTGGAATAATAACGATTGGGTATGGGTGGTTGAATTTAAAAAGGTGGAGTAATGGATATATTAGATGAAGCATTTGAAGTCTGGTTTAAGAAGTCTCATGGCTATAGTCCATCAGTAGCGCCACCTGATAGTCATTTAATTGGAGTTAGGCGTATGGCATTTGAAGCTGGATATAGAGCGGCTTTGATTGAATGCAAAGATATATTAATAAGCAATGGAGTGAAAATAAAAAATGAATGATGAAATCTTGGAGTTAGCGATTGATTTAAAAAATAAAGCTAAGGTATTAAGCGTTGGGCATGAACGATCATATGTTAATTTAAATACGCTAATAAAAATTTGCGAATATATCGAACACATTAACAATCTACAGCCTGTCGCTTGGATGTACCCTGTATTTCATGATGAGAAAATGCAATTCACTACTGACGCAGTTGCATCTGAAAATATAGATATTCATTTTCAATCCCATGGCTCACCATTTAAAGTAACACCACTCTACCGCCTAGATTAAATATGAAACTAATAATCGGATATGTATTACTGCTTGTAATACAGGGTTCTGCTGTGCCTGTTACAGAGCAAATATACACACAGCAAGAATGCGAGAACCGTGCAGTGCAGATAATGCAGGTGCGGGATGTTGAAATTGTTTGTGGAGAAATTATATCTAAAAATTCAAGGTGACTATGAAGATTTTAAAATTACCTCCAATTGAAAAAATAAGTAAACACTTGTCATATGACCCTGAAACTGGTTTGTTCATATGGCTAATAGGAAGGCAAGGTATAAGAGCAGGAAAGCAAGCCGGTAAAACAAGGTCTGATGGATATATAGATATTAAGTTTGAATCAATTCCTTATCTGGCACACAGGTTGGCATGGCTTCTGTATTACAAAGAAGATCCTCTAGATAAATATATAGACCATATCAATTTAATTCGAAATGATAATAGAATTAAAAATCTAAGGATCGCATCTGCCTATCAAAACTCTCAAAATAAAATAAGCCCAATAAAATGTTCTTCAGGAGTAAAAGGAGTTCACTGGAATAAGAATATGAAAAAATGGAATGTGAAAATAATGCACAATGGAGTCAGTAATTATTTTGGTGCATTTTCAACTGTAGAAGAAGCAACTCAAATTGCTATCTCTGCTAGAAATAAATTACATGGAGAATTTGCAAATCATGATACAAAAGACTGATAAATACACCGAACTATCTGACTTCGAGATTAATTTAGCTGTTGCTCACATTGTACTTGGCAAGGGTAGCTATGATTGGTGCCCTGATAAAAAAGAGGTTTACTTTGCAGGTATTGATGGTGGTGAATTTTTACATCATGGATACTTCGACCCATGCAACAATCCATCCGACGCAATGCCGATTATTAACGAATATGGCATTAGCCTTATATATCAAGATAGACAATTCCAGTTTGCAACCAGTGACGGGAATATAGAGTGCTGTATTGCCAACCCATTAAAAGCAGCAATGATTATTTTCATGTGTATTAAGGATGCGGAGAATGAAAAAGTATGACTTGATATTGTGCGATCCCCCCTGGTCTTACAATAACAAAGTTTCAAACGGCGCAGCAGATAATCATTACAATACCACCGACTTATATTCACTCTCCCGATTACCAATAGAAAAACACTCCTCTAAAAATGCCGTACTGTTTATGTGGTACACAGGCAACTTTGCACTCGAAGCTATTAAATTAGCCGAAGCGTGGGATTTTAAAGTTAAAAACATGTTCGGGTTCGCATGGGTTAAATTAAATAAAAATGCAGGAGATAGAATAAATAAAAAACCGCCAGAAGACTTTTTCGATTTCATGGAAATATTAAACAATGAGACAAAGATTAATTGCGGTAATTATACCCGTCAAAATGTCGAAATGTGTTTAATAGCCACTCGAGGAAATGGATTACCTCGTAAGTCTGCAAGTGTGAGGCAAGTTATTTATTCGTGCTTAGGTGAACATAGCGAGAAACCTAAAGAAATACATCATCGTTTAGAGGAATTATACGGAGATGTTCCTCGACTCGAATTATTCGCTCGTGAGAAACACGGTGATTGGGATGTATATGGCGACCAAGCGGAAGAAAGTATTCAATTAATATAGGTGAATTATGGACATTATCGACTCAGCAAATGAAACAAACGAACTATATATTCAAGTATCATTATCAAATCGCAAGGCAGCAATTAAATCATATAGCGGAATGTGTATCTGGTGTCACCAAGAACCAGTCGCACCTAATAGCGCGTATTGTAGTAAAGATTGCGATGATGACCATGAGCAGTATAAAAGGAAGAATGGATAGGAGGGTAAAATGGAATATAAAATATTAAGAATGGATCAGGTTTTAGATAGAACAGGATATAGCAAATCTTGGACTTATAAATTAATTGGCAAAGGAGAGTTCCCGAAGCAGGTTAAAATAGGTTCTCGTGCAGTTGGTTTTATTGAAAGTGAGATAGACGAATGGATAGAGCAACGAATTAATAATTCTCGTTGCCCTGAAAATACCCTAAATTGAATTTTATTTCTTTTTACTTCTCAGCTCATCTATATAATCAGCATACCACTGCATCATCTCCCTTCTCCCCTCCAAATACAGCGCATGGTTATAAGTACCACGGATAGAGTTTTTATCAACATGAGCAAGTTGTAACTCTATCCACGCTGTATTAAATCCTTTCTCATGCAATATTGTGCTCATGGTGTGTCTAAAGCCGTGACCAGTAGCTCTGCCTCTATAACCCATTCTTCCAATCATTGTATTTATTGCCATTTCGGACAGATGTTTTTTATGGTTAGTTCGGCTAGGAAAAATATACTGGTAATCGCCACTTATTGGCTGTATTTGACGCAGTAAAGAAATCACCTGATCTGACATTGGTACAACATGAACCCTCCCCATCTTCATTATTTTTTCTGGTAGTTTCCATGTTCTACTTTCAAAGTCGATAAATGACCATTCTGATTTTCTTAACTCTCCTGGTCTTAAACCAGTAAGCATTAAAATGTTTAAAGCAGTTCTTACTATCTGACTTCCTTGATACTTGTCTACCGAGGACAAAAACTCAGGCAGTTCATCAGCTAATAAGTACGGGTAATTTTCTCGTTGGTGTGGAATAAAAGCACTAGCCAAGTCTGGGGCTGGATTATATTCAGCTCTTCCAGTGATAATGGCGTATTTCCAAACCTCTCCACAGCGCTGACGAACTTTTTTTAATTTCTCGGTAACACCACGTTTCTCCATTATTGAAAGCACTTCAAGTAATTCGAGAGGTTTAATCTCTGCTATTGGGCGATCTCCAATGTATGGAAAAACATCATTTTCAAATGCTTCCATCATGTCGTCGCGATAACCTTCAGACCATCGGTCTTTTCTTCCCTCATACCACTCTAGAGCAATGCTTTTAAATGTATTGCTTCCATCAAACTTTGAATCCCTTTTCTTATCTTTCTTTATCTTGTTAGGATCAATGCCATCAGATAACTGCCGTTTTGCATCATCCCTTTTCTTTCTGGCTTCCGCGAGAGTTATCGTTGGGTAGACACCGATAGCTAAAACTTTTTCTTTGCCATCTATACGGTATTTTAATCTCCAATATTTACTTCCTGATTTTGTAACTAATAGATATAAACCTCCTCCATCGAATAGTTTATAGTCCTTTTCTTTTGGCTTACTGCTATCAACTTGCTTAACTGTTAGTTTCATATTGGGGGTATTAAATATTAAGGGGGTATAATGTTCCCCCATTTGTACCCCAAAAAAATGGAGCTTTCAAGAGACGTTGAGAGACTTCAGGAGACAATAATTTGATTGGATTGCTTGATTTTACTGGGATAAGGAGACTTCAGGAGATGTTAGGAGACATTGAAATGGCGGAGGAGGAGAGATTCGAACTCTCGGATGGTTTCCCATCGGCGGTTTTCAAGACCGCTGCCTTCAGCCGCTCGGCCACCCCTCCGCAATGGGGAGCAATATAAACATCCACGCTTATATTGTAAAGCCCTTATTGTCTTGTTTGGCGTAATTTTAAACGCCCTTTGATTTAACAGCTTAATTTATCAACGATTTACGCATTAGACTTGGGTATTGCGGTTATTTTTGCTAAATTAAATGATTATTTTTGATTGGTTAGAAACACATGTTTGTATTTAACGGACAACAAATCGAGACAGATAGTCACGGTTATTTAAAAAACAGCAATGAATGGACCGAAGAGATGGTGCCAATATTAGCTGAACTTGAAGAAATTGAACTCACAGAGCAACATTGGGAAATTATCCGTTTTGTGCGCCAGTTTTATTTAGAATTTAATACCTCACCGGCGATCCGAATGTTAGTGAAAGCATTAGCACAAAAATATGGCGATGAAAAAGGCAATAGCCGTTATCTATATCGCTTATTCCCTAAAGGTCCTGCTAAACAGGCAACGAAGCTCGCGGGCTTACCTAAACCTGTCAAATGTATTTAATACTAAGATGCATAATGGCGGATTGAAAAGTCTGCCATTTCTTCATATTGGCATGGTGTTGCCGACCAGAATACAATCTTACTCCCTATTGGTCCTCCAGCAGCCAACCAATCTTCTATTTTTCTCAGTACCTGCTCTTCAGCAAAAGCTCTGATCCCCACACTGCCATCATCACGATTCCACACATAACCCGTAATAGGCTGCTTTTTCATCCATTGATAAGTATGAAAGCGGAAACCGACACCTTGTACACGACCTTGAATAATATATTCTCTACCAACCTTCATTTACCTACCCTCCAAACTTATATGTAACGCAAAAATTCCGATAAGATTGTTGTCTTTTCTTTATACAATAGATAATCTGATTTTGTGAGGTTTGCATTTACACTGGATAACGACGTGTTTAATTTTGTTACACCTTGAAATTTCACTTTATGCCCTCATATACAGAAATTAATAAAGCAAGGTTTTACGGAGGTGATAAATGATGATCGCCAGCAAATTTGGAATAGGCCAGCAGGTTAGACATAAACTACTCGGTTATTTAGGTGTAGTTGTTGATGTGGATGCTGAATATTCCCTTGATCAACCTAACGAGGATGATATTGCATCTAATATGACCTTGCGATCAGCGCCTTGGTATCATGTTGTCATGGAAGATGATGAAGGACAACCTGTTCATACCTATTTAGCTGAAGCTCAAATAACTTATGAACTCTCAGATGAGCATTTAGATAATGACTCAATGGATGAGTTGTCACAATCAATCCGCAACCAATTACAGGCTCCGCGATTAAGAAACTAATTTTCTTCCATTCTTAACCTTAATGATAATCGCCGAATACATTTCGGCGATTTTACTCTGCCTATTACCAAGGCAATCCATGGGCTTCTATCTCTTTTTTAGGACAGCGATCCATAACCACACGCAACCCCGATTGTTCAGCTAATGCTTTTGCTTCTTCATTGATCACACCTATCTGTAACCATAAAACTTTAGCATTAATTTTAATCGCTTCTTTGGCAATCTCGAGCGCTGCTGCTGATTGACGAAATACATCTACCATATCAATCGCCACAGGAATATCTTGCAAATGACCATAACATTGCTGGCCTAATATTGTTTCCCCTGCCATACCCGGATTAACGGGGATCACCTCATAGCCTTGCTCTAATAAGAATTTCATGACTTTATAACTAGGGCGATCTTCTTTATGACTTGCACCAACCAGTGCAATTGTTTTGACACTTCTTAGAATGTCATAAATCTCTGAATCAACCATTTATATGCTCCGTTATCAGCAGGAAGATTGAAAATCTTATGATACATCATAGTATCTTGTTCCGCTCATAGCTTGTAAGATAAAAAAAAGGTATGTTGACAACTGGAATAATAACTGTATTTATTTTTAAAGGTAGCAAATGGAACAAATTGACCGCACACTCGCCACAGAAAAAAATATTGCGTTAGTTGCACATGATCACTGTAAAAGCTCATTGCTTGAATGGGTTAAAAACAACAGTGAACAGCTTTCTCACCATAAGTTATTTGCCACAGGAACAACAGGAAATCTGGTTAATCACCATACAGGATTAGAGGTCACTCAGATGTTAAGTGGCCCCATGGGAGGTGATCAACAAATTGGTGCTATGATCGCAGAAAAGAAAATTGATATTCTTATTTTCTTTTGGGATCCACTCAATGCCGTTCCTCATGATCCAGATGTGAAAGCGCTGTTACGCCTAGCAACAGTCTGGAATATTCCCGTAGCAACCAATCGTGCGACGGCTAATTTTCTTATTTCGTCCCCTCTTTTTTCACAAGAGTCAAAAATTAAAATTCCCGACTATGAAGGTTATTTAAAAGAACGTTTAAAATAATGCCTTATGGTTTTTTTTGCGTAGGGACACCTTGAGATTTTAACTCTGACACAAAACAAGATGGTTGTTGTTTATTAAACAATAACCATACTTGTTTTTTTGCTCTTGTTAATGCCACATACATTAATCGGCGCTCTTCAGCATCAGGATAGTCTTCAACAGGGGGTAATAAAGCGGTTTCTATAATCGACTCTCTTGCCGGAGCTGGAAATCCGTCTTTACCCGATTGTAAACCTAATATAATCACATAATCAGCTTGTTGACCTTTTGAAGCATGAAAAGTCATAAACTGTAATTTTAATTTGGGCCAGCGCGTTTTCGCCTTTTTCAATAAATCAGGTTGTAAGTAATGATAACGCGCTAATAAAAGGATCGTTTCATCGTCACTGACATAACCACTCATTTTATTTAATAAACTTTCTAATTGATCATCCGGCAATAATACAACGGCTTTTTTATTACCTTTTGTTAAGCTATTTAAAGGCTTAGCTAATTGATTAGGATTTTGTTGAATAAATGTATTGGCAACGTCACCTATAGTCGAATTAAAACGATAAGTGGTATCTAATGCACACTCAGCACCATCACCAAAAGATTGATGAAACGCTGTTGTTAGTAATAATTCAGCCCCACTAAAGCGATAAATAGCTTGCCAGTCATCACCAACTGCAAATAATGAAGTTTGTGTATTTTGTTGTTTTAACGCATTTAATAGTGCTGCTCTTAGTGGTGAAATATCTTGGAATTCATCCACCAGAATATGTTTCCAAGGACTGACGAAACGCCCTTTTTCTATCAGATTAATGGCTTGATGTAATAGCCCTGAAAAATCAATGGCATTCTCTTCTTTTAATGCGGTTTTCCATGCCTTTAACAGTGGTGCTAATAGTTTTAAATACTTTTTAAATGCATCCGTATATTCTGCAGGCACAGAATCAATCATTGTTTTTTGGCTACCACCTTGCATTCTTAATAAACTGATCCACCGCTCTAATCTTACGGCAACTTGATTTTCTAATTTTTTATCATGCCAAAACTCCCCATCAGGGATATCCCATGCTAGCTCTTCAGATAACCACTCACGCCAGCCTTTCGCTTGTGCTTTTTTCTGCTGACACTGCTCACGCCACTGCGTTAACAATAGTGTTCTTCTCTTTTCACTATTGATTTCTAATTCGCTGATCTTGGGCTGTTTTTTAGTTGACTGTTGGATAATAAATAATGCCAATGCATGAAAGGTTTTCGCCGTAATATCAGCGTTTAAGCGCTCAGATAAACGTTGGTTCATCTCTTCAGCGGCTTTACGTCCAAAAGCCAATAGTAGAATTTGTTCAGAGGTTGCTAGTTTACGACGTAACAACCACCCTGCTCTTGCCACTAGTACCGACGTTTTACCACTACCAGCACCCGCTAATACCAATATATTATCTTCACCGTTGATAACGGCTTTACATTGCGATTCATTTAAAGGCGATGTTTCAATGGTAGTAAAAAACTCCGCATGCTCTGTCAACATACGGGTGATCCATTGCTCATTTTCTTGCGCAATTAATGCCTTACCTTGCTGTAACCACTGTAAACAGCGTTGATAATGCACCTTACAGTTATCAAATTGAGTAAGTCGTTCCAGAGGAAGAGGAATAGCAGAAAAACTTTCTTGGATAGCCTGTTGAATACCGGCTAACTGGTTTTGTTTTATCCATTTATCGCTTTGAATTATATCTTGGATAGAAGAGAGTTGCTTTTCAAGTACTTGCGCCGTTATCTCACTCATCTCTTGGCTCCATATTTGCCAAGTTTGATAGAGATAGCGGTAAAATTGTTGCGTTTCTTCCCAGTCCGTTCCATGCAAACGAACCACTTTATTGTCGGGCAGTAAAAACTCTAACTCTCCCCACACAATGCCTTTTTTACAAAAAATGTCGATCAATTCATTAAAAGGAATTAAATATTGATGCTTTTCACCACTGACCTCAATACCCGCATTTAACAATTTTACCCTGTTATAAGGATGCTGAGCTAAACGTTGTCCCATTGGGGTTGATTTCAGTTCCATTCTGTAATTCCTACAATAAATAACAAATAGTCTGTCGTTAAACTCTTTTTTATCTGTAATAAACCCTATATTCTAAGAGGTAATTATCTCCATCTTGTTTATTTAAGGGCTTTTTGTGTTCAATTTGTTTAATGGCGCCCGCCGATTTATCTATAATAGCCACTTTTTATATTATATTCGCATAATAATCGCACTTACGGGAACGACTTTATTTCCATGGGCTTTAGGACAAGAACCAAAATATACTATACCTCTTACATTAGGTGTTGTCGCAGCCGCATTAACTGACTTAGATGATAGGCTTGTGGGCCGCTTAAGAAACCTTGTGATCACCTTATGTTGTTTCTTATTAGCATCAACATCCATCGGATTACTCTACCCTTACCCTATTTTATTCTTTTGTGGTCTTGCTATCTCCACTTGGGGGTTTATTTTATTAGGCGCCTTGGGTCAGCGTTATGCTACCATCGCCTTTGGTGCGCTATTAATCGCTATTTATACCATGTTAGGTATGCCGATTTTCCCAGAATGGCATGAACAACCTATTTGGCTCCTTTTAGGCGCAATTTGGTATAATTTGCTTACCTTAATTGGTCACCTACTTTTCCCTATTCGTCCCGTTCAAGATAGCCTTACGCGTTATTATCAGCAGCTTTCCGCTTATCTAGAAGCCAAGGCCGCATTATTTGATCCCGATATTGAAGGTGATCAACAGCAATTACTGTATAACTTGGCATTGGCTAATAATCAGTTAATTGAGGCAATGAGCCAAACTAAATTAACATTACTAAGCCGTTTAAAAGGTGATAGAGGCCAACGTAGCAGTCGTTTCACATTGCATTATTACTTTGTGGCTCAAGATATTCATGAACGGGCCAGCTCTTCTCATATTCAATATCAATTACTGAGTGATAGATTACGCCACAGTGATGTCCTTTTCCGCTTTCAGCGCTTACTGTCAATGCAAGCAAGAGCCTGCGAACAAGTCGCTCAATCTATTCTTTGGCATAAAAAGTACCAACATAATCCCCATTTTGAACGTGCAATCACTCATTTAGAAAATGCACTTAATAATGTAAAAAACAGTACTTCTGATCCACAAATTATTGCGCCACTCTATAATTTATTACAAAACTTACAGGGCATAGATGCTTTATTAAAAAGTATTAGTACAGAGCAATATCAAATCTCTCATGACCAAAAAGAAGAAACTCAGTTATCTGATGAAGGGCTTACTGGGTGGCGAGATATCGTGCTAAGAATAAAAGGTCACTTAACACCAAAATCAGCGCTATTTAGACATGCGGTACGAATGTCACTTGTCTTATGTATAGGTTATGTGATCATCCAGTTTTTTGATTTGCATCGTGGGTACTGGATTTTATTAACCAGTTTGTTTGTCTGTCAGCCTAACTATAATGCGACACGTAGACGATTAACATTACGGGTCAGTGGCACTATTATTGGTATTTTAATTGGTTTCCCTATTCTCTATTTTGTGCCTTCCATTGAAGGTCAATTAGTGCTTATTGTTGTGACGGGTACGCTCTTTTTTGCTTTCCGAACCGTACAATACGCTCATGCCACTTTGTTTATTACCCTACTCGTTTTATTAAGTTTTAATTTATTAGGTGAAGGCTATGATGTCGCACTACCGCGGATCATTGATACGTTAATTGGATGTGCCATTGCCTGGTTCGCAGTCAGTTTTATTTGGCCGGATTGGAAGTTCCGTCAGTTGCCATTGCTCATCCAAAAAACCATGACCAATAACTGCTACTATCTTGATGCGATCCTCATTCAGTATTATCAAGGAAGAGATAATAGCGTTAATTATCGTATTGCACGCCGTAATGCACATAGCAGTGATGGTGAGTTAGCATCTTTAATTTCTAATATGTCATCAGAGCCTAAAAGCTTTCAAACCTCTCAAGAAGAAGCATTTAAGTTACTGTGTTTAAATCATACTTTACTGAGCTATATTTCAGCGTTAGGTGTTCATCGTTGCAAAATTGAAGATGAAGCGGTACTCACCCTGCTTAATGATACTGTCTGTTATATTGATTCAGCGTTGAGACGTAAAAAAACACAAGATAATGATTTTATACAATCTCACGATCAACTTATCGCACGTGTTAATGCACAACCAAGTTCAGATAACGCCCGTATTCAATTAGTGTTAACGCAAATACGCTTGTTACTGGATTTATTGCCACAAATTGTCAATTGCATTGAGCTAATTGAGCAAACAGAATGGCAAAACGATAAAGATAAATTAGCTACAGCTTGATGGATAAAAAGTTATTTTCTCTAATTTCTATTAGAACCTTAGAGAAAATAACAGACTCTATTGGCTTAAGTTTGCTCTTATTCCGTTATTCCTGTTCATTCTAATGTACTAAAGTCCGAATACTGTAGTTTAATAGGATTTAACGGATAACTCTTTATACCAATTTAACAATTCCATTTTTAATTGACTAGGTAACACAGAGCGATGACAGCCAACAATAGCACCCGCTAATGCAAGCAATAAGTCGCTATTTCCTTGCTTAGGTTGCGCAATCAGTTTTAAATAACATGCCTTCGCACCGATCGTACGTAATTCCTCGATACGGTTAATCCCAACTTGATTGAGTTTTTTCTCTAATGCTATGCCCAAATTGGGTAAATCTTTGATACGACGAGGCTGCTTTTGCTGCCCTAAAAACTCCTGAGTACTATAATGATATGCAAAATCGATATATTGATTGAGCTTAGCGCTATTACGCCATATTGCTTGCGTAATACGATAATAGCGCAATGTAATGGGGATACCTTTTTTTAGATAGACGTATGCATCCATGTTGTTTGCTTTATAGAGTGTTTCAGCAAAACCACTCCCTTTTAAATAAAATTCATTATCAGCAGTAATCGCAAAGATAACCTCATCAACCATTAAGCTATAACCGCCGAATTGAGACTTCTTACTTAACTTTCCATATTCCGCTACGCGCGATAATAAATGAGCCTTCCTTTGCTCAGGTAAAATTGACATCAGATCTCCAAACCACAAAAAATATTTTTATCTTAAAATTCAAATATATGAATGTATTCTTGATGGTTAAGACAATAAATAAATGTCCTTTTTTTGCCAATAGTTACCCGATCAAAAATATGAATTTACATAAATTTTGAGAGCAACTTTCAAAAAATTGATCTTGATTTAAGTGAAACTCAGGTATACTGTATATACATACAGTACATATTGAACGAGGTAAATATGAAACTCTCAACATCATCTTTGGCAAGACAAAATGGCCTTTTCCAAGAGATCTCTACTGAGGTATTACCTCTCTCTATGGCCTCCGATGCAATTACAACAACAATGCCCGATAATAGACAAGGCATGGTAAGTGAACTGCTTTACCAAAATCCCTTGATGATTAACCACATCTTACTACCTCTGTTAAAACAGTATAGCCATGAATCACGTTGGTTACTGTGGTTGAGTCCACAACAAAAATTAAATCGTAGTTGGTTAAAAGAAACCGGCTTACCCCTGAATAAAATCATTCAACTCAATCATGTTGATTCAATTAATACTGTGGAATTAATGGAGAAAGCACTATTAAGTGGAAACTACAGTGTAGTATTGGGTTGGTTACCAGAAATATCGTCAGAAGAGATGAAAAGATTAGAATATGCTGCCAGCATCGGTAAAGCGTTAGGTTTTATCATGCGACAACAAAACAGTAATCATATCCAAATAGAAAACAATAATTCCTCTAAACGACATTTAAACTCGATAAAAATTCATTCAAATCACTACCATTAGTGAAATTTAAGAGTTTTCCTAATACTCATAACGCAACATTATCATTTAAGATAAGTCATAATCAATTGTAACTTAAATCATATGGTTACAAGAAATTTAACAAAAATATAGAATAATTCTTATTGTGAATAACGGCCGATCTTTTTAAAATTTTAAGTCGAATTTTAAAGGGATACTTGTAACTTTTTAAGTTCATTGTAGACTTTATATCGTTAAGGTTATGCTTTAAATCCCGTTTTTGGGGATCATCATTTGATGAAAGCATCGAATTCCTAACAATAATTTAACCAAGGGCAAATAATAAGGCTTAAAGCCAAATGCCTAACTTGGATGATAACGAGGCGTAAAATGAAAAAGACAGCTATCGCATTAGCAGTGGCAGTGGCAGCTTTCGCAACTGCAGCGCAAGCAGCTCCAAAAGACAATACTTGGTATACCGGTGGTAAATTAGGTTGGTCTCAGTATCAAAGTACTGGTAACAATTGGGACGGTGTGAATATCGGTAACGGTAGCACACACAAAGACCAAATTGGTGCTGGTGCATTTGCTGGTTATCAGTACAACCAATACTTAGGTTTTGAACTGGGTTATGACTGGTTAGGTCGTATGGCTTATAAAGGTTCATACAACAACGGTGCATTCAAAGCTCAAGGTATCCAATTAACCACTAAATTAAGCTATCCAGTAATGGATGACTTAGACGTTTATACACGTTTAGGTGGTATGGTATGGCGTGCAGATTCAACTGCAACTATTAATGCAACTTCAGCAGGAACTCAAAAACGTTTCTCTGAAAATGATACTGGCGTTTCTCCAGTATTCGCATTAGGTACTGAATACGCGATCACTCCTAACATTGCTACTCGTCTTGAGTATCAGTGGATCAACAACATCGGTGATAAAGGTACTCTGAACGCTCGTCCAGACAATGGTATGCTGAGTGTTGGTGTTGCTTACCGTTTCAACCAAGAAACTCCAGCTCCAGTTGTTGAGCCAGCTCCAGTAGTTGCTCCAGCTCCAGTTGTTGAGAACAAAACCTTTACTCTGCGTTCAGACGTTCTGTTCAACTACAACAAATCTTCTCTGAAAGCTGAAGGTCAAGAAGCACTGAATGGTCTGTACAACGAATTAGCTAACATCGACCCAACTCAAGGTCGTGTAGTAGTTATCGGTTACACTGACCGTATCGGTTCTCAAAACTACAACCTGCCTCTGTCAGAAAAACGTGCTCAATCTGTAGTTGATTACCTGGTATCTAAAGGTATTCCTGCAAACAGCATCTCTGCAGAAGGTCGTGGTAAAGAAAACCCAGTAACTGGCAACACTTGTGACAACATCAAAGCTCGTGCAGCTCTGATCGATTGCTTAGCGCCAGACCGTCGTGTAGAAATCGAAATCCAAGGTACAACTGAAGTTGTTGTTCAACCTGGTCAATAATTCAAATAGTAGAGAAATCTACTGTAATGAATTCTAAAAAAACCCTGCTTCGGCAGGGTTTTTCTTTTGATGATGACTTTAAATGATTAGCAGAGATATTCTCTATACCTCTTAAGTTAACGCTATACTGATGATCTCTCGATAATAAACAACGCTATTGTCATCTACTCTTTTTTCTGTTTGTCTCGTTCTAGTAACTCAATTAGGCCATCTTTTAGGTTATGTACTTTTAGTGCATACTGCTCTTTTCGCTCCGCATCTTCGATAAGCTGGACAATCGTTTCTGATAATGTCAAACCTCGGCGCTGAGATAGTGCTGATAGGCGTTGCCAAACCTTAAAAGTTAAATCGATAGATTTTTTACGCGTATGCTGATGTTCAGCATTAAAATAACGCTTTCTTCGAGCACGAATAGTTTGCTTCATTCTATTCGATAACTCAGGGTTCATATGTAAATTGATCCATTCAAGGACTTTTAATGGTTGAGATTCAAGGCGTAATAGTTGCTCAACCACTTCATCGGCGGCGCTCTTTTCGACATAACGGGTGATTAACTCACCTTCGCGATGTTTTTTTACCAAATAAGCCCACTTCCAGCCACATTCTAGATTTTCTAACTGTTGATATTTCATACAAATCACCGTGACAACGTAACTATATACTAGCATATCAACAATTTTGCCAAAAAACTGCCTTAAACCGAATATTTTTGCTTAAATTATCACCAAAAAAGATAAGTAGCTTTTGTTACCTCCCACCGACAAATGTCAGAAGGGATAGTTTTCTAACCACGTTGTGATAGAATCGTGCGTCGCTATAATAAAACAATACATTCAATTTAATAGGTTATAGCAAAAGTAATGGCAACGTATATTCCCGGCCAAAAGTATAGACATAATATAACTGTCAATAGCTGTCTTATTGCAGGATAGATACCAGCTATTAACGCTTTATGTTAACTTCCATGTTCACTACTCAATAATAAAAACGGTAACCTTGAAAAACAACGAATTAGAATGGCAGGCGTTACGCCCAGATTACGCCTCCTACCAGACTTTCTTTCAAACAGCATCGCAATTGCCTGCATCTTCACTTCGTGAGGTTCAACCTCGCTTATATGAAAGCTTACAGTGGCTAAATAATGCAGAAGCAGGCCAATTTATGCTGTTAAAAGCAGAAGATTCTACTGCTTATTTCGAAACACTCGCTGATACATTACAACAAGCAGAGATAAAAAATTATCCTGTTGTAGGTGCCTATCAAGCTGAGTCTAATCAAATTTATTGGCAAGATAATGTAGAAGGTTCATTTTCATCATCAGAATCTATTGCTTGTTGCCAATGGATAGAGCCAGAACAACTTTTTGGTTCATTTTATTATCATAAAGATAAGCTCCTCGTTAACCCAGGACTGCTGCATAAAGTCAATGGTGGTATTTTAGTCTTATCCATTAAAACGCTCTTAGCACAACCCTTAATGTGGTTCCGACTGAAAAAGATGGTTGAAGAGCAACGCTTTGAATGGTTAGTGTGGAATGACCATCAAGCCCTTCCTTTGCCTATTGAAGCCATGCCCCTTCACTTACGTGTTATTTTAGTGGGCGATCGCCTAAGCTTAGAAGAGCTTGAGTTTATGGAGCCTAATATCAGCAGTACGGCGCTATATGGCGAATATGAATACGATATGTATTTAGAAGATGAAACCGCCCTGAGCCAATGGTGTGGTTTTGTTAATGGACTTTGCCAAAAATATCGTCTTCCTTCATTATCTGCTGATGCTTGGCAAGTATTACTGACTCAGGGCGCAAGAGAGCATGAAGATCAGCTTATCTTATCTCTCGATCTTGAACTCATATTACGCCAATTACGTTATGCCATACGTTTTAATCATGATGCTTATCTTGGTGCCGAGGCGCTTAAAAAAGCGCAAGAAAATCGTTTATGGCGACATAGCTACTTATTAGAACGAAGCCGTGATGAAATATTACAAGGCCAAGTCACTATTCACACTGAAGGTGAAATGGTAGGCCAAATAAACGGTCTTTCTGTCTTAGATTATCCCGGTTATCCCGATCTAATTGGCGAGCCAACTCGTATTACCTGTGTGGCTCATATTGGTGATGGCGAACTGGTCGATATTGAACGAAAAGCAGAATTAGGTGGCAATATCCATGCAAAAGGCATGATGATTATGCAAGCCTACTTAAATTCTGAATTACGATTAGATCAGCCACAACCTTTTAGTGCTTCCGTCGTTTTTGAACAATCTTACGGTGAAGTAGATGGTGATAGTGCCTCACTAGCAGAATTATGTGCGCTGATCAGTACATTGTCACAACACCCAATTGATCAACAAATCGCCGTAACCGGTGCCGTAGATCAATTTGGTCAGGTACAACCTATTGGTGGTGTTAATCAAAAAATTGAAGGCTTTTTTGATATCTGTCAGCAAAGAGGATTAACAGGATCACAAGGGGTTATTATACCGCTGGCAAATGTGCGACATCTTGTTTTAAACGAGAGCGTGATACAAGCTGTCAAAGAAAATAAGTTCCATATTTGGCCGGTTGTCCATGTTGCAGAAGCAATTACTTTGCTAACACATCAGCCTTATTACGAAGAACAATGTGAAAATCCACAATCAAATGAACACTTGTTAGCTATTATTCATGATCGAATAACACAAGCTAATAATCAGGATAGGCCTAAATTACCTTGGTTCCTGCGCTTATTCAGATAATTCTGTTTCAAGTGATCGGAGTTGTTCAGCGTACAAGTGTAAGCTATTCTGTTACCTTACACTTGATAAAGGCTATATAAACAATGGTTGATAAACGCGAATCTTATTCTAAAGAAGACCTCATTGCTTCAGGCCGTGGTGAATTATTTGGCCAAGATGGCCCACCACTGCCTTCAGGTAATATGCTAATGATGGATCGCATCATTAAAATGACTGAAGATGGCGGCTCCCATAATAAAGGCTTTATCGAAGCAGAATTCGATATCAAGCCAGACTTATGGTTTTTTGATTGCCACTTTGTCAATGATCCTGTTATGCCGGGTTGTTTAGGGCTTGATGCAATGTGGCAACTGGTAGGTTTCTACCTAGGTTGGTTAGGCGGTGAAGGTAAAGGCCGAGCTTTGGGTGTCGGTGAAGTGAAATTCACTGGGCAAATTCTACCAACAGCCAAAAAAGTCACCTATAAAATTGATTTCAAACGTGTTATCAATCGCAAGCTTATTATGGGTATCGCTGACGGTGAAGTTTATGTTGATGGTAAACTGATTTATGAAGCCAAAGATTTAAAAGTCGGCTTATTTAAAGATACCTCAGCATTTTAAGTCAATATTACACATAGATAGATAAGAGCCTATTCTCTTCGATGAGATTAGGCTTTTTCTTTTATGGTGGTATGGTGGTATGGTGGTATCTCAGATAAGAGTACTTGGCAAGTTTTCGCCCTACCGTACTTTACAACATAAAAAGGCCTACCACGGTAGACCTTTTTATTTCCAATTCACAGTTGTTATTTATATTCAAATTGTCCTATGTTCAAGTTATTCATAGGAATATGCATAAATAACCCTCTTTTGATTATCAATTAAATCTTGGTGATAATATTTGCGATAACACAGGTGTCCGCAGTATCACCTCGACGGGTTATTTATTTTGCAAGCCCAGGACGATCTTCCATGGCCTGTCGCCAACCTCCTAGCCAATGTGAACGTGCATCAATGGCAAAATAGGGACACTGCTCTTTTGAACGACCTTGCATACCGGCTTGGTAACCTTTCGATAATGCTCTAGCTAAACGATCTCGTTTCTGTCTTTTCATATTTAGACAACCCTCACGTTCTAAGTTTAAGCGGAAAGATAATGATTGTTTTTCATACAACCACTATAAATTGATACGCTTTATTGAGGATTTAAGCAAGTAAAGAAATTAATATAATTGTCATATTTGTGATACTAAGCTGGATCCTATTTAAATCACCTTAGATTACAATTAATTATATTTAATATAATTAAATAATTTATATCTATTTGTATTTATTAATAAAAGACATAAAGCAAATCATAACAAGCTGATTTTTATTTATTTTTATAAAAAAATAATATTAAAGCTCCGATTTCTGACCTAAATAATAAAAACAATAGCTTGAAAATAAATAATCGATTTTTTTCAATTTATGTCAATATAACAATCCTATTAGAATTGCCTATTTTCTACTATTCACAGTAGTAAAAATAAAATTTATGCCAAATAACCATAGCAACATTAATGATATAACTTAAGTTATCGACAAATATGAAGCCTGTTAACTAAAAAACCTCTATTAACTCAAATTCTTCAAATATTAATTCCATATCTGGAGAGTAGGTACCTTCTCGCATAAAGAATTCTTTATGTCCTTGTTGCCAATATGACAAGCTTAGATCACCCTCACCTTCTTTACGCGCTAACTGTTCTGTGACTTCAGAAAAACGTACCAATGTTAAAGAGCGTGTTCTGATAACACAAATAGGAACCCCATGGCTATTTAAAATAATATTGTAACCACCAATTGTTGGCGTGACTGGATCACTAAAAAAACCACTTAATGAGCTACATGTTGCTGTTTTTTTTCTTTCAACGACAAGTTGTGCAAGTTCATCAGCAAGCTGCGGATTATCCCCGAAAGACCAACAAATCGCTGTAGGGTATTTCTTTTTTATCAATTCCAGCATGAGATTTTTCTCTCGTTATCTCGAATAAAAAACCAACACCTGATTTTAGTCAGGCATTGGTTATTCCTATATTACTGTATAAAACAATTAATATTGTGATTTAATTGTTTTTGCGATCTCAGCGACGACATTCTGCCATCCTTCCCCTAGCGTACGTACCAGAGCCGGATAGCCATCTTCAGTTTGTGTTAACGCGACAGAAAAAGGCTGACTAATCACTTTATTGCCTTGAGTGTAGATCCAATCACCAGCAATAATCACTTTGCCGTCATATCGACCTTGAAAATAATTAACATTGACAGTCAATTTAGCAAGTTTATCTTCAATAGGTTGTGTCGAGACCACTCGATTAGGGAATTCTTTTGCTAATCCCACAACCAGATTTTGCTGTAGCTGTTGATCAAGCGGGTTTATCCACAAATGTTGGTTAGCAACGGTATAATTGATATCACTGGTTTGATAGACAATGCCCGTGTTAACTAACATATCAGATAAACGGATAGGCTGAACCCAAATCTGATCTTGCTTTGCGCTCTCAGTAGTTGTAACAACCTTATTATTTGCACCTTGATAAACATCAGGTAATTGATAATAAGCTTTATCAGGCACACTTGAACAAGCCGTCAGCATCAATACCGCGATCCCAATAATATATTTCATTATTTTTCAGCCCTCTTTGGTTCAGGATCTTTACCTTGTTGTGCTTCAAAAATTAATGCGTTGCTCTTATTGTTTAAGGTCTTCAATAGCGGTTGCATCTCTCTGAGCACTTGATCTAAGCGTTGCATATTATCAACCATTTTACTGTATGCCGGTGAGCCAGGTTGGAAACCTTGCATACTGCGATTGATCTCTTTTAATGACTGTTGAATATCATTAGGCAGTTTTTGGAAGTCATCACTACCAATCATAGCATTTAATGATTTCAGAGTTTCCTTCGCTTCAGCAACCGCTTTTTGACTTTCGGTTAATGTCGCGGTCATCTCTTTCAACATTGGCTCAACAGGAAGATTGTTGATCTTATCCAATGAAGTCATCACTTTTTGCTGAATTTGCGTTAAACCAGAACTGACTGTGGGTATTTGTGGTAATCCTGCAACAGTTTGTGGCCCTTTCCAAGGTTCAACATCTTGATAAAAGTCCAGATCAATATACAGCGCACCTGTTAATAGATTGCCTGATTTTAACGATGCTCTTAATCCATTTTTAGCAGCAGAAGAAAGCTCTTTTACGAAATCAAAACTTTCACCTACATCATTCGCAAAACGTTCCGGCTCAACATGGATAAGCACAGGAATACGGAAATCTTTATCTAACGATTGTTGCATTTCTTGGGTGTAATAGGGTACTTGAACAACCGTACCCATTCTAATACCACGGAACTCAACTGGCGCTCCGGCTTGTAATCCTCTTATAGAATCAGAGAAAAACATAATATAGCTACGGTAATCGGTATATAACGAATTTTGAATACTCTTTTCGTTATCATAAAGTTTAAATTCTGTTTTAGGGGCAATAGCTTCACCAGGTAACCACCCCGTAGGCACATCGAAACTCACCCCACCGCTAAACAGTGTGGAAAGCGAAGCCATTTCAACACGAACCCCTGATGATGACATATCAAATGCAATGCCTGAATCTTTCCAGAAACGAACATTCGACGTGACCATTTTGTCATAAGGTGCTTTGATAAAAAGCTGGTAGTGCATATCTCGGCTTTCAATATTAAATTCACTCGTCTCAACCGAGCCGACTTGATAACCCCTAAATAATACCGGATCACCTGCATTAAGCTGGCCTGCTCTTTCACTGACTAAATTAATGCGTATCCCCTTTGCATCTGGAGAGGCCAGTGGCGGAGAGTCCAATAAATTAAATTCATCCTGCTCTTTGCCTGTTAAACCGGGTTGTAGCTCAATATAAGCACCTGAGAGTAGAGTACCTAAACCAGTGACACCTTCTTTTCCCACTTGTGGTTTAACCACCCAAAAAGCGGTATCAGCACGCAGTAGCTCTTTCATTTCATTATCGAGACGAGCTTTGATGATCACTCGGCTAAAATTACTATCTAATGTCACACTTTCGACTAAGCCAATATCAACACTGCGGCTCTTTATTTTAGTTTTACCTGCTTCAATACCATCAGCATTATAGGTTATTAATGTGACTTCAGGACCTTGATGACTGAAATGATAATAAAGTATCCAAGCTCCTATCAATAACGTAACAAGAGGTATTATCCAAACTGGAGACCAGCTTTTCAGTTTATTAATTTTTGCTTGTGTTAAAGCAGTATCGTTCTTTTCAGTCACCCTTAGGCTCCTTAATCATGGGTTTATCATCATCGGCAGTACATTTATCCCATGTTAACCGAGGATCAAACATCATTGCAGAGAACATCGTTAATACGACAACCAATGCAAATAGCACTACACCAAAATCGGGATAGATACTCATCAGACGTCCCATTCTGACTAATGAAGCTAAAACAGCGATAACAAAAACGTCAATCATTGACCAACGCCCTACATATTCGACCACTTCATAGAGAAAGTGCATTCTCGCCGGATCACGTTTTCCTTTGGCTTTATGTGCATCCCAACATAACCAACCGATAGCCACCATTTTTAAACTAGGTACCATAATACTGGCAATAAAAATAACCATTGCCACAGGATATGAGCCATCTTCCCAAAGTAAGATAACCCCAGCCATTATGGTTGAGTAAAGATTATTACCCAGCGACTCCGTCACCATAATCGGCAATAGGTTAGCCGGAATATAAAGAATTAAAGAAGTAATTAAGAAAGAGAGCGTCCATTGCAAACTATGAGGTTTTCTCGCATACCCTTTTACTTCACAACGACTACATTCATATTGATCAGCCGGTAAAATAGCAGTGCAAGAACGACATAATCTTACCCCTTGCTTTAAACCTGTTTTACCTGATTCAATTTTAGGATAAGCGGGTCGCGATTCTAGTTTTTCCCATAATGTATGGCGATCTAAACATTGAAATGCACGAATTTGTAATAAGCAGTAAAGTACATAAGGTAGGAAGCTTAACCCTAAGCCGATATCACCATACGCCATTAGCTTGACAAAACTGACTAAAATACCGGCTAAAAAAATCTCTGCCATACACCACGATTTTAATTGGAAAAGAATTCGTGATAGCCAAATTTGTAATTTTCTTGGCAGCTTAATGGGTGTACAAAGCAGTAAAATCGCTATCATGCAGAAAGCAGGAACCACTTGTACAAAGAGTAAAAAGAAAGCGCCTAGCTCAACATAATTTTCGCTAAACATCACATTTGGGATCTGCATTAAAGTAATGTTATTGGTAATTCCTGCCACTTCCATACTGACAAAAGTAAATTGGCAAGCCATTAACAACATAAATAATGCACTAATCGCCAAGGCTACAGGCTGATAAAAAGGTTGTCGCCAACGTGCTGTTAGCAAAGTGTGGCAACGTGGACAGGTCGCCTTGGTTCCTTGGGCTAATTCAGGAACACTCACTACCAGATCGCACTGAGGGCACAATATTTGCTCATGTTGTTCTTCATGACAAGAATGTTGACCCGAACACACAACGGCACCTCTCATTTATTTGATAATCAATAAACAACAATAAGTATAGAGACTAAAACGGGGCATTATGCCCCGTTATGAGTTGGCATACGTTATTCACCGTTTTGCATCATCTCCAACTCTTGCCATCTATCAAAAGCTGTTTCAAGTTCATTTTCCTTATCAGCTAATGCTTTTAGCACTTTTTCTGTCTCTTCATGAGGACGTGTAAAGAAATCAGCTGCAGCCACTTCTTCTTGTAAACAACCTAATTCCTCTTCTAAACGTTCCAGTTTAGCGGGCAGTTGTTCAAGCTCGCGGATCAAATGATAGCTTAACTTATTGTTACTTCGTGTAGCCTTTTTGGCGTTCTGTTTTGGTTTAGTCTCTTTTTCAGTTTTTTCTGGTGCATTACGTGACTTATTCGCTTCATTTTTAAGAGAAACAGACTGTGCCCGCTGCTGCTGCGCATCATAATAGCCACCAACATAGCTATTGATTACGCCATCACCTTCAAAGATCCAACACTCCGTAACACTATTATCAACAAATTCACGATCATGGCTAACCAACAACACAGTGCCTTGATAAGCATCCACCAGCTCTTCTAATAGTTCTAATGTTTCAACATCAAGATCATTAGTTGGTTCATCAAGAATAAGTAAATTGCTTGGTTTTAAGAACAAACGAGCAAGCAATAGACGATTTCTTTCGCCCCCCGAAAGTGCTCTAACAGGTGTCATGGCACGTTTTGGTGGAAATAAGAAATCTTGCAAATAACCTAAAACATGACGAGGACGACCATTTACCATCACCTCTTGCTTACCTTCTGCAAGGTTATCCATCACTGTTTTATCAGGATCAAGTGTGGCACGGTGTTGATCAAAATAAGCAACTTCTAATTTAGTGCCGCAATGAATACGACCACTATCTGCTTTTAAATCCCCTAACATCAATTTGAGTAGTGTGGTTTTACCACAACCATTAGGGCCAACTAAGGCAATTTTATCTCCTCGTTGTACTTTTGCAGAGAAGTCCCGAACGAGCCTACGCGTACCGATGCTATAATTAACATCTTCTAATTCAAACACAATTTTACCTGAGCGCGTTGCTTCTTCGACCTGCATACGAGCACTACCTAATACTTCGCGACGTTCACTTCGTTCAACTCGCAATGCTTTTAATGCCCGTACACGACCTTCATTACGAGTCCGGCGAGCTTTGATCCCTTGACGTATCCATGCTTCTTCTTGCGCTAATTTCCGGTCAAACTCAGCATTTTGTTGCTCTTCAACACGCAATGCTTCTTCTTTACTTTCCAGATATTTATCGTAATTTCCCGGCCATGAGGATAGTTTTCCGCGATCTAAATCAATAATGCGGGTTGCCATATTACGAATAAATGATCGGTCATGGGAAATAAAGACAATGCTACCTTGGAAATCCTTTAAGAATTTCTCTAACCATAAGATAGTTTCTATATCTAGATGGTTGGTGGGCTCATCCAAAAAGAGCACTTTCGGTGCGCTCACTAATGCGCGCCCTAATGCGGCTTTTCTTAACCATCCTCCAGAAAGTGAGGAAAGCTTAGCTTCGCCATTTAACCCTAATTTTTCCAGTACTTCAGCAATACGGCTATCTAATAACCAGAGATTACGGTTATCGAGCACTTCTTGTAACTGAGCTAATCGATTAAGATTTTTTTCAGAAGGGTCCGTTTCTATTACCTTTGAAACACGATGATATTCGGTAATATATTGCGCATCTTCTGCAACGCCTTGCGCGACAAAATCAAAAATAGTGCCTTCGATATCTCTGGGGGGATCTTGTTGTAAACGTGCAGTCACCAGATCTTGTTCATACACCACTTGCCCATCATCTAAGGGCTGCTCTTTGGCTAACACTCTTAATAGGGTCGATTTTCCGGCACCATTGCGACCGACTAAACAAACGCGTTCATTTTCATCAATAAACAAGTCTGTATTATCTAATAAAGGGGCATCACTAAACGCTAAATAAGCCCCAGTCAAACTAATTAACGGCATTGTAAATTATTCCTCACCAGCATGATTTAATAGCCAGCAATTGTGTATTTGGCGGTTACGTGCAAAATCTTGCGATAATGTTTTTTGTGTTATCTCTTTTGCTGTTAACCCAATATTCGCTAATGCTTCATGATCCATTTTGAAACCACGTTTATTATTTGAGAACATAATTGTTCCGCCTTTTCTTAATAAACGCTTTAGATGTTTCATTAATTCAATATGATCACGTTGTACATCAAAGGTATTTTCCATGCGTTTTGAATTAGAGAACGTCGGAGGATCGATAAAAATCACATCAAACTGTTCATTACTTTGGCTTAGCCACTGTAAGCAATCCGCCTGCATTAAACGATGTTGTCTACCTGATAATCCATTTGCTTGAAAGTTTTTCTCAGCCCATTCAAGATAAGTCCGTGACATATCTACTGTTGTGGTACTTTTAGCTCCCCCCAACCCAGCATGGACTGACGCGCTACCGGTATAAGCAAAGAGATTTAAAAAGTCTTTTCCTTTGCTCATTTCACCTAACATTTTGCGGGCAATGCGGTGATCTAAAAACAGTCCAGTATCGAGATAGTCGGTTAAATTCACCCAGAATTTGGCACCAAACTCATCAACTAAAAAGAAATCACCCTTCTCTGCCATTTTTTCATATTGTTGTTTACCTTTTTGGCGTTGACGAGTTTTTAAAATTAGTTGATCAGAGCGTAATGCTAAAACCTCCATGGTGGCACTAATCACATCAAATAAACGCTGACGTGCTTTATGTTCATTAATGGTTTTTGGAGGTGCATACTCTTGGATCACCACTTTTTCGCCATAGCGATCTACCGCAACATTATATTCTGGCAAATCAGCATCATATAAGCGATAACATTCAATTTGCTGTTGTTTTGCCCATTTTGCGAGTTTTTTCTCATTTTTACGTAAACGGTTAGCAAAATCTTCCGCCAGTCGTGTATTAA
This sequence comes from Proteus sp. G2609, assembly GCF_963896135.1. Lineage (NCBI taxonomy): Bacteria > Pseudomonadati > Pseudomonadota > Gammaproteobacteria > Enterobacterales > Morganellaceae > Proteus > Proteus sp. G2609. The sequence continues at coordinate 23,223 of NZ_CAWQNB010000035.1, read as the reverse complement.
TCGTCGAAGGTGTTTCTGATAATAAATAGTTTTTTTGTACACAATCTAACGGGCCATTTTTAGCTTTAAATTCACGCTCAGCACGTAACTGAATACAGCTTAACAATTCAGGAGAAGCACTAAAAAGTGATAATCGCCATCCTGGGAAATGGGCTTTTACCGCTCGTCCTAACTGGCTATGCAAGGCAATGAGTGCGGGTTCACTTTCTAAACGTTCACCATAAGGCGGGTTACTAATAATCGTCCCTTTAACACCTGTGGATACTGGATTAGTCAGTTTTGCTGCATCACCTTGGGTAAAAGTAATTAAATCGGCCACATCCGCACGACGTGCGTTGGCTCTTGCCATATCTAATACGCGTTTATCCACATCAAAACCATAAAAACGCGCTTGAGTATTCTTTTTACCTTCACGGAAGCGGGCAAATGCTTCATGAGTGACTTCTTTCCATAGCGCTTCATTATGTCCTAACCAATGACGGAAACCCCAATGGACTCGATTTAAAGCGGGGGCACAATCCGTCGCCATCATTGCCGCTTCAATAAGTAAAGTACCTGAGCCACACATAGGATCAATTAATGGTGTATCGGTTTTCCAACCTGAACGCATAATAATCGCTGCGGCTAGATTCTCTTTTAGCGGTGCTTGCCCTGTTAAGTCACGATAACCACGTTGATGTAATCCATCGCCACTGAGATCTAAAGATAATGACGCTTTTTCTTTATGTAGATGTATAGTTAAACGAATATCCGGTGATTGTTTAGCAACATCCGGTCGTTGCCCTATTTTACGTTGGAATGAATCGACGATAGCATCTTTCGCTTTTAATGCACCATATTGGCTATTACGGATCACATCATTAGTGCCATTAAAGTGAATAGCAAAAGTATGATTAACTGTAAATACTTCGCTCCAATCAATTGCTTGCACACCAAGGTATAAATCTAGATCACTGTAGACATTAAATTCATTTAGCGGAAGCATGATGCGAGAAGCTAAACGGCTCCAGAGCAAAGACTGATACATGGTTTTATCATCAGCACGGAAATAGACACCACCTTGCGTAATCTGGCAAGACTGGGCACCAAGGTGTTCAAGTTCAGTTTTTAATAATTCTTCCAGACCTCGGCCTGTGCTGGCAAACAGAGAGCGCATAATATTGTTACCACCTAAAATAAAATTGTTGGGCATTATAGCTAATTGTATTACGTTGTCATAAAGTTACTGACGATAAAAAAATAATAAAACCTTTTTGGGAGCACTGATGATCAACGTATCACGCCTTTATATACACCCTGTAAAATCAATGAAAGGGACTCGTCTTTCTCAAGCCTTTGCCCGTGAAAGCGGCTTCACGTTTGATCGTGATTTTATGATAACGACCCCTGAGGGGACATTTATCACCGCACGTAAATACCCTTTGTTGCTGTGTTTTATTCCCACTGTAATGACAAATGGTATTTATATTCAAGCACCCGATGGTGAAGGAATTGCCATTACTTATCAGGATTTTGAATCTTCATTACAACCAACTGAAGTGTGGGGAAATCATTTTACCGCTTATGTTGCCCCAGATGAAATAAATCAATGGTTCAGCCGCTATTTAGGCATGGATGTACAACTTCGCTGGACGGGTGAAAAATCAACACGTCGAGTAAAAAAATCTCCTGAAACCGCGGTTTCGTTCGCTGACGGTTACCCTTATCTATTGATTAATGAAGCCTCATTTCAGTCTCTGCAACAGCGTTGCCCAGCTTCAATCAATATTGAGCAATTTCGCGGTAATATCATCATCACAGGTGCAAAACCTTTTGCAGAAGATAGCTGGCAAACAATCCGTATTGGCTCTGTCGTCATGGACTTAGTCAAGCCTTGCAGTCGCTGTATTATGACCACTATCAGTATCGATAAAGGCATTAAACATCCTACCACAGAACCGTTAGCAACACTGCAAACATTCCGTACAGATGAAAAAGGCGATGTGGATTTTGGTCAAAATATTATCATTCGCCAATCAGGTATTATTCGTGTTGGGGATAAAGTTGAAATATTAGCTTATAAAGAAGCGAAATCTTATTTACAAACAACAGAGCAAACAACCGAACCGGCAACTGACAATGCGGTTACAGCAGCCTCCGCTCAAGAGCCAAAACAAGCTGTCACTATTGAATTTAATGGCATCAGCTTTGCTGGGAATAATCAAGAGGTGTTGTTAGAGCAACTGGAAAATCACGGTTATGCTATTCCCTATAGTTGTCGTGCGGGGATTTGTGGCTCATGTGTTATTCAATTAGATGAAGGTGATGTCAATGCATTAAAAGCAGGTGCCATAAAACGTTCTGGCAGAATACTCGCATGTAGTTGTGTTCCTAAAGGCAATGTAAAAATTTCACTTAATAAAAAATAACGCTTATCTTTATCACAAATAAAAAGAAGGTAAACTGTCCTTATCTTCTTTTTATTTTGCATGATCTGCTATACTAATTAAGAATTATCTCATCAATAACCCAATTTTAAATTAACTATAAACTCACTTTATTTACTTTTATAAATTTGTTGCAAAAAGAGAATAATGCAGATTTGATTTTAGGAAGTGTTGTTTAAGGCCAATTGTTTTTAGCATATTATAAACAATAAGTGAAAATAAAAGAGTAAGTCCTTTTTACTCTTTTATTAGATGACTTTTTCGTACAAAAACGATCTTGGCTCAGACTGTTTATGATATTCACTTAACCGATCATTCATGATTTTTAGTGGATCACAAAACGTTAGTGTTCTATCAAATAATGCTAACTGAGGCTGGGCTAATAAGCATAAACAGGCTTGCTCTCCCACTTCCGCCACTAAAAAAAGCACTTTTTCATTGCTATCTTTCAATGCGGCTTCCACCACTTGAGCTAAATAAGGGCGGGTTGATGAATGACTCACTTCAAAATACCAGCTCTTAGGCATTAATGGCTTTAAAAAACGATGGGCTATTAATGCATTTAACGCTAATTCTGCTCGCGACTCAGAAGGCATATCAATCTGGCGGATTTGCTCATCATATCCATAATAAAGAGCAGCATCATCAACAGTAAAAGGTGATGATTGATGAGCAGTTGCACTTAGCATTTTACTTGGAAAACGACTACGAAAAATCATTCCATTAGCTAAATCGAGCATCAACTTTTGTTGCTCGTCATCAAAATACCAACGCCAGCGATCATCGGGTTTTATTATCACTAATTATTCCCCCTTCGATTTATTACCTGCTTTTTTCTCTGATACTCAATATTAAATAACCTAAATAAAATATTTAATACCACCTAACAAAAACAGGGTTCATTTTTTATTAATTAAGCACAATCACTGCCATTTAATAAAAAATAATCAACTAGAGGCAATATAAACGAGTTAAGGGCAGAAGAAAAGCCCTTAACTGATTATTGAATGTAATTAAATATGATTAATTATAGATTTTATAAGTGCAGGACCATGATAAATGAATCCTGAATAGACTTGTATTAAAGAAGCACCTGCATCCATTTTTTCGCGTGCGGCAGTCAATGAATCAATCCCCCCTACCCCAATAATAGGTAAAGCGCCTTTTAACTCTTCATTTAGTTGTCGAATGATTTGTGTACTTTTTGATTGAACCGGACGACCGCTTAATCCACCGGCTTCATTGCAGTGATCTAATCCACTCACTAATGATTTGTCTAATGTTGTATTGGTCGCAATTACGCCATCAATATGGTGACGCACTAAGCTATCTGCAACTTGGATTAATTCTTCATGAGTAAGATCAGGGGCAATTTTAACGGCCACAGGCACATATTTTTGATATTTCCCTTGTAACTCAAGTTGTTTATTTTTAATCGCAGATAATAAATCGTCTAATGCTTCACCATATTGGAGTGTCCGTAAGCCGGGGGTGTTAGGTGAAGAGATGTTAATCGCAATATAACCTGCATAAGGGTAAACTTTTTCCATACAGATTAAGTAATCATCTTTTCCTTGCTCTACGGGGGTATCTTTATTTTTACCGATATTAATACCCAGCACACCACCATATTGAGATTGTTTTACATTCTCTATTAGGTTATCAACCCCTAAATTATTAAACCCCATTCGATTAATTAAGCCTTCAGCTTCTACTAAGCGAAAGAGACGCGGTTTGTCATTACCTACTTGTGCTCGTGGTGTAACAGTACCCACTTCAATAAACCCAAACCCCATTGCCCCTAATGCATCAATGCAATCACCATTTTTATCAAGGCCGGCGGCAAGACCGAGAGGATTTTTAAATGAAAGTCCCATACAAGAAACGGGTTTGGCAGGAAGTGATTGTTGAATAAGAAATTGAAATGGGGAATGAGATAAGCGTTTTAACTGACGAAAGGTAAAATCATGGGCACGTTCAGGATCTAGCCGAAACAATGCCTTCCTTACTAAGGAATAATACATACGATCTCCATTGAGAATATCGGGTATTAGGAATGATATGTCTACGACGATTTAAGCGTCGAGCATCATATAGATAAAAGCACGAAAAGTAAACGTTTCAATTGCACAATTCACCATAAAAAATCCCCAGTTTATGATGTCCCTCGCACAATTCTCCTTTCATTAAGATGATGTAACATCTCAAAAAAACTTAAAAAAAAATCAATATTTAAGATTTTTTTCATATTTATCAATAAATAAAGTTTTCTACAATTATTGAGCAATATAACACTAGTTAAATCCTAGCAATTCAGTAGCGCTAAACTTGGATAGTAAATTGAGTAAAAGAGTCTTTTATACTCAAAAATGGAAACTACTTTATGAACGATAAAAAAACCATTAACACGCCCCCCCCTTTACTTACGAATATTCGAAACCTCTTGATACAAGGTAGAAAAAACACAGTACAAGCAGTAAACAGCATAATGGTACAAACATATTGGGAAATAGGTCGTTTAATTGTTGAAGATGAACAACATGGAGATAATCGAGCAAAATTTGGAAAAAGAGTTTTACAAACTTTATCAGCTGAATTAACAAAAGAATTTGGTAAAGGGTTTGATACCTCAAATCTTCGATATATGAGGAAATTTTATCTCACATTTCCAATTCGTGACGCAGTGCGTCACGAATTAAGTTGGACTCATTATAGAACGCTACTAAAACTAAAGAATGAACTCGCCCGTCAATGGTATATAGATGAAGCAATTACACAATCTTGGTCCGCCCGTGCATTAGAAAGACAAATTAGCACATTATATTATGAACGATTACTTTCAACACAGGGGAAACAGCAAAGTATTTATCCTGTATTAGCTGAAGGAAAACAAAAAACTACTGAACTCGCAACTTCAGTCAAAGATTATTTACGTGATCCCTATATTTTTGATTTTCTAGGACTACCTAGTAGTATCCTGCAAGAAAATAAACTAGAACAAACTTTAATAGAAAACCTAAAAGAATTCTTACTCGAATTAGGAAAAGGGTTTGCTTTTGTCGAACGACAACAACGTATTAGTACTAATGATGGTGATTTCTATATTGATTTAGTTTTTTATAACTTTCACTTAAAATGCTTTTTGTTAATAGACTTAAAAATGCATAAACTCACCCATCAAGATGTTGGGCAAATGGATATGTATGTCCGCATGTATGAAGAGAAAAAACGCCGTCATGATGATAATCCAACCATAGGACTAATTCTTTGCACTGAAAAAAATCACACAGTAGCCAAATACTCCATTCTAAATGAAAGTAAACAGCTATTCGCTTCAAAATATATGCTTGAATTACCAAGCGAAAAAGAATTAATTTTACAATTAGAAAAAGAACGCCAAAAATTATTTGAATAATAGTCATAACCCCTTAGCTTTTATTCAATACATATTATTAAACCATTATAATTTTTTGTATGAAATACTTACCATAAAAAATCCCCAGAATATGCTGGGGATCTAATTATCATGCTAACTTAATACCTTCTTATCACTTACTTAGTGATAGCGATATAGTGTTAATCTGCTAATGCTTTAGTGATTTTCTCATATAAATCACCTGATAAGTTATCAAGGGCTTTTAGCTTTAATAACTCGGCACGCATTTTCTCTTGGCGATTAGCATCATAGCGTTTCAAACGAATAAACGGCTCAATAAGACGAGATGCAACCTGTGGATTTCGGCTATTTAAGTCAGTCAGAATTTCAGTCAATAATAAATAACCTGAGCCATCTTCTGCATGGAAAGCCACAGGGTTATTATTCACAAACGCACCGATTAAAGCACGAGTACGATTTGGGTTAGCTAAAGTAAAAGAGCGATGTGATAGCAAACTGCGTACTGTTTGTAATACATCAGTTGCCGGACTCATTGCTTGTAAGCTAAACCACTTATCCATTACCAAGCCATCTTGATGCCATTTATCATCAAACTCTTGTAATAGTGCCTCTTTACAAGGTAATTGTGCCATTACTGCGGCATTTAAGGCCGCGAGTGCATCGGTCATATTATCGCTATTGTGATATTGCGCTTCAACCAATTGATTACCCGTTTGCTGGTTTTCAACGGCTAAATAACCCAAGCAGACATTGCGTAAATCACGTTTAGCAATATCACCATGATCGACACGGTAAGCACCGATATGCATTGAGTGATAAACCGCAGAGAACTCATCAGCCATTTCAGTGGCTAAAGTTTTACGAATAAAACCTAAGGCCTGATGAATAGCAATAGGATCGATAATAGCAAAAGCTTCACCCGCTTCAACATCGGTAGGTAATGTCAGAATAAGTGCCGCCAAGGCAGGATCGATATCTTTATCAAGCAATACAGCACGGAAAGCATCAATCACCATTTCAGGTAAAATTAATGGCTGCCCTTTTTGAACACGCGAAACGTTTTCTTTAATATAACGCCCTAATAAAGATTGCGCCGCATCCCAACGAGAAAAAGCATTACGTGCATGTTTCATTAAGAATGAGAGTTGCTCATCCGTAAAAGGATAATCAAGTTTTACTGGCGCAGAGAATTCTCGCAATAATGAAGGAATTGGCTGTTGAGCGACATCATCAAAAATAAACTGCTGCTCTTCTCTCACCACATTTAATACATTAGAAACCGGCTGACCTTGTGAGCGTAAAGGGATAACCTCCCCTTGTTGATTATATAATTCAATATCTAACGGAATATGTAGAACTTGTTTTTCCGCCTGATCTGCCGTTGGTGGCGTCATTTGGCTGACAGTTAATGTATATTGCTGTTTTTGTGCGTCATAGCTATCACGTACAGTCAATACCGGTGTACCTGATTGGCTATACCAACGACGGAATAAAGTCAGGTCAACATTCGAGGCATCTTCCATCGCTTGTACAAAATCATCACAGGTCGCTGCACTACCATCGTGACGATGAATATACATCTGCATACCTGCTTGGAATTTCTCTTCACCGAGTAGCGTGTGGATCATACGGATCACTTCCGCCCCTTTTTCATATACCGTTAAGGTATAGAAGTTATTCATTTCAATCACACTATCTGGACGAATTGGATGAGCCATTGGGCTTGCATCTTCGGCAAACTGTGCTGTACGCATAACACGCACGTTATTGATACGATTAACTGAGCGAGAGCCTAAATCAGAGCTAAATTCTTGATCACGGAAAACCGTTAGTCCCTCTTTTAAGCTTAATTGGAACCAGTCACGGCAAGTAATACGGTTACCTGTCCAGTTATGGAAATATTCATGGCCAATAACAGATTCAATCCCTAAATAATCTTTGTCTGTTGCTGTTTCGCTTTTAGCAAGAACATATTTAGAGTTAAAGACATTAAGCCCTTTATTCTCCATTGCTCCCATATTAAAGAAATCAACGGCGACTATCATATAGATATCGAGATCGTATTCTAAATTAAAGCGTGACTCATCCCATTTCATGGCATTTTTTAGTGATGTCATCGCCCAATCAGCACGATCAAGATTACCTTTATCGACAAATAACTCTAAAGCAACTTCACGACCACTTTTAGTGTTAAATGTATCGCGTAATACATCAAAGTCTCCCGCCACTAATGCAAAGAGATAACTGGGTTTAGGATGCGGATCTTCCCAAGTCACCCAATGACGACCATCTTCAAGATCACCTTGTGCAACACGGTTACCATTAGATAATAGATAAGGATACTGTTTTTTATCTGCAGTGATCGTGGTGGTATAGCGCGCTAAAACATCCGGTCTATCTAAATAATAAGTAATATGACGGAAACCTTCCGCTTCACACTGTGTACATAGCGCATCGCCAGAAACATATAACCCTTCTAACGCGGTATTAGCTGATGGGTTAATCTCATTAATAATTTTTAACGTAAACTGTTCAGGCAATTGGTCAATGATGAGTTTGCCGTTTTCTTCTTTATAGTGTGTCCAAGCAACATCATTAACAAAAATAGATTTTAATGTTAAATCTTCCCCATCTAACACCAACGGCGTTACCGTTGTCGCTAAGCGCTTGCATTGGCTAATAGCAGTAACCTGTGTTTTTTCTTTATCTAAGATAAAATCAAGATGCAAATCAGTGATGGTGTAATCTGGGGCGCGGTAATCTTTACGATATTTAGCAATTCTTTGTTGTGTCATAGAAAAAAGCCTTTTAGTTAACACGACTATTTTACGGTTATATAACCAAAGCTTACTCGTCAAAAAATGGTTTAGCTAGTCGAATATTCAATTGAGCACATTAAAAGTCAATAGAATGTTAATGGGATATTAATATGTGTAACTAATTTATTTGCTAATTGATGCTAACATACTCCCAAATTATGTTTAACGTGGTAAACTCAATAGAGATTTACAGCTTGTTTTTATGTCGCAGAGAAATATTAACGAATAGTGACGCATTATCATCATATTCGGGTATACTCTCCAACCTTAACGATTTAGCTGACATAAAAACGCTCCGTGAGGATGCTTGACGCGCTATGATTTTAGACGCTACACCGATTATTACATCACTGTTGGATACCGATGCATACAAGCTCCACATGCAACAGGCGGTTTACCATCATTATAGTGATATTCCTGTCGTTGCTGAATTCCGCTGCCGGAGTGATGAACGTCTAGGTGAATATGCAACAACCTTACGCCATCAAGTGGATATGATGGCAGACTTGTCATTAACTAATGAAGAGTTTGGCTATCTTCAAAGCCTGCCTTTCTTTAAAAATGACTATCTGCAATGGTTTAAACATTTTCGCTTTAAACCCGAGCAAGTGCATATCGCGACCACTGCTGACAATCAATTGACAATTAAGATAACTGGCCCTTGGCGTGAAGTTATTTTATGGGAAGTTCCTTTGTTAGCATTGGTGAGTGAAATTGTCCACCGTGCTCGTTCGCCACAAATCACCGCTGATGACGCCGTTATTCAATTACGCAAACTTATCGATATTTTCTATCGTGATGCGGCTGAACAACAGATTGATTTAGCGGATTTCAAATTGATGGATTTTGGTACTCGTCGTCGCTTTTCTTATGATGTGCAACGTGCCATTGTCGATGAATTAAAAAATCATTTCCCTTATCTTATCGGCACCAGTAACTATCATTTTGCTGAACGTATGCAACTGGCCCCCGTAGGCACACAAGCCCATGAATGGTTCCAAGCACATCAGCAAATTAGTCCTGAGCTTGCCAATAGTCAACGGGCTGCATTGCAATCATGGTTAGATGAATACCCAGATCAACTCGGTATTGCACTCACTGATTGTATCACTATGGATGCATTCTTACGTGACTTTGATATGCCATTCGCCAGCCGTTATCAAGGGTTACGTCATGACTCAGGTGATCCGATTGAATGGGGTGAAAAAGCCATTGCTCATTATGAAAAGCTCGGCATCGATCCGATGAGTAAAGTATTGGTATTCTCTGATAGCCTCGACTTTCAGAAAGCCTTAGTACTTTATAAGCATTTCCATAAGCGTATCCGCTTAATTTTTGGTATCGGCACCAGATTGACTTGTAATATTCCGAATATTACACCTCTTAATATTGTGATTAAGCTGGTGGAGTGTAATGGTAAACCTGTTGCTAAATTATCAGATAGTCCAGGTAAAACCATTTGTGAAGATGATGAGTTTGTCGACAAGCTACGTAAAGCCTTTGATGTTCCTCTTGTTAGGCAAGCTTGTTAATAAAGATTAAATCGCTATTTATTCACTCTATCTATTCTATCTATAAAGAAAGGGCCAATATTGCCCTTTCTTTTTGCTATCACCCCCACTATTCGACTGATTTTACCTATTTTTAGCAAAATATTTTCTATAAAGGCTTTTCTCTTGCTGATTCCCTCTTTAAACTGAAATTTCCTACTTGTTTCCTGCGCTATTGCAAGTAACATAGAAAAACTGTCCGACAGGGGCAGAATGAATTTACTAAACAATTATTTTAATTAAACGAAGAGAGATTTATTTATGATCGTTGCGCCTGTAGTCGACGTACTGCAAGGCCGTATCGCGGTTGGCGAAGACGTCACCGTTCGCGGTTGGGTACGTACAAGAAGAGATTCAAAAGCTGGTATCTCATTCCTTACCGTCTATGACGGTTCCTGCTTTAATCCAGTACAGGCCATCATTAATAATAATTTACCGAATTATCAAGATGAAGTGCTGCACTTAACCACAGGTTGCTCTGTGGAAGTCACCGGTAAAATTGTTGAATCTCCGGGTCAAGGTCAGAACTTTGAAATTCATGCGACCAAAGTTGTGGTAGTAGGAATGGTTGATGATCCGGAAACTTATCCGATGGCCGCTAAACGTCACAGCGTTGAGTATCTGCGTGAAGTTGCTCATCTTCGTCCACGCACAAACTTAATTGGTGCTGTTGCACGTGTTCGCCATACCTTGGCACAAGCACTACATCGTTTCTTCGATGAGCAAGGCTTTTTCTGGGTTTCTACGCCATTAATTACGGCGGCGGATACCGAAGGTGCGGGTGAAATGTTCCGTGTCTCTACCTTAGATATGAACAACCTGCCACGTACTGATAAAGGTGAAGTTGATTTTAGCGAAGACTTTTTTGGTCGCGAAGCTTTCTTAACCGTATCAGGACAATTAAACGGCGAAACTTATGCCTCTGCATTAAGTAAAGTCTATACTTTCGGCCCAACTTTCCGCGCTGAGAATTCAAATACTAGTCGTCACTTGGCTGAATTCTGGATGGTTGAACCTGAAGTGGCTTTTGCTGATCTGAATGATATCGCCGGATTAGCAGAAAAAATGCTGAAATATGCCTTTTCTGCCGTGTTAGCTGAGCGCAGAGATGATATGGAGTTTTTTGCTCAACGCGTTGATAAAGAAGCCATTACACGTTTAGAGCACTTTATCGCTTCTGATTTCGCACAAATTGACTACACAGATGCGATTACTGTGTTAGAAAATTGCGGCCAGAAATTTGAAAACCCAGTTTATTGGGGTGTTGACCTCTCCTCCGAGCATGAGCGCTATCTTGCTGAGAAACACTTTAAAGCCCCTGTGGTTGTGAAGAACTACCCGAAAGATATCAAAGCATTCTATATGCGTATGAATGAAGACGGTAAAACAGTTGCGGCAATGGATGTGTTAGCACCGGGTATCGGTGAAATCATTGGTGGTTCTCAACGTGAAGAACGTTTAGAGATGTTTGATAAACGTTTAGCTGAGATGGGTATGAATAAAGAAGACTACTGGTGGTATCGTGATTTACGCCGTTATGGCACAGTACCACACTCTGGTTTTGGTCTCGGCTTTGAACGCTTAGTTGCTTATGTGACTGGTGTCACAAATATTCGTGAAGTGATCCCATTCCCACGTACACCAAGAAATGTCGATTTCTAATAGTTTGATTAATTAGTAGCCAACAAAAAACATTTGTGTTGCTGATTAATTGTACTAACTTTAGTTATACCAGAAGCCAACCTCAGGGTTGGCTTTTTTTATGCATGGCTACAATTTGATGGAAAAGTTCCCCCAAATACACACTTTGAAATACATTGTTACAATTTGTTACACTTTTTTCGATTTTGTAGCAAATTCGGGGTAGATAAAATTTTTTACCAATGGAACACTGTCACCCGACACAGACGACACTTAACTCTCATAAATAGTTCCATAAAAATTAAGAAACTATTTCTGGCAGTGGCAAAGGTGTCTGAATAACACCAATGAGGGTAATAATAATGATGAAGCGCAATATTCTTGCAGTGGTAATCCCAGCTTTAATGTTTGCTGGTGCAGCAAACGCAGCTGAAATGTACAACAAAGACGGCAACAAAGTAGATATCTACGGTAAAGTTGACGTTCGTCATTACTTCGCTGACAAAGATTCTGGTGAAGACGGTGATGCATCTCGTGCACGTATCGGTTTCAAAGGCGAAACTCAAATCAATAAAGACTTAGTTGGTTTTGGTCGTTTCGAGTACGAAGTTAAAACTAATAATACTGAAGGAAGCGAAGGTAACAACAAAACTCGTCTAGCTTTTGCTGGTCTGAAATTTGCTGACTTCGGTTCTTTAGATTACGGCCGTAACTACGGTGTTATTTATGACACCAACGCATGGACTGACGTTCTGCCTTTATGGGGCGGTGACTCCATGGCGCAAACTGACGTTTATATGACTGGTCGTACTACTGGCGTATTAACTTACCGTAACACTGATATGTTCGGTTATGTTGATGGTTTAAGCTTTGCTCTGCAATATCAAGGCAAAAATAACGAAAACACCAACAATACTCGTGGTCACTACAATCCAGAACACCCAGAAAGAAGCCAAGCTGATGCTAAATCAAATGGCGACGGTTTTGGTTTCTCTACCGCTTATAACTTAGGTTGGGGCGTAACATTAGGTGGTGGTTACTCAAGTTCTGCTCGTACAGCACCACAACAACACGCAAGCTTAGCTGGTGGTGAACGTGCTGAAGCATGGAACGTTGGTGGTAAATTCGAAGCTAACAATGTTTATTTAGCAGCAATGTACGGTGAAACCCGTAACATGACTTACTTTGGTGATGACAAACTGATCGCTAACAAAACTCAAAATATCGAGTTAACTGCACAGTATGACTTTGCTGATTTAGGTATCAAACCATCTTTAGCCTATGTTCAATCTAAAGGTAAAGACTTAGGTGTTGCTCAAGGTAACGACCAAGATTTAGTTAAATATATCTCTGTAGGTTCTTTCTACAAATTTAACAAAAACATGACTGCAGTTGTTGATTATAAAATCAACCTGTTAGATGACAATGACTTCACTAAAACTTACGGCGTTGCAACTGACAACGTAGTTGGTTTAGGTCTGACTTATCAGTTCTAATTACCCTTTAAGGTAATTAAACAGTCAAGTTAATTGATTTAAAAAGCAACACTTCGGTGTTGCTTTTTTATTTGCCTATCCTATTTATATTGCTCGCTTTTCTGTTCCTCCTTTTCTAATACCAAGATAAACAGTTTATTATACTAAACTATTGGTTATTTTTAGTGGTTATATTTACATGTTAATGTAATCACGAAAGATTTACTTATTTACATCTTGTTTTGCTATTTATTCTCACTTAGTTCACAACTTCTTGCTAATTTCTCTACAAACTGTTGGCAAACCGATTCTATAGCGTTACTCTTGTTACTCATAATTCGGCTTCGTTTTGAGCTTAGGGAATAATTACACTATGTTTGAGAAAATCATTGCTGCACCAGCCGATCCTATTCTGGGTTTAGCTGATAGTTTCCGTTCTGATACTCGTGAAAACAAAATTAACTTAGGGATTGGTGTTTATAAGGATGAAACAGGTAAAACACCTGTACTCACCACCGTTAAAAAAGCAGAAAAATATTTATTAGAAAACGAATCCACTAAAAATTATCTTCCTATTAGCGGTATTCCTGAGTTTGGTGCGGTCACTCAAGCACTGTTGTTTGGTGAACAACACCCTATCATCACAGAAAAACGTGCACGTACAGCACAAGCTCCGGGTGGTACTGGGGCATTACGTATTGCTGCGGACTTTATTGCTCAGCAAACTAATGCTAAACGTGTATGGATAAGTAACCCGACTTGGCCCAACCATAATAATATTTTTCAGACTGCAGGCTTAGAGATTTGCCAATATGATTATTATGATGCAGAAAGCCACGGTTTAGATTTTGAAGGTATGCTAGCCAGCCTACAAAATGCACAAGCAGGTGATGTTGTGCTATTCCACGGATGTTGCCATAACCCAAGTGGTATTGACCCAACGCTAGAGCAATGGCGTCAATTGGCTGCCTTATCCGCCGAGAAAGGTTGGTTACCAGTATTTGACTTTGCTTACCAAGGTTTTGCTAATGGTCTTGAAGAAGATGCGCAAGGCTTACGCCTATTTGCTGAAAGTAATCCTGAGCTGATTGTTGCAAGCTCATATTCAAAAAACTTTGGCCTTTATAATGAGCGTGTAGGTGCTTGCACTATTGTCGCAAAAGAGAGCGATACTGTTGAGAAAGCATTTAGCCAAGCCAAAGCGATTATTCGCGCAAACTACTCTAATCCACCGGCACATGGTGCATCTGTGGTGACCACTATTTTATCTAACCCAGAGTTAAAAGAAGAGTGGATTGAAGAGCTCACCACAATGCGTGAGCGCATTCAGCGTATGCGCCAACTGCTGGTGACAACGTTACAAGAAAAAGGCGCAAAACAAGATTTCAGCTTTATTATTGACCAAAATGGTATGTTCTCATTTAGTGGTCTTAATAAAGAGCAAGTTGAACGTCTACGTGCTGAATATGGTATTTATATTGTCGGCTCTGGTCGTATTAATGTCGCAGGCTTAACACTGGAAAATATGGTTCCATTGTGTGAAGCCATTGTCGCTGTACTTTAATGGCTTTTTCATCGTTTTAAAGCATACAGTTAGATAACACGTTTTATAACCCAACAGCATTTAATTAGATATGTTGTTGGGTTTTTTATTGTTTTATTCGTGCTGTGGGAAAAAACCATACTGAATTTGTTTTGAAAGCCGTTCGACATTCAGCCGAAGAAACACTGACAGATCTGCGAGTCATAAATGTTAATCCCGAAGTTTATCAGGAATTTATCAACCCGCTTGATGCAACACTTGTAAGCAACGAAACATTACGAAAAACAGTGATATCTAAATCCCCTTAAGAGGAATGACATTGAAACTGACAGCACCTGAACCACTCAAAATAGGCCATAGGCTGGAGGTTTTTCCTCCGGTGAAAAGGCTTTAGAACTCAGGCTAAAAAACTGGGGTAAGTTCCAATAAGGCCTTGATATTCACAATAATCCTATTATTTATAAGGTCTCACTATCTTATGCCAAGCGGTTCCATCATACAGATCAACATTATAATCATCAGCTACAACTAAAATCCCATCGCGGACATCCATATGACCTGAGGCGATAACATTTTTATCACCATCCTTGGGACGGACCATTTCTTTACCATTCCAACACTGTAAGCGATAGTCATCACATGCCCACACTTTATCTTCAAACCAACGCAACTGGTTCAGTAAAATAGCCGAACTGCCGTGATAAAGTTTTTCCCATTGGTATTCACGCCCTCGCCATAAACTGCCCCCTTCACCGCCAATATACACATAACCATCAGGGGCACATAAAACTGCACTTAATTGCTCATTAGAGGGAAAACCACAGGGGATCCAGATTTCGCCATTATAATGCCAAACATCACCTGCACCGCCAACGGCATACATATCCTGTTCAGAAAAACCATCGAGATCATCAAACCCCATATCTGTATTGAATTTACTCTCTGGAATACCATTTTGTATCTGTTGCCACTGACCAATATCGATTCGTTTATAAATATCTCTTCCTGGGCCAACATAGTAGGCATAACCATCAATACATTTAATATTTATCGGAAAAGCTTCTTTTTCTGGCATAACTTTTTCTAGCGGAAATTTAGATCCACTGCCCATACACTTGACAAACCCACCATCGCCTCTAGATGCAAGCATCCCTTGTTCTTTCGGTTTTAAACAAATACCTACTTTAGGATTATCGAACCCTTCAATTCTAATATAATCAATCGGGTCATCTGGTGTGTCTAAATAAATACATAATAACTGTGAGGGGATTTCGCTGTTCCATAAATTTCGAGCCTTTTCGTATGGAATATCTTTGCGCAAACAAAAGTACACAATATTTTTATCTCGGATTGCACAACCAGTAAAAATATATCCCTTGATATATTTGGCCCAATGTTTATTAGTTATATACTCCATTATCTTTCTTTCCCTTTTTCAGTTGTTATAGGATCTCATCTAGAGCCTTTTGTACACTTTATCCGGCTCATGTTGGTGATAGGTCATTGTATTGGCAATCGCACTGGCTTTCCATAACCGTTTTCAATCCGACGCCCTAAGATATCGTAGCGGTATTCCCCTCGCTGATACCTAAGGGCCCTTGGTCGATATCCACTGCGATAATGCGGTGGTCACTGTCATAGTGATAGCGTTGCCCCGAGCTACTGCCTTTTTCATAGCGGGAGACCATGCGACCAAAACCGTCGTAGCGATAATCAAATTTATCACTGCCTTGTACTTGGTTATGCGGTGCTTCGGTGTGTGGACACTGAATATTTCAAATATCAACAAGTTTTAGTAAAATTTTTACTATTACGAGCATAATTTAAAATTTTCTTTTTATGCACAATATCGTATTTAGCTTTAATGTTTATTATATCTGACCTCCAGCTATAATTAGCTAAAATAATTATCAACCGAAGTCTAGACTTTTATAAATTAAAACACTTTAATTTTTGATAACCAATAATTGCCTTTATCGTAAACACATCCAAGTAAAACGTTCCCCTCTGTTTTGATTGTCAACTCACGGCCATTACAGTATTTATTTTCAAAAGACCAACCTATATCTGCAACATCAAGATACCTCATTATAAGCTCAAAACTTGTTTCACTACATATAGATAAATCATTCAATATAAATACAGGGCAACGAGCCAAATCAAATCCTATAGAGTACACTACTGAATTAATTATCATTATTTCTAATGCATCATAAAAATATGAGAACCCTTCATGTTTATTTGCATTATCAAAATAATACTTTTGACCCAAATCTTCTTTTGAAAAGACAGAGTATACGTCTTTTTCACTGGCACCTACTTTTAATGATAAATAGGTACCCGTCTTTAAAAAACTAGTTAGGTTCATTTAATTTTTCCAACATTTTAGAGAACTTGTCCACGCCTCTTTCGGCTAACTCAATTTAGTTTTTACTGCTACTTGAATCACTTAATATTTTTTAAAATCATCCATTGTTTGAGTAAGTTGAATCTTGGCCTGCTCCATTATTTTTTTATTCTCCATTAAACTCCTAATATATTTATCAGCTTGATTTAACGATTTATTACTGGTTCCTTTAATATTATCACAACACTCCCATATAAGGTTGCCGGATTTATCAAACCTCAACTTAGCTTCAGTAATCTTTCTACCATTAACAGATATATCTAAATGAGGCCCTTTGACCCTAACATCGCCAAACCGGTATGGTTGCATCTTACCTATACACGCCAGCCCCCACGGATCCACCCATGTCAATGGATTTGGCGCATAAGCATATAAGTTTATCCCCCCTGCCAACCCTATTGAGTCTTGCTGGGTAAAACGGCCTAAATCCGGGGCATAGTACCTGAACGTATTATAATGCAGGCCAGTATACTCGTATCATCTTGATACTCGCCCTATGGGCCAGCGCAAGCGCTGTTCAAATTTGTTCCCGACAAACTTGCCTTTGCCGAAATACTGCCCTTGAAAGCGCAGGTTCTGTTCACGATTAAACGAGTTTTTTCATCATAATCTCTTCAATTTTAGGGCAGATATTCTAATTATAGCTGTCTTATTTTAAGGGAAGTCGGCAATATCCCGTTTCACTGCCTAATTGAATAACTATTTTTTATTCGATGCCCAAAAAGAATAGTCAGACACATAGATTTCACTTATTCTTAGATCTAATGGAATATGTTCTATATAATCTGCGATTTCATCATAAGGGGAAGGTAGTATAAAAGAAATACCATAATCTTCATCTATAATAATAGATCCATTTAATATACGCTGACTTCTTGTTAGTTTAATTAATTCTCCCATTAACATACCAGAATATAGTTTATTTTTATATTTCCCTTTATACTTCTCGTTACACCCAATCGAAATAATCGTCCCATCTAATAATGTTGCTATAGTTAGAATATTATCAATATAATAAGCTATCCTACAATCTTCATTAGGTAAATAATAATTAGATTGACTGACATCATGATGTTCATACAACTCGCTAATGTAAAGACTAATATTTTCACCAACAAAAATATTACCCATTGATTTATAACTTATTATAGAGGCGCTAAAATCTATCATTTTCATCAACCATTCATTAATACGCTATCAATATAAACTGGCGATTCTTTAATAAGATCATAGTTTTTAAAATCACCATGACCTATTCTCCCTAAAACTTCATCAGAAGTTTTACTTGTAGATTTATAAACTTTCCAATAATCATTTCGATGAATATTCTTCTGAATTCCTAAACCACCAGGATGATAATCAAGTTTATAAGTTGTCGCTGATTTTGTTGTTTTCATATAAGCCATATGTTGAATAATAAGAATTATCTGTTCTATATCCCGAGCATAACTACAACTCAACGATTTTTCAGTGATTCTGACTAATTTTATGTAATGCTTTATGTAAAATAGATTTTCTTAATGAACGATTAAAATTACTTAAAGGTATATCTTTATTTAAAAACATCTTAAATCTATTTATTAGTTGATGATCAATATTATTAATAGGTAATTTATTTAACTCTCTCATTCTAAGTAACACTATTACTTCACAAGGTATTAATTTGTAAATTACATGATTAGAGTTTTCAGTTGAGTTAATTTTAGGATAATTTATCGATATATGATAATTGCAAAGTTCATTTAATAATGAGCTTATATCTTCATTATGAAAAAAACCATCAACAATTTTTTTATATTTTAAATTAAAATTGAATTCTTTTATCCCCCACTCAATATCATTATTCAATTTATCATTAACTGAGTTTGATTTTTTCTTGGAAAGATAAAAAACAAGTGGTATTAAAGTCTCTGAAAACTTATCATCAATAAATTCATTGTTAGCTTTAATATTTTTAATTAGACTTTTAAAAACAACAAGTTGATCATCTAGAGAAAAATAAGACAATGTGATAAAATATACAGCAATTAGTTCATTTAAATTTTTTTCTATTTTGTTGCCAAAGTATTCTTCACAATAACACTCCAATACAGAAAAATAAAAATAATTGATCAACTCAATATAATTATCTTTTTCCTCCATTAAGAAATCTCTTAATAAAAGCACGATCATACTACTTTTTTCATTTAGTAAGGCATTAATATTAAGTGTTATTTTACATTTTTTTTCAAAGAAATCATCATTCCATTCATAAATAAACTTATTAGTAGCATTTTCTATATAATCGACTAAAGCATTATCTATAAAATCATAATACTCTTTATCTTCTAAAATAAAATTAATAGCTGATTCTAATTCACGATAAAATTGTTCTATCTCTTTCATCCTACCATTCCTCAAACGTTATATTCCAATCATAAAATTTGGGATTTCGGCCAACATTTACCTGAATCCCATTCAAAAAATCAAGTTTAATTCAATGCATTGACATAACGGAAGGTTTTTCGCACCTCGTTTTGCTGTAATAAGGGTTCGTTGGGCTAAATCATAGGTCAGTTCGGTATGCTCT
The DNA here is from genome assembly GCF_963896135.1 of Proteus sp. G2609. NCBI lineage: Bacteria > Pseudomonadati > Pseudomonadota > Gammaproteobacteria > Enterobacterales > Morganellaceae > Proteus > Proteus sp. G2609. The sequence goes on along the minus strand of NZ_CAWQNB010000035.1, from coordinate 3,396 downwards.
AAACAGCGTTTACCGTCTTTAAGCCAGTGCTCAACCACTCGCCACTCAGGTTCATTGTCTGATAATGGTAAAGCGAAATACAGACACAGACTTTCATAACCATTACCTGCTAAATATTGACTAGTAACGATAATTTTTAAATCACGACTTTTTTTGACACAAAAAGCCTAGTAACTGGTTAGTCAATAATTGAAAAATTTTACTTTCTTTTTTATTTTTACGATAATTCTATTTCCACTGAAAAATCGAAAGCCGTTAAACCTGCATCTTCTACTCTTTGTTTAAATTTATCCGTAACAAAGATTCGACTAATATATTCGTCAATAGTAAATAAATACTCATCAGTGATGTTATTTTTTATGAGAACTGGCTTTTCAATCATTAATCCATTGGGGTATTCCCGATAAACAGAATTTTTTCTGTCAAAACATCCTGAAAGTGAATTAGTTGGATAATAACCAACAAATTTCTTCCGTTTGCTCTCAGTCTTAACGGGTAATACTTGTCCTCTTGAACTCAAAATATCAGATAAAGACACCAATGCATCTTCACTAAAAACCATAAATGGCGACAAAAAACTACTAAAATCAAATTTATAATTCTTTCTTCCAAAATCATTGGAATTTAACTCTAATGAAATTGCAGTATAGTCATCAGTAAATTTAGACCATCGCTGATCCATCGCTCTCCCTATTATACTTTCTTCTCCATCAGGATAATTTTGAATAAAAGAACTATAGTTTTCCAAATCTGATTTTAAATAATAGACTTTATTAATCATAATATAGTTTTCCATTTAGCATTTCTACTAGCAGAGGATAGGATTTCTCGAATTTCAGATAATGTATCTATTACCCCTTGTTTACCTCCTTCTTTATCAGCCCTAATAATCCTTTCATTCACAGTATCACTGATCATGTAAAACTGATCCACTTGGTATTATCCGTACACTTTGTACGGGGAATTTATGATAACCAAGGAGATATTTGTGGATATTCATGTTCGCTTTACACAAGGTCAAAGCATCCAAAAAATTGCCCGTGAACTGGGTATTTCCCGCAATACTGTTAAACACCATTTACAGCAGGAACCGATGCCAACGTATACTCGACGCGCACCCAAACAGACCAAATTAGTGCCATTTGAGCCGTACTTAATCCAACACATCCAACTGGCTAAACCCGACTGGATCCCTGCAACTATCTTGTTTGATGAACTTTGTCAAAGGGGATATCAAGGTGCAGGATTGCGCAATTGCGTCGTTTCGTTTACCAGTTTAAACCCATTATTGCACCTGAGCCGATTGTGCGTTTTGAAACGCCTCTCGGTCAGCAGATGCAGATTGATTTCACCACTATTCGCCGAAGTAAACAGAAGCTAAAAGCGTTCGTGGCGACACTGGGCTATTCCCGAGCTTGTTACGTCAAGTTCTTTGATAATGAACGAGCCAGCACTTGGCAACAGGGGTTAAAAGAAGCGTTCGATTACTTTGGGGGCGTGCTTCAACAAGTACTTTGTGATAACGCCAAAGCCCTCATTGTCAAGCGAGACGCTTATGCTAAAGGTGAACATAAACTGCATGTTGAAATGCTTCAGATGTCAAAAAATTATAGTTTTAAGTTGACCGCTTGCCAGCCTTATCGGGCCAAAACGAAAGACAAAGTAGAGCGTTTTAACCATTGCCTAAAAAATAGCTTTATCGTGCCATTTAAGGCGGAACTTCGCGCTCAAAACCTTGAATTGGATGTTGAGATAGCGAACGCAAAAATTGGTCCATGGCTACAGCGAAAATGGGGTGTTGGTAAGAATGTATTATTGCCATGAATGGCAACAACTTGAGCCCAATATCGAATTTGGCGTGAAGAGATAGAATATATTTTAGAAAGTTTCCGAGATGTTTCTCCCGCTAAACATTGGTTGGCAATGATGATTTTTAAATCGTGGATGTATTTTGACATAAAAAGAGCCCCAGTAATTGGTTGTCCAACTATTGGGGGTCACTTCAATCCCTTCCGGCTTTGTTTAATTTATTTAATCTTAAAAGGATGAAGTGCTTCTTTAAATACTTCTTGTAATACACTTTCATCCATTTTATTTATACTTTTCTCTTGATCATCATTGATTTTCTTTGTGATAAAATTTTCGTTATTAATATTCCTCTTACTATAAAACTCCTTGGCTGCTTTTCCAAAGCAATCAATGTCAATTAATTTATCAAAAAAACTATTAATTGAATAACTACTTGCATATTGTAGCGACTCATTTTCTTCACAAGAAAATTTAACGTACATTATTAGTTTTTTTAATGCATTAACTTCATCCTGCGTAATATCTATAGTTTTACTTTCTATATGTTCAACCACCGCATTTACTCCTAGCATTGAGTTGGTTATTAGTCATTTTATTGCGTGTTTCATAATCTATATGTGACACAATAGAATATGGGTTTTTTCCGGCATGTAAGATTTCCTTCATTTTCAATTTACCTGAATGAATATACTCAAATTCAGAAACTTTATTAATATTAGTCAGTTGCACAGAATCAACTTTAAATATAATCGCATAATCACCACGTCCTACATACTTAGGATTATTGATGAGGAGATTTCGTGTAACATCATCAGGTATCATTAATATGTCGGTTACATAGACTTTCCCTTGGCTATTAGGATTCAAAACACCAGTTTTCATTATACTGTCAAAACCAGCTTTATCCGTATAATGAATAAAGGTGTTTTCATCAAGTAATCCCCACGGATCCACCCATGTCAATGGATTTGGCGCATAAGCATATAAGTTTATGCCCCCTGCCAACCCTATTGGGTCTTGTTGGGTAAAACGGCCTAAATCCGGGGCATAGTACCTGAACGTATTATAATGTAACCCCGTCTCTTTGTCGAAATACTGCCCTTGAAAACGCAGGTTCTGTTCACGATTAAATGTGCTTGTGGGGCGGGTTTGACGCTGTAAATGTCCCCAAGCACTGTATTGCCCTTGCCAAACGATTTCACCCTCACTGTTGGTCAACGCTTCCGGTAAGCCACTTAAACTGCTGTGCGTATAATAAATCCCCCGTTGCGGATTAAGCGGGTTATCCGTGCATTCAATGCGGGCTAGAGGCGTATAACTTTGGTCATTGTAAGCATGATAAACCGTGGTATGGGGCGCTGCGCTGCTGTGCTCAGATACCAGTCGCATCCCTACCCAGCCAAAGCTGTACACTTCATCCGGCTCATGGTGGTGATAGGTCACCGTATTGGCAATCGCACTGGCTTTCCATAACCGTTTTTCAATCCGACGCCCTAAGATATCGTAGCAGTATTCCGCTCGCTGATACCCTAAGGGCCCTTGGTCGATATCCACCGCGATAATGCGGTGGTCACTGTCATAGTGATA
>NZ_CAWQNB010000034.1:0-10749 GCF_963896135.1 Proteus sp. G2609 | reverse complement strand
ATTGTCATTGAGGACTTAAAGGTCAGTAACATGTCTAAATCGGCAAAAGGTACGACAGAACGGTATGGACGGAACGTAAAAGCTAAATCTGGTTTAAACCGCTCAATACTGGAGCAGGGCTGGTATGAAATGCGCCGTCAGCTTGAGTACAAGCAGCTCTGGCGAGGAGGTCAGGTACTGGCAATACCACCGGCCTACACCAGTCAGAAGTGCGCTTGCTGTGGTCATACAGCAAAGGAAAACCGCCAGTCACAAAGTCAATTCGAGTGCCTTGAATGTGGATATACAGCGAATGCTGATATCAACGGGGCACGTAACATTTTAGCGGCAGGACATGCCGTGCTTGCCAGTGGAGGGTGGGTGCAGTCAGACCGCCCGTCGAAGCAGGAACCCGCCGAGGTGATTCAGACATCAGTCTGAACGCAGTAGGGATCCACGTCCTTTAGGGCGTGGAGGATGTCAACTGGTAAAAAACACGCTTATCAAGCGAGATAAAGCATGGCTTGTCTCGCTTGTGGCTCTTTCTTTCAAGGCAAAAGTAGCTCTCCTTCCCTTTTTATACCTCATATAAAATCTATTTACCTCATGAATAAATGCAATGGTTTTATGATGAATTAGTCATGTTTTTTCTAAGAGATTATTTTTCTATATTTATAGGTTTGTGTGAATTAATAGATTTATTGTATTAGTTTCGTATAAGAAACAATTAAAATAATTTTATTTATCTCTTTTGTATTATTGTGAAAATAGTATTTAAAAATGTTTGTTTATTCATCGTTTTAATGATGAAGGGATAATTATTAGTTAATTTTTTGCTCTTTTTGTTTTTCCTAAAAATGCTATTTTAGTGTTTTTTATAATAGAGTTTATTTTATTTAATTTGTTTATTTTCAATAAGATATATTTTCATTTATTTAAAATGCCACATATTGATAAATTATAATCTTGTTAAAATATCTTGAAAAGTTCATTATTCACAGCGTATTAATAAATACAAAAACCTCTAATAAATAAGGATCTCAACTGTATGTGTTATTAATTTAATATTTAGACTATTTATTTTAATAGCCATAAATAGATGACGTTCTTAATTAATTCGTTGTACCGGAAACCATTCGCATAGGGAGTACGGTATTTTTTTTATCAGCACAATTCCACTAACTATGAAAAAAACAAAACATTTATTTAAAACAAAGGGTTGTAATATTCCTTTTACTTCTGTGATGATGGTAAGTTTTGTCTTAATGGGCTGTAACGATCAATCGACTCAGCCAACCAAGCCTGCTATCCCAGAAGTGGGAGTCTATACTGTCAAAGAGGAAATTCTTCCATTAACGGTCGATTTGCCAGCAAGAACGGCATCTTATCGTGTCTCACAGGTGCGTCCACAAGTCGATGGTATTTTAGAAAAACGTCTATTTACTGAAGGTAGTGATGTTAAAAAAGATCAACCACTGTATCAAATAGATAAAAAACCTTACGAAACTCAGGTAGCTAAAGCGCAAGCGGCTTACGATAATGTGAAAAAATTAGCTGCCCGTTATAAATCTTTACGTGCCACTAATGCCATTAGTCAGCAAGAATATGACGATGTAGTATCACGCCTTGATCAAGCTAAAGCCGATTTAAATCAAGCAAAGATTAACCTTGGCTATACCCAAGTTTTATCACCTATTAGTGGCAAAATCAGTCGCTCTTTTGTTAGTGAAGGGGCATTAGTGAGTAGTGGACAAAGTCAGCCATTAGCGACCATCACACAGCTTGATCCTATCTATGTGGATATTACCCAACCTATTACTAACCAACTGAAATTAAAGTCACTGATCCAACAAGGTGTCGTCACTGATAGTGAAGATAAAATGGATGTGACGCTGTTTTTAGAAGATGGCTCTCAGTACCCTTATACCGGCACATTAAGCTTTTCCGAAGTTCAAGTTGAGCCAAGTACAGGCTCAGTGACATTACGCGCCAAATTCCCTAATCCACAGCACCAATTATTACCAGGAATGTATACCAAAGCTCGCATTATGCAAGGAACTCAAGAGAAAGCGATTGTTGTGCCACAACAAGCGATTACCTTTGATGCCCGTGGTAAATCCATCACATATATCGTTGATCAACAACAAGTATTACAAGCAAGAGATGTTGAAATATTAAAACCACAAGGTAATGGATGGATCATAAAACAGGGATTACAAGCTGGCGATAGGATCATGACAGAAGGTCATCATCGTGCAAAACCGGGCGTAAAAGTCAATGCGGTTCCTGCTAACAACATTTCATTAAAGACCACCTTAGAGTAAGTCTTCATTTAGGTAATACATTATTATGTCTCGATTTTTTATTAATCGGCCAATACTTTCGTGGGTGATGGCTATTGTTATTATGATTGCAGGAGGATTGTCGTTAATAAAACTTCCTGTGAGTCAATATCCTGAAATTGCAGCTCCAGCGATAATGATCACCGCAGTTTATCCCGGTGCATCGGCTGAAACAGTGCAAGACACGGTTGTTCAAGTTATTGAGCAAGAGCTTAGCGGATTAGATGGCTTCCGTTATTTAAGTTCAAATAGTAATACGGATGGTAGCTTTGAAGTTATCGCCACTTTTGAACAAGGTACGGATAGTGATATTGCGTTGATGCAGGTACAAAATAAACTGCAATTAGCAACACCTAAGTTACCCCTTGAAGTACAACGACAAGGGATGAGGGTAGTGAAATTCCAGATTAACTTTATGCAAGTGGTTGCCCTTGTAGATGAATCTGGAAAATTAGATGCCTTTGATTTAGGTAATTACCTTGCCTCACATATGAAAGATCCTATTTCTCGTATTGATGGTATGGGGGATATTCTGTTATTGGGATCACCACGCGCTATGCGTATTTGGCTTGATCCGGATAAACTGACCAATTATCACCTGATGCCGCAAGATATTGCCGCGGCTATCCAAGATGAGAATGTACAGGTGTCTGCCGGGCAGTTAGCGGGCTTACCGGCATTAAAAGGTGTTGAGTTAAACGCAACCATTACCAGCGCATCACGTATGGTATCAGTAGATGAATTCAACCATATTCTATTAAAAGTGAATCTTGATGGCTCACAAGTTCTGTTACAAGATGTAGCGAAAGTCGAAGTAGGGGCAGATAATTTCTCTATTTCAAGCTTATACAATGGTAAACCGTCTGCGGGTATGGCTATGCGCTTAGCGCCCGGAGCTAACCTACTTGATGTATCTAAAAAAGTAAAAGAGGTTGTGGAAGCTCAGTCGCAGTTTTTCCCTCAAGGTGTAAAAGCCCTTTTCCCTTATGACACAACGCCTTCTGTAAAATCGTCCATTAGCTCTGTGGTAAGAACGATTGTCGAAGCTTCCATCTTAGTGTTCTTGGTTATGTTCCTGTTCCTACAAAATATTCGGGCAACCTTGGTACCAACATTGGCTATACCGGTTGTTTTATTAGGAACTTTTGGTGTATTAGCCGCATTAGGTTTAACTATCAACGTATTAACGATGTATGCCATGGTGCTCGCAATCGGCTTGCTGGTGGATGATGCCATCGTTGTGGTTGAAAACGTTGAACGGATCATGCATGAACAGGCGATTTCGGTAAAAGAAGCGACCATTCTCTCGATGACACAAATTCAAGGGGCGTTAGTGGGGATTGGTCTTGTTTTATCAGCGGTCTTTGTGCCAATGGCATTTTTTGGTGGATCGGCTGGGATTATTTATCGCCAGTTTGCAGCGACTATTGTTGTCGCGATGGCATTATCAGTGCTTATCGCATTAACATTTACACCCGCATTATGTGCGTCAATATTGAAAAAACCACAACACAAGGAGAAGAAACGTCGTGGATTCTTCTGGCTGTTCAACCGTTTCTTTGATAGAGGAACTAACTATTACGAGAAGGGGGTACGCAATATCTTGTACCGTCGAGGCCGTTATATGTTTATTTTCCTCATTATTACCGTTGGAACAGGGTGGTTATTTACGCAATTACCTAAAGCTTTCTTACCAAATGAAGACCAAGGGGTTGTGATGATTGAAGTCCGTATGCCAGCAAATAGTACCGCTGAGCGTATGGAACAAACCATGGCAGAATTTAGGGATTATTTACTGACCGAAGAAAAACATCTGGTTAAAACAGTATTTACTGTTAATGGCTTTAACTTTGCAGGTCGTGGTCAAAATGCGGGTATGGCATTTGTTAACTTGGCTGATTGGTCAGAGCGTAAAGGAAAAGGAGAAGATGTTTTCTCATTAGTGGCACGAGCACAGCAACACTTTAACTCTATCCGTGATGGTATGGTTATTGCGTTCCCACCACCTGCTATTATGGAGATGGGGAATGCGATGGGATTTGATTTCTACTTACAAGATAATGCGGGTTTAGGCCATACTGAATTGGTTAAAGCTCGTGATAAATTCCTCGAATTAGCAGCACAAAGTCCAGTATTAACTAATGTTCGCCCGAACGGTAAAAACGATGAACCTCAATTACGTGTTGTGATTGATAAAGAGCGTGCAAGAGCATTACAACTGCGTTTATCTGATATTAACGATACATTATCTGCCGCATGGGGCTCGATGTATGTAAATGATTTTATTGATGAAGGTCGTGTTAAACGTGTTTATCTACAAGGGGAAGCCTCAGCGCGTATGTTGCCAACCGATCTGGATAAATGGCATGTTCGTAATCAGCGCGGTGAAATGATCCCATTCAATGCCTTTGCAACAACACAATGGTATATGGGGCCACCGAAATTAGAGCGTTTTAATGGGCTATCAGCGATTGAGATCTTAGGTGAACCAGCGCCAGGTTACAGTACGGGTGACGCGATGCTGGCAATTGCAGATATTATGAAACAATTGCCATCTGAAATCAGCCTAAGCTACAGCGGTCTGTCTTATGAAGAAATTCAAACACAAGACCAAGCACCTGCATTATATGTGATGACAATTCTGTTTGTTTTCTTAAGCTTAGCGGCACTTTATGAAAGTTGGTCAGTACCTTTCTCTGTCGCTTTAGTGGTGCCATTTGGTATTTTAGGGGCTGTTATCGCGACACTGTTACGAGGTTTATCCTCAGATGTCTATTTCCAAATAGGTTTGATGACCACCATTGGCCTATCAGCGAAAAATGCCATCTTAATTGTTGAGTTTGCTAAACATCTTTATGAGAAGGATGGTAAACCATTAATCGATGCGGCAGCAGAAGCGGCAAGAATGAGACTACGCCCTATCATTATGACCTCACTCGCCTTTACTTTTGGGGTATTACCTATGGCACTTGCTGCAGGCGCAGGGCAAGGTAGTCAGCACTCTGTTGCAACTGGGGTAATTGGCGGTATGCTCGCATCCACTTTCTTGGCTATTTTCTTTGTACCACTGTTCTATGTCTTTGTGGTTAAACTATTTTCACGAAAAAAAGCACATGTGAGTATTGAGGAAATAGATAAGTAATAGAATTATCTCGCAGTGAGATTTAAGCGTTAAAATAACCCAAACCATAGCAATGACTGTGGTTTGGGTTTTATTTTTAGGTTAGTTTAATCTTGGTGAGGAGATTTTAGTTTAACTTTTAATAGTCTTACGGCATTGGCGGTCACTAAAGCTGTTGCTCCTGAGTCAGCCAATACGGCAACCCAAAGTCCAGTAATACCGAATAAACTGGTAACTAAGAATATCGCTTTTAAACCCAATGCTATGGTAATGTTTTCACGGATAATTTTACGTGTTGCACGAGATAGCTGAATAATTTCGGGTAAGCCAGTTAAACGGTTATGGGTTAATGCTGCGTCGGCAGTTTCTAAAGCGACATCTGTACCACTTCCCATCGCAACACCAATGGTAGCCGCTTTCATTGCGGGTGCATCATTAATACCATCACCCACCATCATTGTGTTATGTGTTTGACTGATTTCCATCACTGAGGTGACTTTATCTTCAGGGAGCAATCCTGCACGGAAATCCATACCCAGTTTTTGTGCAATCGCAGCCGCTGCTCTTGGGTTATCACCGGTTAACATCACGGCATTGATATTCATCGATTTCAACACTTTCATTGATTCGATAGCATCGTTGCGCAATGTATCTTGCATCGCAATCACACCAATGAACTGATCTTCTTTTAATACCACCACAACGGTTTTGCCTTCATCTTCAAGACGAGCGACTTGTTGTTGCCATTGTGCAGATAATGGTGTGGTTTCTGATAATTGTGTTGGGGCACTGACCAGAATATGCTGATTATTTAAATAACCTTCAATCCCTTTACCCGCTAAAGCCTTGCGATTATCGGCTTCCACAACATCAATTTGTTGCTCTTGTGCTTTATTAATAATGGCTTTTGCAAGAGGGTGATGAGAGCCAACTTCTACAGAAGAAGCCAACATCAGTAGCTCTTTCTCATTAAAGCCTACATTAGCTATGACATCAGTGACTTGAGGTTTACCCTCTGTTAATGTGCCTGTTTTATCTAGAGCAACGGTATTAACTGTGCCCAGTTGTTCAAGTGCTGCACCACCTTTAATTAAGGCACCTCGTTTTGTTGCTGCTGCCAGTGCTGATGTAATGGCGGCTGGTGTTGAAATAACCAGAGCACAAGGACAACCAATTAATAACAGTGTTAAACCGCGGTAGAACCAGGTTTCCCAAGGTTGAGCGAATAACAAAGGTGGAATAATGATCACTAATGCGGAAAACAGCATAATCAGTGGTGTGTAATAGCGACTGAAACGGTCAACAAAACGTTCAATGGGCGCTTTACGCTCTTCCGCTTCTTCGATCAGTTGTAAAATACGGTCGATGGCATTTTGTCCCTGTTCAGAGACCACTTTCATTTGCACCGAGCGATCAACAGATAAACAGCCAGCAGCAACTTTTTCACCCTGTAAACGTTCGACCGGCACAGATTCACCCGTTAATGCGCTTTCATCAAAACTTGCAAAAGCAGTAATTAATTCGGCATCTGTGGGTAAGCGCGCACCTGGTGCAATTTCAATAATATCGCCGGGGCGCAATTGAGCGACAGGGACTGTCTGTTTTTTACCCTCTTTGATTACCACCGCTTCTTCTGGTACAAGAGCCATTAATGCGCTGACTCCGCGGCGTGCACGACCCGCAGCGTAAGACTCAAGCATTTCGCCAATCATAAACAGCAAAATTACCATTGCCGCTTCTTCGGTGGCATTAATAAACAGTGCCCCAATAGCCGCAACACTCATCAAGGTTTCAATCGCGAATGGGGTACCACTACGAATGAGTCGTAGCGATTTTTTTACAATAGGGAATAGCCCGATTAATGTCGTTGCAATAAAGGCAGCGCGACCTGCTTGTGGATCAATAAACTCGGCACCCCAACTTATCGCCATTAAAATCGCTAAGATAATGACGAATGAGCTCTCTTTTAAGAGGCTTTGTTTTGCAGGAGGCTGAGATCCCGCTGATGAGATATCAAATAGTTCAAAACCGGCACTTTTAACGGCACTAATCACATCAGTACGTAAATCGGTATCGGCATCGACAACCAGTTTTTCAGTGGCAAACAAGATCTTCGCTTGTTTAACGCCGACCACTTTCAGTACTGCTGTCTCTATCTTTTGCGCGCAGCTTGGGCAATCCATTCCTTGCACTTTCCAACTAAAACGTTGCTGTGCAATTTTTTCAGGCTCTACATTAGAGACAGGGGCGTTGCTGTCACAACAGCCATGGGCATGATCATGACCATCATGAGCGTGATGATTATGCTCATGTTGATGGCCATGATGATGTTCTTCTTCACATTCGGGATCACTCTTATCGATTTTGCTATGAGTGTGTCCACTTTCAGTATGTGAGTGCATACTACTATTATCTGCCTGATTAGAGCAACATTGAGAGCTTGAACAGCAAGCATCGGTATGTTTATGGTTATCGTGTTGATGAGCGTGTTTAGACATACGCCTCTCCTCGTTCAACAAAGTACAGTTTTATCAATTACCGATACTTTACAGCTTGGAGTAGAGTCCAGAGTCAAGATAAACAGAGCGTATTGATTGTCAAAAAGTGCGGATTTGTTAAATCAATTAATCCCTTGTTTCTATTGATAAAGAAACAAGGGATCAAGGTTTTAGAGAAAAAGGGCTCTAACAATAAAGAAGTGACCAATAAAGTAACAGGCACTTACCAGTCCTTTAGAGGCTGAAAAAGAGAAGCGGAAACGGTTGATAAGCCAAATAGAGTAAGCAATTACTAACAAGAGTGAGCCTATCATGATAGAAAAGTTGTAGTCGTTGCTCAGGTAGAAGAATTTCTCTCCTGCAACCCAAAACATCGCAAAAGCCGCTAATAAAGTCAGTAATACAGGAATGGCAAATTTATCCAGTTTAGTCCAGATGATGGCTAACACGATAATTGCGGCAACGATAACAAAACCAAGCAAAGGAAGATAAAAAGAGATTTGTAATGGTAAGGCAAAACTAATTAGGTAGAGAATATAACTTAGGAATAACAAGGCTAAAGAAGGTAGTAAATACTTACCTTCAAACATTTTTAATACATCAGAAAGTAATGTTGCTAATAAAGCGCCGACAATAAGATAACTATTAATGCTATGCTCAGGGACTTGCCATGCCCAAAGGAGTAATAGTAGTAGTGTAATAGGACGGAATAGCCATCGTTGCCAATTAGGGCCACGATACGCGGCATCGATATAAAGCCACCCAGAAAATAAGACAGCGAGAAAAGGCCAACTCATAATATCTTCCTTATTCTTATATAGAGAACTCTTTTATTATTCATAACAGAAAGCATAATTTAAGAATAGCGATTAATGAAGAAACTGGCGTATTAATTAAAATTAACTACAGATAAGCACAATGTGAATTTATAACGATAATAGGAATGAGTGTAATGAATAAAGCGGGAATGTTAGGTATCGCGGTGCTGATTATCATTATCGCTAGCGCAACATATCGTTTTTTTGAGCAAAGAAAACAGCGTATCAGTGATGATAATTCACCCGTTAAATTATATATGGTAGAAGTTGTTGATAAGCAACAAATACCGAAAAACGATCGACGTTCAAGAGAAAATGATGTTAATGGGCCAGAAACAACCTATTACTATCAAGTGACTTTTCGTTTAACAACGGACTCTCAGCAAGATATTATCTTACGTGTGGATAAAACCACTTTCTCAAATGTAGCGCTGGAGATGAAAGGGCGATTATTTATGCAAGGTAGTCGTTTCGTGCAGTTTGAAACCGATGCACCAGATAATGAGAGTGGTAAAACATCAACTAAATAAGCATCAGAGCATAAGAAACTGGGGAGTTAGCGTGTTATCCCCAGTGACTTGAATAGACGATGATTATTGGTTTTTATTTTTTTGTTTTTCTAGATACTCTTTGCGCAACTCTTTTTGTATTCTCAATAGCTCAAAAATACCAAAAAAGAAGATCTTAAATTGGAGTAAGCCAGAAGGTTTTTTATCTTCGGGTTGGCCTGCTTTATACATGGCAATTTGTAAGCCGTGCATAATCACCATAAAGATTAATGCGATATCCATAAAGTACTTTAAAGGTTTAGGGAATGGGGAAATAAGATTTAAACAAAGAAATCCCCACACACCGATCATTAAAAATCGACCTAAAAAGATTAACATAGCAGCTCCATAACAAATTAAGCAGATAAATTGCGAATATAAAGACGATAGGCGACTTGGCCTGCGATTTTTTCTCTATGTAATCGCCAATTTTCTGGTAAAGAATAAACCTGTGCGTTTACTTCTTCTTCAATATAAATATAACAACCTTCGGCTAACCATTGGTTATTTTCTAATAATTGCAGGGTGTTTGCCAACATACCTTGATGAAAAGGAGGATCTAAAAACACCACATCATATGCAGTACCTTGTTTAGCTAAATAATTTAACGCACTATCTTGAATAACATGCCCATTATCAGCGCCAAGCAGCGCTAAATTAGCAGTAATTTGTTGCGCGACTTTACGGTCGAACTCAATGAATGTCGTTTCTTTTGCATAGCGAGAGAGTGCTTCAATACCTAGCCCACCACTGCCGGCAAAGCAATCTAAGCAACGAGCGTCCTGAATAACGGGCATAAGCCAATTAAACAGTGTTTCTTTGACTCTATCGGTGGTGGGACGTAATCCTTGGCTATCAAGCACAGGAAGTTTCCGACCACGCCATTTACCTCCGATTATTCTGATTTGTCCCATCGGCGTTTTTTGTGGTTTCTTAGCCATATTTTTCTGATATATATCGTTTAAGCGTGAATTTTGGCGTGTTTTAATGTTTCAAGGAACAAGTTTGTTGATAACTTGATAACTTACCTTGATTTAAGCGCGAATAATTTACCATAAAATTCGTATAAAAGATGCGTTTATCCTCGATCAAATGATAGACTTCATTATTATTTTTAATATCGTCAATGTTATCGCGCCATGATTTAGTGCGAGGAGTTTAGTAGCTAATGGCAAAAGAAAAAAAAGGTTTTTTCTCGTGGCTCGGATTTGGCCGTAATAAAGAAGAAAATACTGCACAAGAGAAAGAACAACAACGTTTAGAGGCCGAACGTGCAGAGCAGGCACGTTTAGCCGAAGAAGAAGCTCAACGTCAAGCGCAACTTGAAGCTGAACAAGCACGCCAAGAAGCGCAAAGAGCAGAAGCTGAAAAATTAGCTGCTGAACGTGCACAGCAGGCACGTTTAGCCGAAGAAGAAGCTCAACGTCAAGCGCAACTTGAAGC
>NZ_CAWQNB010000033.1:0-2365 GCF_963896135.1 Proteus sp. G2609 | reverse complement strand
TATCACTATGACAGTGACCACCGCATTATCGCGGTGGATATCGACCAAGGGCCCTTAGGGTATCAGCGAGCGGAATACTGCTACGATATCTTAGGGCGTCGGATTGAAAAACGGTTATGGAAAGCCAGTGCGATTGCCAATACGGTGACCTATCACCACCATGAGCCGGATGAAGTGTACAGCTTTGGCTGGGTAGGGATGCGACTGGTATCTGAGCACAGCAGCGCAGCGCCCCATACCACGGTTTATCATGCTTACAATGACCAAAGTTATACGCCTCTAGCCCGCATTGAATGCACGGATAACCCGCTTAATCCGCAACGGGGGATTTATTATACGCACAGCAGTTTAAGTGGCTTACCGGAAGCGTTGACCAACAGTGAGGGTGAAATCGTTTGGCAAGGGCAATACAGTGCTTGGGGACATTTACAGCGTCAAACCCGCCCCACAAGCACATTTAATCGTGAACAGAACCTGCGTTTTCAAGGGCAGTATTTCGACAAAGAGACGGGGTTACATTATAATACGTTCAGGTACTATGCCCCGGATTTAGGCCGTTTTACCCAACAAGACCCAATAGGGTTGGCAGGGGGGATAAATTTATATGCTTATGCGCCAAATCCATTGACATGGGTGGATCCGTGGGGTTGGAGTTGTGGTCCTAAATTAAAAACTGAAGCAGATTATAAAAAGGCTATTCAAAATTTAGAATCGCAGCATGGTGCTTTAAATGCTCATGGATTAAGAAGACATGGAGCGGGGACAACCTTAGAGCAACAACAATATAGAGCCAGAACAGGTAACTCACCTGATAATCATTATACAATAGTTCTTGATAGAAAAACGTTAGGAAGAAGCGCACCTTCATCCACAAGATTTCTGAGTTATAAAGACCAATACGAAGTCATGCAGCAGGTTCTTAAACTAGGAGGGCCAGGTAAAACTATTGAAATGAACATGGGACATGTGGTTGCCGAAGGTTATCAAAGTGGTGGAAAAGTTTATGGAATGACATCCAATGTAAAAGCTTATTTTGATGATGATGGAAAGTTAGTCACAATCTTCGGAGTATTATGATGAAATTGATTACCATTAGTGCGGGTTATATTGATAGCTTTTGGGCTCCAATATGTGAAGGAAGAATCATCCCTAATGAATTTATAGGATTAAATCTGAATAATTATGAGAGTGCACAAAAATTAATTGAAGAATATTTAATTCCAAAAGCGATGAAATTCAAATCAAAATCATGGCATTATTATTTTAAAGAAACATTAAGATATGCAATTAACTTTTGGAGTAATGAGCGATTGTATAATATTTATATGGGGGTATTACCTGAAATACCTCCACCTCAAAGTAAGTATATTAAAATGAAAGATTTTTATTTGTTAATTTGGACTGGAATGTACCCTAATGAAGAATGTGTTGTATATACACCTGAACTTTATAAAGAAGTTCCTTCCGTAGAAATAGGATCATTCTAGTTTATCGAGTGCAGTGTCAGTTATGGTCAAACGGGCGAGGTTTTTACCGCCGGACATTGGTACTACCACAGTTATCAGTACGACCCGCTGGGACAATTGACAGCGCATTTAGGGTCAGTGCAAACCGAACACTTTCTGTATGATGCAGCAGCCAATTTACTGACTCGTCCGCACACCGAAGCACCGCATAACCAAGTACAAGGCAGTGATAAATTTGATTATCGCTACGACGGTTTTGGTCGCATGGTATCGCGCTATGAAAAAGGCAGTAGCTCGGGGCAACGCTATCACTATGACAGTGACCACCGCATTATCGCGGTGGATATCGACCAAGGGCCCTTAGGGTATCAGCGAGCGGAATACTGCTACGATATCTTAGGGCGTCGGATTGAAAAACGGTTATGGAAAGCCAGTGCGATTGCCAATACGGTGACCTATCACCACCATGAGCCGGATGAAGTGTACAGCTTTGGCTGGGTAGGGATGCGACTGGTATCTGAGCACAGCAGCGCAGCGCCCCATACCACGGTTTATCATGCTTACAATGACCAAAGTTATACGCCTCTAGCCCGCATTGAATGCACGGATAACCCGCTTAATCCGCAACGGGGGATTTATTATACGCACAGCAGTTTAAGTGGCTTACCGGAAGCGTTGACCAACAGTGAGGGTGAAATCGTTTGGCAAGGGCAATACAGTGCTTGGGGACATTTACAGCGTCAAACCCGCCCCACAAGCACATTTAATCGTGAACAGAACCTGCGTTTTCAAGGGCAGTATTTCGACAAAGAGACGGGGTTACATTATAATACGTTCAGGTACTATGCCCCGGATTTAGGCCGTTTTACCCAACAAGACCCAATAGGGTTGGCAGGGGG
>NZ_CAWQNB010000032.1:0-16111 GCF_963896135.1 Proteus sp. G2609 | reverse complement strand
GATGTTCCTTATCAGCCTGACGTTTAGCTTCTTCCTGACGCTTACGTTCTTCTTCTGCTAATCGCGCTTGTTCTGCTTCCTGTACTTTCTTACGCTCAGCTTCGATAGCTAGTTTCTTCTCTCGTTCGGCTCGCTCCAGTGCTTCTTTAGCATCGCGCTCTGCCTTTTCCTTGGCTTCTTTTGCTGCTTGTTCTGCACGTTGAATTGCTTCCTGCTTTTCACGCTCTGCACGTTCAGCGGCTTCTTTTGCTTCACGCTCACGTTTAGCTGCTGCTTCAATTTCTTGCTGTGCTTTGCGCTCAGCTTCAAGTCTTGCCTGTTCCGCAGCTTGTCGCTTCATTTCTTCTTCACGAGCAATGCGTTTGCGCTCTTCTTCAGCTTTGCGTAAATCAAACAGCTCGTTCATTTGCAGAGCTTCTTCATGATCAACTTCGATTTGCTTCTTAAGCGCTTCGGCTTCTTCGCGAGCTTTTTCTTGAGCTTCCCACTCTGTTAGTGGCTTGCGAATATCTGTGCTTAATGCATCTAGTTCGTCACGAAATATCTTACGGCTAGCATCAACTTTTTTGGGTAGCTCTTTTAACTTATCGACAACTGCTTTACCTTCCTTGTCGATATACGTTTTTGTTTGAGCAACTTTGTACGCCAGAGATGCAAAAGCCTTTCGGTTTTTAGCTACCGAAAAATCGCTATCGAGTTCTTTTCGCTCTTCTTCTGCAAGAGACTTAATGTGCTCCAGCATCTGATTTACTTTTTCTGGTGCTGTAAACAAATCTAGCGCCGTTGCTTGTTCAATTACGACTAATTCATTTGCCATTTCCTATGTTCCTTATGTGCGTGCCAACTATTAATAGCGATATGAATGATTAAGTGGTGGGTTACTGCTAAAGAGAGGAATCTAACTTATCGACGAGTTCGTCATAGTCAACTTCGAACTCTTCACAAGCTTCTCTGAACTCGCTAAAATTTAACGCGTAATTTATTGCGTTAATTTCATCTCTAGTTAGTTTTTTATCTTTATAATCATCAAATCCAACCGATAACAACTTACCGCCTAATATCTCCGTTCCTGCGTTTACAGACGGCTCCTTGCCATCTTCATACTCAACTACGAATGTCATTTTTCCCATGTCATACCCCCTCCGTTATTAACTAAACACGATGCTATTTGGTTTCGCATTTCACGCCACAGAAAGGACAGAATGAGAACGTAACAGGGAAATCCTGCTTTGTTAGGCGGGCTTTCGGCGTGCCGTCCTTTTTGATTTCTTGATAACTGGCGTTGTATTCAATGAAATAATTAACTGACATGACGCCGCCAGACATAAATAATCCTGATTGTTTCCAGCCAGAAGACTGTAGGCTTGCACCTTCTGGTAGTTTCGCTTTAATGCGACTTTCCATGTCATCGCCTAATTTCGTAAAGCAATCACACATATCTCTATCTCCTATCTATTAATCAACTCACCACAGCCCACAGAATGGACTGTAATTAGTTAACTGTGCCTGCTTTTAACCACATCAGGCGAGGTGGTTCCTTACTTTCCACAGTCAAGGAAAATTGATATATTGGTTATTCCACAGTCAATATAGGAATGTTTTATGTCAGATGTAGTAATTGATCCAAAAGAAAACCCTGAATTAGCGGCTCAGCAATTAGTTGTAGAATTGATTAAGGCTGAAAAAACAGCCATGATTAATGGAGCAGCGTCAAGATCAACAGTTGAGTCGATCATATTTGCTCACCAAAGTTTTACTAATTACTTTAAAAAACTTAAAGATAATTAATTGTCTTGATATAGCGTTATAAAAGCCACTGCCACAGAGCGAGCAAGTTCTTCTGCTTGCTCTTTATCTGGATTGTTATTAGTTATTAAACATGCCAATGTTTGGCTTGCAATCTCTTGAATTTTTACTGGTAACTCTTCAAATTTCATCTTACTTCTCCTATTTATCTCGCCGTAACCCCGAACTCACTGCTCGGCTGTTTTGTTTTAACTCCTGAAAATATTGCTACATTAGGTAAGCAACAGTTATCTCCACTTGGATAATGCTTTGTTGGTTTGAGAGATAGAACAGGGCGTTCTTTCTTCTCTTTCACTGAGTTAGCTTTAGTAATTTCTTCTTCTTTCAGTTTGTTAGCTCTGAAAGATGCATATCTAGCATATTGCCTAGCCTTGAATGAGTTACTGTTAACTTTCTTAACGCTAACTGGTGTTGGATTGCCTTTAAATTTCTTTGGTGGTTGATAGTAAATTTCCACATAACCTCCGTTATTCTTTTACTTACCATAGGTCACTCATTGAATGACCTATAATTAGTATTCTTGCGCTTACATACCTAACATCTGCCAGTGTTGCCTATTCCCATCTGTAATCACTCTCGTGCAGTAGTAACATTCTCACTAGCCAGATCGTGCCTAGTGATACGTCGCATTTTTGCGTAAGGGTCTAAACAGGGTAGGTATGCTGTTCCGACTTTCCAAATTATTAAAGAACATTAGGCTGTATTTCATGTTGCTTGCCTTTGATGAGTTATATTTAAAACTATAGTTGTTTTATTGTCAACAACCAAAGTTGTTTGTAGTTGTGTTTTTATATTAGTTTGGTTTTATTTGGTTGTTTTTGTTGGTAATTTATTTTCAAAAAAATCTCAGATTGGAACTCAGATCACTTCTTTGGAGGGGAGAGGGTGCAAAAAAGCCCCGTTAGGGGGCTATAGGGTGTTATTTATGATCTCTTCGATACAAAGTCCATTCTTCAATTCTTTCACCAGAAGGTAGTGTACAGTATCCTACTTGCCCTTTATCTGTGTTAACTATTTCTAGCTTTCCGCCTATTTCACCACAGTACACAGAGGCAGGGTTTGCCATTCCTACCAGCTTGTTTTCCGTAGTAGAACACCCAGCGAGTATAATGGTAGCTGCCAAAACTGTTAATTTTTTCATCATTCCGTCCTTACAGATGTGAATGGCTATTGTGAATAATATATTTTTAGCACAAAAAAGCCCTCGAGTGGAGGGCTGGGTCTAGTGTTTGTTTGGTAGTTCTGGTTTTCTAACAGCTAATAAGATTTGTGCGGCTTGTTTTTCTGGTATAGCCTTGGCTTTTACCTTATTGCTTAAGTAGGTAGCTAAGTGAATATTAACATAGGTAGTATCTAGCCAAACTCTAAACTCACCTAACGCTGAACTTGGATATATATATGCTTCTTTTTGAGTGCCTCTACTTTGAGGGAAGTCATCAGGGTAATTATGTGGGTGCAACATCCTGTCACCATGGATCTTCGCTAACTCGGCATCTTTCCAATGTTTGGCCCAACGTTGTCCAACACTTATATCTGGGATAGAAAATGGGTCTAGTTTAAACTCGCTATTTATTAATTTTACAGTTAAATCAGCCATTTCTCTGAATATGGAAAAGTAACCAACTGGTATTTCATCATTAGCCATTATCCTTTGTTTAAATACATCCCATGATTTATTTATGACGTCTTGATTGGGTTTATAATTGGCCTTTTCATATATCATTCTTTTTAGAGTGTATTCAGCCAGAATGTCATAATTTTCTCTTGCTATCGTATTATCAAATCTAGCTGCATCAAATACGTAGTAACGCAGTATGGCCATACAAACATAATCAGGGTAAGCGTGAGTTTCAATTCCATGCTTATTTATTACCTTTGTGTACAGGTGTGTCACACCTTTATGGCCTTTCCTCTCTAGATCTTTGAGGACGATGCTACCTCTTTTCTTGTTTTTTTCAGTTTCCCAATTGGAAGTGAATACATGTAATGGCGCTGGGTCTATTCCGCATAATTTAGCCAATCCATATAATGTCAAATAAGGTGTTCCATCACTCAAGACACCCATCTGAATTCCGTTATCTTCAACTTCAACAACAGGGCGAAGATCTAATTTACCCTGTGATCCAAATACCGATAATTTATCCATATATATATGATTCCGTTAACTAAATTATGTTTATCGTAATTTAAATTAATCTTAAACCACACCCTAAAACGTGTCGTCACCCAAAAAAGCAGCCTCGCACATCATCTTCAACGAGCCTAATGGCGTCAGAGAAACTACCTAGCATTATTTCATCGTAGTTGTGCCAGTTACTATTTTTATCCATCCAAAGCAGAGACCATGAATTCGAATATCTATTATGTGTGATTTTTGCTATAGGTTCTTCTACTCTGCCATCACTCCATATTAGTTGCCTAATTTCAAAGATAATTACTGAGTCGTCCTCGATGCGATACTGTAAATCTAATTCATCCCTTAGGTGTTCTGCTGGGCGACGCTTTTCCATGAAAAATTCCATACACCGTCTAATATTTGCTATCTCAATATTGCTAAACGCCATATTTCCTCCTAAAACGTGTCGTCAGGCCATTGGGTTAGCCGTGGAATTTATAAGTAATAGACTGGCTAACTAGCACCTTAGCGCATATATAAAGCCCATTAATAGCATCTTCGTCTAGATACCAAGTTTCATATCTAGGGTTGTCAGATATAACTGCTAGGCGCTTATACTGTTTCTGCAATCGCTTTATGTAGAGCTGATTATCCAATACGAACACATAAATCCCGTCACCATCAAAAAAGTTTGTGGTTATATCTACGAATATCTGATCTCTAGGTTCGAACGTTTCTGCCATAGAGTCACCTTTTACAGTGATCATCTTTATCGTATTTGAAGGTCTTCCACCGAATAATCTTTTTGCTTCATCCGCTGAATACTCAATAGCCGTGATAGTCTCTATAAAATCATCGATAACCATCACGCCAGCACCTGCACTCGCTTCTACGTCTAGTATTTCAACCTTATAAGCATTACTAATACCACCCACTTCATTCGAGTGCGTATCAGTACTTATGTTGCTGACTTCCGAGCTATGGATAACAGGAATAGTTGGCTCTTCGCCATTACCAGACGACAACCATTCAGGTGACACTCTCAGAACTTTAGCTATTTCTATTAATTTTGTTGAATTTTGCGCATTCCCAACCTCAATCTTTTGAATTGCAGCCTGTGATATACCAACAGCCTCGCCTAGTTCTTTTTGAGATAAGCCCGACAATTTACGAGCTTTTTTTAATCGTTGTGCAAGAGTAGTTTTCATAGTCTTAAATATACAACCGCAGTTGTTGGCATTCAAACAAATATAGTTGTTGATTAAAAACAACTAAGGTTTTATTATATGTAAAATAAACAACGGAGGTTTTTTATGAACGAAGCAATTAAAACCGCCATTGATATTGTAGGGACACAAAAAAAACTAGGTGAAGCATGTGGCATAACACAGCAAGCAGTTTTTAAGTGGCTACATAACAAGGCAAAAGTATCACCTGAGCATATCCCATTAATTGTTAAAGCTACAAACGGTCAAGTTAAAGGAAAAGATATTCGCCCTGACTTACCGCACTTATGGGATTTGGGTAATAAATACTGGTAACACAATCGCTCTTTAAAAATTCATGCAGTGCCTTTTGACTTCAATCGGCAAATTATTATCAACAATCCGCTCATATGGAATGAGCCACGGATCATTACTGCTGTTCCCAATATGGGAAGTAATCTAAGAAGGAATTTAACAAATGGAATGTGCAAAAAATATCAAAGTAGAGTGCTCATCAAACGAATTGATGACGTTTTACATTCAACAAATGTATTCAATCGGTAATAACGGACTCGCTAAAGCGCTAGGAATACACCCATCAAAATCCAGTCGAGATAAAGCCAGAATATTCGATTTAGCTTGCCAGTTGGTGAGTAAGTTCGGATTGCCCCCTGACTCTGTAAATATCAGCGATAAGCCAACGAAAGTTGTTCTTGAAGGTGATTATGCAGAAAGGGTTATTCAGGCTCTTGAAGGGAAGGGAAAAATTAAAAGAAAAGCCCCAGAGACGGCAATCAATGAGGCTCAAATCAGTTTAAACATTTAATTTTATTTACCCATTAATACTGGACGAATAATCAGTATTAGTCAAGTAATTTGATTACTCATAGCTAAGCTCATTAATAAAAATTTAATGGGCTTTAATTTCATGAGGTTAAAAAAGAATATGGATAATTATGAGTATAACGTCAATATTTTAATGCCAAATTGTTATTTTGAACAAGATGAGAAATGGATTAAGGAAATGTTATTGAGGCTAAGGCCATCGATAAGAGCAAAGGTATCGGTTAAATATTCTGAAGTTTATCAAGAGCATTTCGACGATGAACCTATACCTTACAAAAAAATAAATGCTGGTAGAAAGGCTGCAAATACACGGTTAAGAAACTTTGTAAAAAACTACTCTTCCTACCTCGATGGATATGTTTCCGAACCGAGAGTTTTTCAACAAGGCACTGGCCAGAGAAACCAACCCTCTCAAGGTGTCGCCTGAATCACCGAATTTAATACAAACCTATGGCCTGTTCCTTGGAAAGTGTAGCAATGCTGATACAAGGCACTATTCATAAGTACATGATTTAAAAGCCAAAAAAAAGAAAATTCGAGTTCTAACTTGACCCCTATAAGGATAAGGAAGGGACAACTTGGAAATTTCTTAAAAATCAAATAGTTAAATGACATCAAAACGACAGGATCTGTCTCCTAAACGGACAAGTTCTGTCTCTTTTGCAAAAAATGGACTATCACAAAATGAGAATATGGTCAAGAGTTTTTTACGCACGAGAGTTTTACAAGCGTTTGTCAAAAGTATCCCCTACCGCCACTGAGCTATACGGGCTAATCACTGACAGTTGCGACTGGAAATATGGACGGTATGTAGCGACGAGGGCTGAGGTAGCTGAGATCCTCAACGTGAGCGAGAGAAGCATTCAGAGAGCCAACAAAGAGCTTGAGGCGGTAGGGTTAATCAAGTTTAAGCGTGGCATATACGCAATAAACCCAGAGTTTAACTGGGGGGGGAGGAGTTGGAATATATCGAAATCCTGTTACTACACGATGGGCAGGAAAGGTGCTCAAGTTATTGATTTTAATGACGCAGCAGAAGCCATTAACTCAAAAAAACTTGAGGAAATAGCCCGAAAAACCTTGAGGGAGGTAAACGGGCGTAACGCAAAAAGGAATTAATCATGCTCAGTATAACGCCAAAAGCTAAGCAAGTCACTGCACTGGATATGCTCAGGAAGAACTGGAATCAACACCGAACGATGTTACTTTCTGCAAGTGTTGGATTTGGTAAAACCGCGATAGCCGCATTCGTGGCTGACGGTTTAGTTTCTAGGGGAATGAGGGTCATGTTTGTCGCCCCCTACACAGTGCTGATTGAACAGACTGCAACACGGTTTGTTGAGTACGGACTGCCAGTCGATGAGATCAGTTACTTGTGGCGCGACCACCCACTGTATGACCCCAGCAAGTTGATTCAAATTGCATCTGCAGACACGTTAATTCGCCGCAAATTCCCTGACAACATTGATTTACTCATCATCGATGAAGCCCACATGAAGCGAAAAAAAATACTCGAAATTATCCGAGATACGGATATTCGTGTAGTTGGGTTATCGGGGACACCCTTTGCTAGTTGGATGGGCGAATACTACGAAACATTGATTAAACCAACGACGATGAAGGAGTTAATCGAAATTGGTGATTTGAGTCCTTATGAATTTTACGCGCCAGATAATCCCGATGTTAGCGGTGTAAAAACATCAAAACTATCGGCATTTGGCAATGACTACAACGAGGAGCAGTTAGCCAAAATCATGGGCGATTCTGATTTAGTCGGGAATATCGTCAAATTTTGGTTAGAACATGGCGAGGACAGGCCAACAGTTTGCTTTTGCGTCAATGTCAGCCATGCAAACTACGTCACGATGGAATTTAACCGAGCGGGGATCAACGCTGAGGTGATGACCGCAGAGACGCCACACGATGAACGGCAGTTGATTATTAACCGTTTTGAGAGTGGGTCTACAAAAATCATCGTTAACGTTGGTGTTTTGGTTGCAGGGTTCGATAGTGACGTTCGCTGCATCATCTACGCGAGGCCAACAAAATCGGAAATCCGCTGGGTCCAGTGTCTTGGTAGGGGATTGAGAACAGCAAAAGGGAAAGACAAGTGTCTCATATTCGACCATTCAGGATCAGTTCACTTGTTGGGATTTCCTGATGAAATTGAATACGACGACCTGCAAAACAAAAACGATGGCATGAAAACCCAAAGCAGCTACCGAGATCAGGTCAAGGCAGAGAAAAAACCGAAGGAATGCCCATCTTGTCACTACATGAAGCCGGCAGGTGTTTACGTTTGCCCTAAATGTGGGTTTAAACCACTCGCTGGGAAAAATGTTCAAGTCGATGAAACGCGAGAACTCAAAAAACTGAAAGCAGGTGAACAGATATTTACCAAGGAGCAAAAACAAAGTTGGTGGTCACAAATCAAGTTTTATCAAAAACAGCGTGAGATATCAGGCAAGCCTATTTCTGATGGTTGGTGCGCCCACACGTACAAGAAAAAATTCGGGGTATGGCCTCGTGGATTACATGATACACCGCAAGAGATAACTCCCGAAGTTAGTAATTATATTCGTTCAAAAAATATCGCTTTTGCAAAGATGCAAGCGAAGAAAAATACAAAAGAGGTAAAACCGAAAACAGAGGCTGAAAAAATAGCATCAGCAAGGTCACACTTGGAAGATATACGGGAAAAGCTCAGCTTAGGAGGTAATCGTGAAGACGGTAGAGGCAGTAATAGGTCGATGGCCTGAGATATTTGAGTATTACAAATTACCGCCAATCACAGGGAAAAAACACTATCAAGGGGAATGCCCTATATGCGGAAAGAAAGGAAAATTCAGGATAGATAATAAAAACGGTAAGGGAACTTGGATATGCTCATGTGGTGCTGGTGATGGCTGGAAACTACTGGAACTTACCCAGCAAAAAGATTTTAGAGTTTTAGCAAGTGAGATAGATCGGTTAATCGGAAACAGTTATTCAGGCCAAGTAGTACCGCACGCAAAATCAGATGTAAAAGCCACTCGTTCAAAAGTTATCGCAAAGTTCGCTTCACTAATCCCACTTAAAGATACATCAGCTCATAGATATTTGATGAGCAGAGGGATCAACGTTTTACCATCTCAGCACGTCAGATACAGTAACACACAACAAAATGGATTTACTTCGCTCTGGTCAATTGCAACAGATGATCGTGGTGCTGGCTGTTATCTGCATAGGACGTTCTTAGAGGGCGAAAAAAAAGCAAACTTTGAAGGGAATAAACGACTTACCAAGTTACAGGAAGATAACTATTTAGATTTTGCTGGCTCTATCGCAATTCGAATGACCCCAGTAGCATCAACGCTGGGGATCGCCGAGGGGATAGAAACGGCGCTTTCTTGTCAGCAAGTCTACGGCTGTAACACATGGTCAACGTTAAATGCCAATTTCATGCGGAGATTTAGAGCGCCAAAAGGCGTTAAACATCTCATCATATTTGCAGACACGGACAGTAATGGCACAGGGCTAGCAGCTGCCTTTGAATGTGGCAATCGAAATATTCTAAGTAATAACGATGTTGAAAAAGTCAGCGTCCGATGGATTGACGGAACTGGCGATTTTAACGACATGCTAGTCAATGGGGCAAAAGTATTTCAACAAGAGTTATGGCGCAAGCAAGCAGCTTAACACGCAAGAGGATTTTTAGATGGAATATTTACGAGATATTTTAGGCACATTGTTTTTCATGCTAGTACCGATTACTGGATTTTTATCTGTTGCATTCCTGATGTATCACGAAAAATCAGGTTGGGGATGGTTACTTTTAGCAGTGGTTGCCATATCAGGAAGTTTAAAAATTAGTTATGGCGATTAAGCGAGGTGTTGAGTGATGAAATGGCATCAGAAAATGCTTGTCAGGATATTTAGTAGCAACATTCTTACATTTCTATTTCAACTCATTGCTTGGGGTTCGTTATCGGTTTTAATCGCGATTAATAGGTTAGGCGAGTTTAATCTTCATGTTTATCTAAGGGCATTACCAATAGTGATTATTCAGGCGTTAGTGATGACATGTCTATTCAGGTGGTTGTTTAAATTTTGTATGAAAAATATTGATATCAAAGGAGGCATCTAATGCAGGGAATTAATTGGGTTAAGGTGAAGGATGATATCACCTTAACCTAGCTTTATTAATTTGAATCTTTTTCCTCTTGCCGTTTTTTAATCATTTCAGGAAGAGTAAATGAGTACATTAGAAATACCTCGGTAAAGCCAAGTATTTGCTTGGTTTCCTCTTTCGTAAATTCCTCGTCAGAGTGAATTGCACCGTTTGAATCAATCCTTACGATATGAGCCCAATCTTTCATCTGTTCAGTTATTTTTCCTTTAGAAAACAACATGGTGATGCGTTTTGATAATTTTTCATCCTTAGCTTCATCACCCATAAGGACTTTAGTGGCAATATCCATAACCTTTCTGCAATTCATTACGCAGGTTTCATATCTGCCACGTTGAAAATCATCCTTTGATTCAATAAAAAATTTAGCCGCTCTTTCTGGGGTATTTTCAGGAGCAGTGGTGTTGTTAACTTTAGGAATTATTCCAAGCAAGACAAACTTAGGATCATCAGAAGGTATGCTCATCCCAGAAACCCTGCCGTTGGCAGTGATTAAAGGCCCGTAAGAAGCGTTACTTCTGACGACAGCAATTCCTGAATTGTGACAACTTCGGCACATAAAAGATACATCATAAAAAGGTTCATCTTCACCTTTTCGTTGTTCACCAAAAGCTTCTAGCACTGCGTTTTCTCTAAGACAGTGTGGACAAGTTTGATTAAAAAAGAGCTTACCCATGAATACATTAACTCCATTATTAAATGATATTTCAATAATTCTTAACAGTTCAGATAGGCCTGAATTTACCTTAATTCAACGTTACGAAATAGCCTCATCATCGCAAAAGTCGGAATTCGTTATAGCGCTGATAGGGAAACTTATTGAGCAAGACAGGAAACTAAAGGCTTTGCAGCTCCCACCAATGCCAGAGGGTGAATGATGGAATCACCACTTGCACGAATGATTAAGCAACAGGTATTCGATGCTAACGTTGCCCGTTTAGTTAAACTTAACGATGAGCAATGGGACTTTATACTGAATGATCAAGACAAATGCGCGTGGGCTGGCGGTAACTACTACGGTCACGATTATCATGAGTGGGAAATTTACATTGCCTACGATATCAAATATGTGAAAACAGGATTAAGAGAGGCGCTGATATGAAGTGGGCGAAATTTAAAGGCAACGAGATTACCTATCTAGTTAGGTGGATAGTTGGGATATTTTTCTTGCTTCCAATAAGCACTATTTATTTTTTGCTTTATCTGATCGATACACCGATACATTTTTGCAGAAAACAAATGAGAGTGTTTTTGTATTTATCGCTAGACAGCATAGAAAATAAATTCCCATTCAAAAAGGATAAGTAGCATGAGCGAACTCAAGAAATGCCCGTTTTGCGGGAGTAGTAACGTAGAAGCTTTTTTCCAGTATGAAGAAGATTGCCCTGACCGTTCAGCGATTGTGCGCTGTCATAACTGCGATGCACAATCTGCTCAAATGATTGGAAAAGGTAAAATTGCTATGGCAATCGCAGCATGGAACAGGAGAGCTAACAGTGAGTGACCCAATAACATTGATGTACAAGATCAGCATGAACCTTTTTTGCGGATTAGGCTTTGCAATGGCATTTATCATGCTGAAGGTATTTGATGGGGATAATGGCTGGTTCGTTATTACGATGAAGGTTATATCAGCAACAGCGATAATCCTTTGGTTAATATCTATGGCTTATATTTGTTTTTTCTTATTCAACAACGTATTCCTGGAAAAATGAATAGGAGGTTAACTTGGAGAAAGCCACAAAGTTTCTTCTAAGAAATAAACGAATACGAGAAAACCTAATAGCCACACTAAACGCCTTACCCCTCAACGAAGAATTCCCCCTAGAAGTAAAAATCTCAGAATCCAGCCGAACACTACTGCAGAACGATATGTTTCATGCGCTATGTGGTGATGTATCAAAGCAAATGACCCTCAACAATGAACCACTGAAATTATGGCAGTGGAAGAATGTCTTTGTGTCTGGTCACTGGATGGTTACTACAGGAGCGAAAGAGTCACCGTTAATTAGGGGAATTGAAGGTGAGCTATTAAACATACGCGAGAGTACGTCTCAAATGGGGAAGAAGCGCATGAGTAGCTTAATTGAATACTCGACAGCTTGGGCGATACAAAGTGGCGTAAAACTGCGTACAACTCGTTATGAATACAACTACTACGGTCACAGGGAGTAATGATTATGACAGACAACGTAAATAACCCACCACACTACGCATCAGGTGATATTGAGTGCATAGATGCCATTAAAGCCAGTATGACCAAGGAGGCGTTTCTAGGCTACCTCAAAGGCAATATTCAAAAGTATGTCTGGCGATACGAGAAGAAAATTAACCCAGTCGAAGATTTAAAAAAGGCTCGTTGGTATATGAGTCGACTCGTTGAAGAAATGGAGACTGGAAAATGAAATGCATGTCATGCAATAGACAACTAACAGATGATGAAATTTACGTGTGTAGCCAGTGTGCTGATGAATACGCTCATTTGGAAGTGATGGATAAAATCAAAGGAGAGGGAGATGCCGAGGTATCGTAGTAAATATAAACACAAACATAAATATCCCAAGAAACCACAAAAGGAGTTTGAACCAATGCTTAATGCCAATTTATTACGCTACGGAAAATTTGTCGCAATATGGTTTATCGCCATGTTAATTCTTGGAGTTGTTTTGGGGTGATGTATGGCTAAGGCTAAAAAGCCGAAGCTCAAAACCTGTAAAGTCTGCAACAAAGAATTCACTCCCTACCTATCTACCCAAAAAGTTTGTTCCACATCTTGTGCAATAAAATTCGCCTCAAATGAAATTAAACGGACCGAAGAAAAGGACCGTAAAAAACGTTTATCTGAGGAAAGGAAGTTATTGCGGATCCGAAAGGAAAAGTTAAAGACAAAATCAGACTGGAACAAAGAGGCCCAAGCGGCAGTAAATAAATACATCTTTTGGCGAGACTACGGTCAGCCATGCATCGCTTGCGGTCGGCCCTTAAATTATGGGGTAAGAGGTGGGTCCGTAGATGCTAGTCATTACAGGTCAAGAGGTTCGGCAAGTCATTTAAGATTTAATCTACTCAATATTCATGCTGGCTGTGTTCACTGCAATAGGGACCTGTCAGGCAATCTCATTCCATATCGCATTAATCTCATCAATAAAATCGGCGAAGAGCGAGTAACTCGTTTAGAGCACGATAACACGGTCCGTAAATTCGACATCGAATATCTCAAACGAATGAAATCCATATTCACTCGTAGGGCCCGTTGGTATGAGAAAAGGCGAAAGGATCAATATTCGGAGGTGGCTTAATGTTTACTGACTTAATCGCAGCTATTGAAGAGTGCAGGTTTAGAGCATTAACAGAACGCACAGGGAATAAGCCTAAGCGTTACTTATCTATAGTTCAGAAAAAGCATGGCTTCATGGAGGTTGTAGAAACGGGGTGGGCTAGAAGAGCAAACCTACCGATCATGTATTCAGTAGGTTGCGATAGATATCACACAGTATTACCGGAGGCGAGATGAGGGAGCGTAAGGTAGATATTTATAGGTATGTAGCAAACTCACCTCGAAAATCATATTTAGGCAAGGCAAGGAGGTTAACTCCATCACAAGATAGATGGGTAAGAGCAATCATATCTCTGTGGGCTGGAGAAATGAAAGATGATAGTTATCTTGGGTTGTCTTGTGGTTCTGGAAGTATCTGGCGATTTGTTACTGGGTGGTCAGGAGAAAACATGGAAAGATTTACCAAGGTGTTTGAACAACTAAAAAAGGAAGGATATACAGGAAAGGAGCTTGAAGAAAAAGCTCAGTTAATATTATTTCCTAAACAATCACTCAGCGACATGTTTCAGCGCGCCAACGATGTAGATGAAGCTGATTTTGTAGAGAAAGCAATTTTGAAAGCGTTCGACAAGTCCAATCCTGTTTATGTTGTCGCTACCGATTACTATCTTGGCAGAAATACGATGCAAACACTCGCAAATTACATTCAAAAACAAGTAGCACCTTGGCTTACCACTAAACAATGTATTGATCGTGTCCGTTGGTGCATTACATTATTTAATGCGAAGTTATATATGGTGCTACAAGATGAAATAGCGAGAGAACGCTCACAACTTGGAGTTGAATATAAAAATATTTCAAAAATCACTTGAAAATAAGTTATGAATGTGTATATTTAGTGTATGCTCGCTCGTAAAAGCAAAGAGCACTGAAAGCCTGATAGAGATATCGGGCTTTTTTTGTATCTGAAATCCGAACAGTGCCCCTCATAACCTCTACGTAGAACGGAGAAATCTGGTTTGCGATACGTTTGGGGCTTTCTATTTTAATTCCCCCGAATTCGAGGGGATAAGTTATTGATATTGTTCCGATGCCGGAATTCCGGTGTCGCTATTTCACATGTTCGGTTATTCCGAACAACCCATTTAGAAGGAGATTATGAGTGAATAAAATTAAGGTTACTGTTGCTAAGCTTGATGGCTCAGTCTCTTTTGAGGTTCGTGAGCAAGATAAGTTAATTATTAAAGATATAATTAATGGGAAGTGTTCAGGTGAATTTCATAAGGAATATCTTGTGAATAGCTCAACACTTTCATTAACTTCTGTCATTACTGGATATAAAGGTAACAAGCCTGAAATATCAATAAATGTTATTGATTAATCATTTGATTTTTTAGTTACAAACAATATTCTGTTTCTGGGTACCCAACAAAGGAGATAGAAATGTTTGTAGATAAAAACTTAAAACCAGACCCAATCAATCAAGGATTTGTTCTGGGATGGGGCGTTGTTAGAGGAAGCCCTTGGGATTTAAAAGGGGTTTATGCTACAGAGGAGCAAGCCAAGCAAAAAGCCCAATCACTAGGTTCTGATTATGAAGTTCATTTTGGTTCACACCGATTGCAAAGTGACGATTTTGTTTGGAGTATCGAGTCATAATCGCAACTTAGTGTCATTTAATGAAGATCGCTTAGGCGGTCTTTTTTCGTATATGCCGACCACAGAACAATTACCCTCGTTATCACGTTCACACAAGAGCTGTGAGTCGGCTCCTATTAACTAATCAGGACTACATATATGCAAGAGCCGTTAACAGGCACAGCAACCGCCTCGTTAGCGGGTGTCTCTATTGTAGGTCTCTATTCAGGTATGGACGCAGGCGTTGTTATCGGTGCGTTCGCAGGGGCGGTGATATTTGTATTGTCTGCTCATGATATCCGGCTGTTAAAACGATGGGCGTATTTCACAGTTGCATTTGCGATTGGGATATTAGGCGCTGATTTCATGTCGTCACTACTGAGTGGCATTATCGGAGATAGAGAGGTTGATCGCTCTGTTGGTGCAATGTTCTCATCGGCTGGTTTGGTTGGTGTTTTGGTAACAATATCTAAACCCGGTGCGCTCACAGACAGTATCAACAATGTCATAAATAACCTGATAGATAAATTCAGAGGAGGTGGGAGATGACCATCTCAATGTTTTGGATTTACGTCAATTTTTTCTCATGCTTATTCGCTGTTATTCGTCTTGTTAACTATGAGCGTAACGGCGCTAAATACAAATTTTTTCCGTCACTTATAGCATGGGTTCTCATTGTTATGCTGGGTTCTATCCCACTACGCATATTAACGAATGACTACGCTCATGCAGATCCATTTGAAGTCGGAATCAATATCACACTATGCGCGCTAATAATTCTTAGTCGTGGGAATGTGATGCAAATATTTAGAGGGGTTAGTAAAAATGACACTCGGTGAGAAACAACGCAAGTTCACTCGCATGATTGCGGACTTAATTATTTTTGCCTACGACAACGGATATGAGCTGACGTTTTCAGAAGCATACCGAACGCCTGAGCAAGCACAGTTAAATGCCAAATCGGGATCAGGTATTAAAAACAGCTTACACACACAACGCCTAGCTGTGGATTTCAACCTATTTAAAGACGGTAAATATCTAACAGCATCAAGTGA
>NZ_CAWQNB010000031.1:0-15489 GCF_963896135.1 Proteus sp. G2609 | reverse complement strand
GATGTTCCTTATCAGCCTGACGTTTAGCTTCTTCCTGACGCTTACGTTCTTCTTCTGCTAATCGCGCTTGTTCTGCTTCCTGTACTTTCTTACGCTCAGCTTCGATAGCTAGTTTCTTCTCTCGTTCGGCTCGCTCCAGTGCTTCTTTAGCATCGCGCTCTGCCTTTTCCTTGGCTTCTTTTGCTGCTTGTTCTGCACGTTGAATTGCTTCCTGCTTTTCACGCTCTGCACGTTCAGCGGCTTCTTTTGCTTCACGCTCACGTTTAGCTGCTGCTTCAATTTCTTGCTGTGCTTTGCGCTCAGCTTCAAGTCTTGCCTGTTCCGCAGCTTGTCGCTTCATTTCTTCTTCACGAGCAATGCGTTTGCGCTCTTCTTCAGCTTTGCGTAAATCAAACAGCTCGTTCATTTGCAGAGCTTCTTCATGATCAACTTCGATTTGCTTCTTAAGCGCTTCGGCTTCTTCGCGAGCTTTTTCTTGAGCTTCCCACTCTGTTAGTGGCTTGCGAATATCTGTGCTTAATGCATCTAGTTCGTCACGAAATATCTTACGGCTAGCATCAACTTTTTTGGGTAGCTCTTTTAACTTATCGACAACTGCTTTACCTTCCTTGTCGATATACGTTTTTGTTTGAGCAACTTTGTACGCCAGAGATGCAAAAGCCTTTCGGTTTTTAGCTACCGAAAAATCGCTATCGAGTTCTTTTCGCTCTTCTTCTGCAAGAGACTTAATGTGCTCCAGCATCTGATTTACTTTTTCTGGTGCTGTAAACAAATCTAGCGCCGTTGCTTGTTCAATTACGACTAATTCATTTGCCATTTCCTATGTTCCTTATGTGCGTGCCAACTATTAATAGCGATATGAATGATTAAGTGGTGGGTTACTGCTAAAGAGAGGAATCTAACTTATCGACGAGTTCGTCATAGTCAACTTCGAACTCTTCACAAGCTTCTCTGAACTCGCTAAAATTTAACGCGTAATTTATTGCGTTAATTTCATCTCTAGTTAGTTTTTTATCTTTATAATCATCAAATCCAACCGATAACAACTTACCGCCTAATATCTCCGTTCCTGCGTTTACAGACGGCTCCTTGCCATCTTCATACTCAACTACGAATGTCATTTTTCCCACATATCACCCCCTAGCCTTTAACATTGCATCTGCCATGCGGTAGTAGAAATTAGCTCTATTTACTAGATACTCACCTGAAACATCATTTGGAAAATAACCAAGGTCTTCGCTCTGTGAAGCTAAATCGCCTTGCATAGCCTTAGCAGCGAAATAGTCTTGCAATGTCGCATCGCTTGCCATTAATTCAGGTTCTTCACAGTAAATCAGCTCGTAGTCAAAATACTGACTGGCTTCGTTTAGCTGGATTAAATTTTGATTTCCGTAATCATCAAGAAACCTTAATGTGCTACCAATATCAGCGCCATCATCTAATTTGTAAACATGACCAACAGTGACATGACATACCCCCGCATTCTTTTTCGTAATTTTTATCTTTCTCATACCCCCTCCGTTATTAACTAAACACGATGCTAGTAGCCTGAATATTCACGAAGTGCGTCAACTATTTCCTCGCACTCAACCAACAATATAATCCTTGCTTCATCATTACATTCTTTTAAGCGACCAAGCTTGAATGATAATTTTCTCAGCATTTTTGCTTGCCATTCATTGTCGTTACTATCTGGAATTTTAATATTCATTCTCTATCTCCTATCTATTAATCAACTCACCACAGCCCACTAAGTAATAAGCTCTGGTTAGTTGCCCATATACCGTCATGGGCTAACGCTATTCAAGCCATGAATAGGATCGGCATAATATTTATTTTTCTCTCAGTTTAGATTTGAACACTTACATAAATCCTCCGATTCAAACGGTGCTTTTTATTTGGCGAGACCGATTTATCGCCTTTGGTTTATTGGTCTAAAAAAGTTATCTCACCACAGCCCACAGAATGGACTGTAATTAGTTAACTGCGCCTGCTTTTAACCACGTCAGGCGAGGTGGTTCTCGTGTACCCCTACAGCGAGAAATCGGCTATAATCCACTTACCCCTACAGAATAAGAGATTATCAACCATGCCGAATTGGATTGAGGCAGTGATTGCCTATTTGAAACAAAACACATCATTGAGGTTCAATATGTTTTGGTTGTTATCTTGGTTTGCGCTATTAATATTTACTCCCATTGGGTATATTGAATTTATTAACTCAAAACTTCTTCAGTGGGATAATCCATATATAGTGTCGTCACTATTTTTTGTTCCAGTGAGTTACTTTATTTCATATTTTGTTAAGTTATTCATTAAGTTATGTATTAACTTAAACAGAGCGTTAACACAAATAAGATTAAATAAAAAAAAGAAAAACAATATTAATAATGTCACCGACAAAGAAGCTTCGATTATTGCAATCTTTGCCGAAATAGGTCTGGATAGCGAATTGTCTTTTGATTCAATGAATGAAGAAGGTGTCATCGAATTATTTAATAAAGGAATAATTGAACCAATTGAAGGTGACTATATTAACGAACCTAAGTGTAGATATAGGATTACTAGCAATTACCTTAAAGATATAGAATATGCCTTAGTAAATAACACTAAAATACGTAAAGCATATGAAGAGGTAAGGTAAGCCCATCCGTGGGCTTTATCTCGCCGTCACCCCGAACTCATTGCTCGGCTGTTTTGTTTTAACTCCTGAAAATACTGCTACATTAGGCAAGCAACAGTTATCTCCACTTGGATAATACTTTGTTGGTTTGAGAGAGAGAACAGGGCGCTCTGGTTTCTCAACGCCAAATATCGAATCCCAAATTTCTTCCACTGAGCGACTTCTCATAGCTATCTTTCGAGCCAAAAACTCACCTTGCTTTCTGCGTCTGCGAATTTTTGAGTTCTCTTTAAAAATTATCGTTGCCATATTTGCCTCCTAAGTGATCTTTGGTGATTGGTGGTAGGTGCTGATCTCCTACTTGCGTGACTGGAATCGAACCAGCGCATGTACGGTCACTTAAGCCGCATCGTTCTACCGCTGAACTACACGCTAACAATCGGTACACTCGGCCTAGGAGCCCGATCACCCTCATGCCTAACTAATCAGCCTTAGCATTCACCAATCCCAAAAACCACTCAGTGGTTGCTCTGAAAATTTATTCTGAGCGTTCCTAATTGTAAAAGAGCGAACATCCTGTTTATCTATGGCTCCTTGCCTTCGATGAGTTATATATTGAACCAATAGTTCACATAAATCAAGAACCAAAAGTACAATATTTTATTATCACAGTGAACTTTTAGTATATTTTGTTGTTTTTAAACGGTATTTATTTTTGTAAATATTTAAAATTAGCTCTTGACCACTAATTTATTTAGGCGGGATGAAAAAATCCCTCTGGTAGAGGGACTAAATAAAAAGCATGAGGTTAGTATGACGTGCAGTTAACGGTAGAACCTAATTTTGTACAGTTCGTTGCTGTTACTGGTTTTTTATATATGTTTTGCTGTTGTTGCCATAATAACAGGCTTTGTTGTGCTGATATCGCTCTAATAGCTGAAGCGCCATTGTCTTGTCTTATTTTTTCTGGTCCATATTCAATAAGAGAATTATTTTTAAATATAAACTTATAGTCGGCTTTATCATAAGACCAACCAGACATCAGCCTGTTAGCATAAATTAATATTTCATACTCATTGCTTGACGAGGCTCCATCAGGGTTGCCCATTATTGATATAACATTGTCTTTGCTCATCCCAGAATGTATTGATGATATTTTATCACCTGTTACACAACCTGATAAAGCAATGATAATAATTAGAAAAAATATTCTCAAAGCATCCTCTTCTTAATGATTAAAAGTTAGACAAATCGCATCATCATTTGAACTACAACGCCAATAATTTTACAGTTTCCATTTATAGTAATAGCGGGATAAGCTGGGTTTAACGCTTTAAGATATTTAGCTCCATCCAAGACAAGCTTTTTGAATGTCGCTTCATTCGTATCAGTAAGCTTAGCTATTACCAAGCTTCCATTTATAGGCTCTCTTCCTGTATCTACTAGGACTAATGATCCCTCAGGAATACTAACTCCTGTTGGAGCCGTCATTGAGTCGCCCTCAACCTTAAGCCAAAAAGCAGATCCTTGAACAGAAACTTCAGACTCGTACCACTCATCGATCTCGCTTAGCGTGTATGGCTCACAAGCTTCCGTCCAATTACCAGCCTGAACAAAGCTAATTACAGGGTATTTAGGTGCTGGTCGATAAGGTCTTGGATTACTAACATTTGCATTATTTACATTTTCTTGCCCATGTTGCAACCAGACTATATCCACTGAAAGTAATTTAGCTAGCTTATTCATCACCTCCTGTCTTGGTAGTGATTCGGCATTAAACCACTTACTAACGGCCTTGGTGGTTACGCCAAGTTTATTAGCTATTTCTGTCGCTTTGCCATGGTCATCAAAACCAGCATTTCTTGAAGCCTGCGCAAGCCTCTTGGCAAATAATTCACGCACGTTATTAGTTTGTACCATACGTTCAATAATAAACATCTTGAAAGGAACTGTCAGTTCAACTAATATATGTACTGAAAGTTCATTAAGGAGACTTCTATGCACGATTTAAGGGAGCCAATTAAACAGATTGGCGTTGCAGAAGTAGCAAAGGCATGCGGAGTAAGTGAGCGAGCTGTTTATAAATGGATTGATAACGGTTTTCTACCAAAAACAGAATTCTTTGGGAAAACGAATTATGCAAAAACAATCCAAGCCCTATCTAAAGGGAAAATAAAAGCTGAAGACTTACTGGCAATTAGCCAAAAAAAATTACTTGCTGCTTAGTTTCACCCGCTCTTTAACATCGCTAACTCGCTCAGAGTAAATTCTCAGAGCAAACAATCCGCTCATATGGAATGAGCCACGGATCATTACTGCTGTTCCCAATATGGGAAGTAATCTAAGAAGGAATTTAACAAATGGAATGTGCAAAAAATATCAAAGTAGAGTGCTCATCAAACGAATTGATGACGTTTTACATTCAACAAATGTATTCAATCGGTAATAACGGACTCGCTAAAGCGCTAGGAATACACCCATCAAAATCCAGTCGAGATAAAGCCAGAATATTCGATTTAGCTTGCCAGTTGGTGAGTAAGTTCGGATTGCCCCCTGACTCTGTAAATATCAGCGATAAGCCAACGAAAGTTGTTCTTGAAGGTGATTATGCAGAAAGGGTTATTCAGGCTCTTGAAGGGAAGGGAAAAATTAAAAGAAAAGCCCCAGAGACGGCAATCAATGAGGCTCAAATCAGTTTAAAC
Source organism: Proteus sp. G2609 (assembly GCF_963896135.1). Classification (NCBI taxonomy): domain Bacteria; kingdom Pseudomonadati; phylum Pseudomonadota; class Gammaproteobacteria; order Enterobacterales; family Morganellaceae; genus Proteus; species Proteus sp. G2609. The sequence goes on along the minus strand of NZ_CAWQNB010000031.1, from coordinate 10,164 downwards.
ATTTAATTTTATTTACCCATTAATACTGGACGAATAATCAGTATTAGTCAAGTAATTTGATTACTCATAGCTAAGCTCATTAATAAAAATTTAATGGGCTTTAATTTCATGAGGTTAAAAAAGAATATGGATAATTATGAGTATAACGTCAATATTTTAATGCCAAATTGTTATTTTGAACAAGATGAGAAATGGATTAAGGAAATGTTATTGAGGCTAAGGCCATCGATAAGAGCAAAGGTATCGGTTAAATATTCTGAAGTTTATCAAGAGCATTTCGACGATGAACCTATACCTTACAAAAAAATAAATGCTGGTAGAAAGGCTGCAAATACACGGTTAAGAAACTTTGTAAAAAACTACTCTTCCTACCTCGATGGATATGTTTCCGAACCGAGAGTTTTTCAACAAGGCACTGGCCAGAGAAACCAACCCTCTCAAGGTGTCGCCTGAATCACCGAATTTAATACAAACCTATGGCCTGTTCCTTGGAAAGTGTAGCAATGCTGATACAAGGCACTATTCATAAGTACATGATTTAAAAGCCAAAAAAAAGAAAATTCGAGTTCTAACTTGACCCCTATAAGGATAAGGAAGGGACAACTTGGAAATTTCTTAAAAATCAAATAGTTAAATGACATCAAAACGACAGGATCTGTCTCCTAAACGGACAAGTTCTGTCTCTTTTGCAAAAAATGGACTATCACAAAATGAGAATATGGTCAAGAGTTTTTTACGCACGAGAGTTTTACAAGCGTTTGTCAAAAGTATCCCCTACCGCCACTGAGCTATACGGGCTAATCACTGACAGTTGCGACTGGAAATATGGACGGTATGTAGCGACGAGGGCTGAGGTAGCTGAGATCCTCAACGTGAGCGAGAGAAGCATTCAGAGAGCCAACAAAGAGCTTGAGGCGGTAGGGTTAATCAAGTTTAAGCGTGGCATATACGCAATAAACCCAGAGTTTAACTGGGGGGGGAGGAGTTGGAATATATCGAAATCCTGTTACTACACGATGGGCAGGAAAGGTGCTCAAGTTATTGATTTTAATGACGCAGCAGAAGCCATTAACTCAAAAAAACTTGAGGAAATAGCCCGAAAAACCTTGAGGGAGGTAAACGGGCGTAACGCAAAAAGGAATTAATCATGCTCAGTATAACGCCAAAAGCTAAGCAAGTCACTGCACTGGATATGCTCAGGAAGAACTGGAATCAACACCGAACGATGTTACTTTCTGCAAGTGTTGGATTTGGTAAAACCGCGATAGCCGCATTCGTGGCTGACGGTTTAGTTTCTAGGGGAATGAGGGTCATGTTTGTCGCCCCCTACACAGTGCTGATTGAACAGACTGCAACACGGTTTGTTGAGTACGGACTGCCAGTCGATGAGATCAGTTACTTGTGGCGCGACCACCCACTGTATGACCCCAGCAAGTTGATTCAAATTGCATCTGCAGACACGTTAATTCGCCGCAAATTCCCTGACAACATTGATTTACTCATCATCGATGAAGCCCACATGAAGCGAAAAAAAATACTCGAAATTATCCGAGATACGGATATTCGTGTAGTTGGGTTATCGGGGACACCCTTTGCTAGTTGGATGGGCGAATACTACGAAACATTGATTAAACCAACGACGATGAAGGAGTTAATCGAAATTGGTGATTTGAGTCCTTATGAATTTTACGCGCCAGATAATCCCGATGTTAGCGGTGTAAAAACATCAAAACTATCGGCATTTGGCAATGACTACAACGAGGAGCAGTTAGCCAAAATCATGGGCGATTCTGATTTAGTCGGGAATATCGTCAAATTTTGGTTAGAACATGGCGAGGACAGGCCAACAGTTTGCTTTTGCGTCAATGTCAGCCATGCAAACTACGTCACGATGGAATTTAACCGAGCGGGGATCAACGCTGAGGTGATGACCGCAGAGACGCCACACGATGAACGGCAGTTGATTATTAACCGTTTTGAGAGTGGGTCTACAAAAATCATCGTTAACGTTGGTGTTTTGGTTGCAGGGTTCGATAGTGACGTTCGCTGCATCATCTACGCGAGGCCAACAAAATCGGAAATCCGCTGGGTCCAGTGTCTTGGTAGGGGATTGAGAACAGCAAAAGGGAAAGACAAGTGTCTCATATTCGACCATTCAGGATCAGTTCACTTGTTGGGATTTCCTGATGAAATTGAATACGACGACCTGCAAAACAAAAACGATGGCATGAAAACCCAAAGCAGCTACCGAGATCAGGTCAAGGCAGAGAAAAAACCGAAGGAATGCCCATCTTGTCACTACATGAAGCCGGCAGGTGTTTACGTTTGCCCTAAATGTGGGTTTAAACCACTCGCTGGGAAAAATGTTCAAGTCGATGAAACGCGAGAACTCAAAAAACTGAAAGCAGGTGAACAGATATTTACCAAGGAGCAAAAACAAAGTTGGTGGTCACAAATCAAGTTTTATCAAAAACAGCGTGAGATATCAGGCAAGCCTATTTCTGATGGTTGGTGCGCCCACACGTACAAGAAAAAATTCGGGGTATGGCCTCGTGGATTACATGATACACCGCAAGAGATAACTCCCGAAGTTAGTAATTATATTCGTTCAAAAAATATCGCTTTTGCAAAGATGCAAGCGAAGAAAAATACAAAAGAGGTAAAACCGAAAACAGAGGCTGAAAAAATAGCATCAGCAAGGTCACACTTGGAAGATATACGGGAAAAGCTCAGCTTAGGAGGTAATCGTGAAGACGGTAGAGGCAGTAATAGGTCGATGGCCTGAGATATTTGAGTATTACAAATTACCGCCAATCACAGGGAAAAAACACTATCAAGGGGAATGCCCTATATGCGGAAAGAAAGGAAAATTCAGGATAGATAATAAAAACGGTAAGGGAACTTGGATATGCTCATGTGGTGCTGGTGATGGCTGGAAACTACTGGAACTTACCCAGCAAAAAGATTTTAGAGTTTTAGCAAGTGAGATAGATCGGTTAATCGGAAACAGTTATTCAGGCCAAGTAGTACCGCACGCAAAATCAGATGTAAAAGCCACTCGTTCAAAAGTTATCGCAAAGTTCGCTTCACTAATCCCACTTAAAGATACATCAGCTCATAGATATTTGATGAGCAGAGGGATCAACGTTTTACCATCTCAGCACGTCAGATACAGTAACACACAACAAAATGGATTTACTTCGCTCTGGTCAATTGCAACAGATGATCGTGGTGCTGGCTGTTATCTGCATAGGACGTTCTTAGAGGGCGAAAAAAAAGCAAACTTTGAAGGGAATAAACGACTTACCAAGTTACAGGAAGATAACTATTTAGATTTTGCTGGCTCTATCGCAATTCGAATGACCCCAGTAGCATCAACGCTGGGGATCGCCGAGGGGATAGAAACGGCGCTTTCTTGTCAGCAAGTCTACGGCTGTAACACATGGTCAACGTTAAATGCCAATTTCATGCGGAGATTTAGAGCGCCAAAAGGCGTTAAACATCTCATCATATTTGCAGACACGGACAGTAATGGCACAGGGCTAGCAGCTGCCTTTGAATGTGGCAATCGAAATATTCTAAGTAATAACGATGTTGAAAAAGTCAGCGTCCGATGGATTGACGGAACTGGCGATTTTAACGACATGCTAGTCAATGGGGCAAAAGTATTTCAACAAGAGTTATGGCGCAAGCAAGCAGCTTAACACGCAAGAGGATTTTTAGATGGAATATTTACGAGATATTTTAGGCACATTGTTTTTCATGCTAGTACCGATTACTGGATTTTTATCTGTTGCATTCCTGATGTATCACGAAAAATCAGGTTGGGGATGGTTACTTTTAGCAGTGGTTGCCATATCAGGAAGTTTAAAAATTAGTTATGGCGATTAAGCGAGGTGTTGAGTGATGAAATGGCATCAGAAAATGCTTGTCAGGATATTTAGTAGCAACATTCTTACATTTCTATTTCAACTCATTGCTTGGGGTTCGTTATCGGTTTTAATCGCGATTAATAGGTTAGGCGAGTTTAATCTTCATGTTTATCTAAGGGCATTACCAATAGTGATTATTCAGGCGTTAGTGATGACATGTCTATTCAGGTGGTTGTTTAAATTTTGTATGAAAAATATTGATATCAAAGGAGGCATCTAATGCAGGGAATTAATTGGGTTAAGGTGAAGGATGATATCACCTTAACCTAGCTTTATTAATTTGAATCTTTTTCCTCTTGCCGTTTTTTAATCATTTCAGGAAGAGTAAATGAGTACATTAGAAATACCTCGGTAAAGCCAAGTATTTGCTTGGTTTCCTCTTTCGTAAATTCCTCGTCAGAGTGAATTGCACCGTTTGAATCAATCCTTACGATATGAGCCCAATCTTTCATCTGTTCAGTTATTTTTCCTTTAGAAAACAACATGGTGATGCGTTTTGATAATTTTTCATCCTTAGCTTCATCACCCATAAGGACTTTAGTGGCAATATCCATAACCTTTCTGCAATTCATTACGCAGGTTTCATATCTGCCACGTTGAAAATCATCCTTTGATTCAATAAAAAATTTAGCCGCTCTTTCTGGGGTATTTTCAGGAGCAGTGGTGTTGTTAACTTTAGGAATTATTCCAAGCAAGACAAACTTAGGATCATCAGAAGGTATGCTCATCCCAGAAACCCTGCCGTTGGCAGTGATTAAAGGCCCGTAAGAAGCGTTACTTCTGACGACAGCAATTCCTGAATTGTGACAACTTCGGCACATAAAAGATACATCATAAAAAGGTTCATCTTCACCTTTTCGTTGTTCACCAAAAGCTTCTAGCACTGCGTTTTCTCTAAGACAGTGTGGACAAGTTTGATTAAAAAAGAGCTTACCCATGAATACATTAACTCCATTATTAAATGATATTTCAATAATTCTTAACAGTTCAGATAGGCCTGAATTTACCTTAATTCAACGTTACGAAATAGCCTCATCATCGCAAAAGTCGGAATTCGTTATAGCGCTGATAGGGAAACTTATTGAGCAAGACAGGAAACTAAAGGCTTTGCAGCTCCCACCAATGCCAGAGGGTGAATGATGGAATCACCACTTGCACGAATGATTAAGCAACAGGTATTCGATGCTAACGTTGCCCGTTTAGTTAAACTTAACGATGAGCAATGGGACTTTATACTGAATGATCAAGACAAATGCGCGTGGGCTGGCGGTAACTACTACGGTCACGATTATCATGAGTGGGAAATTTACATTGCCTACGATATCAAATATGTGAAAACAGGATTAAGAGAGGCGCTGATATGAAGTGGGCGAAATTTAAAGGCAACGAGATTACCTATCTAGTTAGGTGGATAGTTGGGATATTTTTCTTGCTTCCAATAAGCACTATTTATTTTTTGCTTTATCTGATCGATACACCGATACATTTTTGCAGAAAACAAATGAGAGTGTTTTTGTATTTATCGCTAGACAGCATAGAAAATAAATTCCCATTCAAAAAGGATAAGTAGCATGAGCGAACTCAAGAAATGCCCGTTTTGCGGGAGTAGTAACGTAGAAGCTTTTTTCCAGTATGAAGAAGATTGCCCTGACCGTTCAGCGATTGTGCGCTGTCATAACTGCGATGCACAATCTGCTCAAATGATTGGAAAAGGTAAAATTGCTATGGCAATCGCAGCATGGAACAGGAGAGCTAACAGTGAGTGACCCAATAACATTGATGTACAAGATCAGCATGAACCTTTTTTGCGGATTAGGCTTTGCAATGGCATTTATCATGCTGAAGGTATTTGATGGGGATAATGGCTGGTTCGTTATTACGATGAAGGTTATATCAGCAACAGCGATAATCCTTTGGTTAATATCTATGGCTTATATTTGTTTTTTCTTATTCAACAACGTATTCCTGGAAAAATGAATAGGAGGTTAACTTGGAGAAAGCCACAAAGTTTCTTCTAAGAAATAAACGAATACGAGAAAACCTAATAGCCACACTAAACGCCTTACCCCTCAACGAAGAATTCCCCCTAGAAGTAAAAATCTCAGAATCCAGCCGAACACTACTGCAGAACGATATGTTTCATGCGCTATGTGGTGATGTATCAAAGCAAATGACCCTCAACAATGAACCACTGAAATTATGGCAGTGGAAGAATGTCTTTGTGTCTGGTCACTGGATGGTTACTACAGGAGCGAAAGAGTCACCGTTAATTAGGGGAATTGAAGGTGAGCTATTAAACATACGCGAGAGTACGTCTCAAATGGGGAAGAAGCGCATGAGTAGCTTAATTGAATACTCGACAGCTTGGGCGATACAAAGTGGCGTAAAACTGCGTACAACTCGTTATGAATACAACTACTACGGTCACAGGGAGTAATGATTATGACAGACAACGTAAATAACCCACCACACTACGCATCAGGTGATATTGAGTGCATAGATGCCATTAAAGCCAGTATGACCAAGGAGGCGTTTCTAGGCTACCTCAAAGGCAATATTCAAAAGTATGTCTGGCGATACGAGAAGAAAATTAACCCAGTCGAAGATTTAAAAAAGGCTCGTTGGTATATGAGTCGACTCGTTGAAGAAATGGAGACTGGAAAATGAAATGCATGTCATGCAATAGACAACTAACAGATGATGAAATTTACGTGTGTAGCCAGTGTGCTGATGAATACGCTCATTTGGAAGTGATGGATAAAATCAAAGGAGAGGGAGATGCCGAGGTATCGTAGTAAATATAAACACAAACATAAATATCCCAAGAAACCACAAAAGGAGTTTGAACCAATGCTTAATGCCAATTTATTACGCTACGGAAAATTTGTCGCAATATGGTTTATCGCCATGTTAATTCTTGGAGTTGTTTTGGGGTGATGTATGGCTAAGGCTAAAAAGCCGAAGCTCAAAACCTGTAAAGTCTGCAACAAAGAATTCACTCCCTACCTATCTACCCAAAAAGTTTGTTCCACATCTTGTGCAATAAAATTCGCCTCAAATGAAATTAAACGGACCGAAGAAAAGGACCGTAAAAAACGTTTATCTGAGGAAAGGAAGTTATTGCGGATCCGAAAGGAAAAGTTAAAGACAAAATCAGACTGGAACAAAGAGGCCCAAGCGGCAGTAAATAAATACATCTTTTGGCGAGACTACGGTCAGCCATGCATCGCTTGCGGTCGGCCCTTAAATTATGGGGTAAGAGGTGGGTCCGTAGATGCTAGTCATTACAGGTCAAGAGGTTCGGCAAGTCATTTAAGATTTAATCTACTCAATATTCATGCTGGCTGTGTTCACTGCAATAGGGACCTGTCAGGCAATCTCATTCCATATCGCATTAATCTCATCAATAAAATCGGCGAAGAGCGAGTAACTCGTTTAGAGCACGATAACACGGTCCGTAAATTCGACATCGAATATCTCAAACGAATGAAATCCATATTCACTCGTAGGGCCCGTTGGTATGAGAAAAGGCGAAAGGATCAATATTCGGAGGTGGCTTAATGTTTACTGACTTAATCGCAGCTATTGAAGAGTGCAGGTTTAGAGCATTAACAGAACGCACAGGGAATAAGCCTAAGCGTTACTTATCTATAGTTCAGAAAAAGCATGGCTTCATGGAGGTTGTAGAAACGGGGTGGGCTAGAAGAGCAAACCTACCGATCATGTATTCAGTAGGTTGCGATAGATATCACACAGTATTACCGGAGGCGAGATGAGGGAGCGTAAGGTAGATATTTATAGGTATGTAGCAAACTCACCTCGAAAATCATATTTAGGCAAGGCAAGGAGGTTAACTCCATCACAAGATAGATGGGTAAGAGCAATCATATCTCTGTGGGCTGGAGAAATGAAAGATGATAGTTATCTTGGGTTGTCTTGTGGTTCTGGAAGTATCTGGCGATTTGTTACTGGGTGGTCAGGAGAAAACATGGAAAGATTTACCAAGGTGTTTGAACAACTAAAAAAGGAAGGATATACAGGAAAGGAGCTTGAAGAAAAAGCTCAGTTAATATTATTTCCTAAACAATCACTCAGCGACATGTTTCAGCGCGCCAACGATGTAGATGAAGCTGATTTTGTAGAGAAAGCAATTTTGAAAGCGTTCGACAAGTCCAATCCTGTTTATGTTGTCGCTACCGATTACTATCTTGGCAGAAATACGATGCAAACACTCGCAAATTACATTCAAAAACAAGTAGCACCTTGGCTTACCACTAAACAATGTATTGATCGTGTCCGTTGGTGCATTACATTATTTAATGCGAAGTTATATATGGTGCTACAAGATGAAATAGCGAGAGAACGCTCACAACTTGGAGTTGAATATAAAAATATTTCAAAAATCACTTGAAAATAAGTTATGAATGTGTATATTTAGTGTATGCTCGCTCGTAAAAGCAAAGAGCACTGAAAGCCTGATAGAGATATCGGGCTTTTTTTGTATCTGAAATCCGAACAGTGCCCCTCATAACCTCTACGTAGAACGGAGAAATCTGGTTTGCGATACGTTTGGGGCTTTCTATTTTAATTCCCCCGAATTCGAGGGGATAAGTTATTGATATTGTTCCGATGCCGGAATTCCGGTGTCGCTATTTCACATGTTCGGTTATTCCGAACAACCCATTTAGAAGGAGATTATGAGTGAATAAAATTAAGGTTACTGTTGCTAAGCTTGATGGCTCAGTCTCTTTTGAGGTTCGTGAGCAAGATAAGTTAATTATTAAAGATATAATTAATGGGAAGTGTTCAGGTGAATTTCATAAGGAATATCTTGTGAATAGCTCAACACTTTCATTAACTTCTGTCATTACTGGATATAAAGGTAACAAGCCTGAAATATCAATAAATGTTATTGATTAATCATTTGATTTTTTAGTTACAAACAATATTCTGTTTCTGGGTACCCAACAAAGGAGATAGAAATGTTTGTAGATAAAAACTTAAAACCAGACCCAATCAATCAAGGATTTGTTCTGGGATGGGGCGTTGTTAGAGGAAGCCCTTGGGATTTAAAAGGGGTTTATGCTACAGAGGAGCAAGCCAAGCAAAAAGCCCAATCACTAGGTTCTGATTATGAAGTTCATTTTGGTTCACACCGATTGCAAAGTGACGATTTTGTTTGGAGTATCGAGTCATAATCGCAACTTAGTGTCATTTAATGAAGATCGCTTAGGCGGTCTTTTTTCGTATATGCCGACCACAGAACAATTACCCTCGTTATCACGTTCACACAAGAGCTGTGAGTCGGCTCCTATTAACTAATCAGGACTACATATATGCAAGAGCCGTTAACAGGCACAGCAACCGCCTCGTTAGCGGGTGTCTCTATTGTAGGTCTCTATTCAGGTATGGACGCAGGCGTTGTTATCGGTGCGTTCGCAGGGGCGGTGATATTTGTATTGTCTGCTCATGATATCCGGCTGTTAAAACGATGGGCGTATTTCACAGTTGCATTTGCGATTGGGATATTAGGCGCTGATTTCATGTCGTCACTACTGAGTGGCATTATCGGAGATAGAGAGGTTGATCGCTCTGTTGGTGCAATGTTCTCATCGGCTGGTTTGGTTGGTGTTTTGGTAACAATATCTAAACCCGGTGCGCTCACAGACAGTATCAACAATGTCATAAATAACCTGATAGATAAATTCAGAGGAGGTGGGAGATGACCATCTCAATGTTTTGGATTTACGTCAATTTTTTCTCATGCTTATTCGCTGTTATTCGTCTTGTTAACTATGAGCGTAACGGCGCTAAATACAAATTTTTTCCGTCACTTATAGCATGGGTTCTCATTGTTATGCTGGGTTCTATCCCACTACGCATATTAACGAATGACTACGCTCATGCAGATCCATTTGAAGTCGGAATCAATATCACACTATGCGCGCTAATAATTCTTAGTCGTGGGAATGTGATGCAAATATTTAGAGGGGTTAGTAAAAATGACACTCGGTGAGAAACAACGCAAGTTCACTCGCATGATTGCGGACTTAATTATTTTTGCCTACGACAACGGATATGAGCTGACGTTTTCAGAAGCATACCGAACGCCTGAGCAAGCACAGTTAAATGCCAAATCGGGATCAGGTATTAAAAACAGCTTACACACACAACGCCTAGCTGTGGATTTCAACCTATTTAAAGACGGTAAATATCTAACAGCATCAAGTGA
>NZ_CAWQNB010000030.1:0-263335 GCF_963896135.1 Proteus sp. G2609 | reverse complement strand
ACAACGCCTAGCTGTGGATTTCAACCTATTTAAAGACGGTAAATATCTAACAGCATCAAGTGATCATAAATTGCTTGGTGAATATTGGGAATCTATCGGCGGTACGTGGGGCGGTCGATTCAATGACGGCAATCACTACTCGTTAGAGCACAATGGTGTTAAGTGATATGAACACTCTAACTAAGGTATTAGCTGGACTACTGGCAATATCTGCATTCTGGCTATGGTGGGTAATAGATGACTACGACAAACTGAGCAAAGATTACAACACAGCAACTAGTCAGTTATCTCAGCAAGTCGAAATCAACAAAGACTACCAAGCCCGTATCACTCGATTAAACCAACTCGATATTCGTCACTCACAGGAGTTAGCCAGTGCAAAGAATGAAATCAACACTCTTCGTGATGCTGTTAACTCTGGTAATAAGCGGGTGTACGTCAAAGCAGAGTGTCCAGCAGTCACCAAGAATTCAACCGAAAGCGGAAGCGATGAAGCCACCGCACGACTTAACAAAGCAGTTGAACAAGATTATCTACGTCTCAGAGAAATGATAGTCGAGAACGAACAGCAAACTTTGTATTTGCAGAATTACATCAACACTGAATGCCTCGCTCAATAGCGGGGTTTTTTAATGGAGAAATATCATGGCAGTAGAGGGTTCAGAGAATCCAGTTAAATTCCGTGAAGAGCTGGATAAAAGCATTCCAAAAGAATAAAAAAAGCCCAGCGTGGGTGCATGGGCAAACTAACAGGATATTAATCGAAGTATAGTGATAATTACTTAGTATAGCTTAAGTAAATATATATATCAGCAATTAGATAAGTCGTTTATCCATTAAGGAGAGTGATCATATCTTGACTGCTAGGAACAGACTAGAAGCAACCTGATTAACGTAGTGATACGTGATGATGGTTGCGAACTCTACGCATTTCATCGGCGCATTCACCGCGCAATTAAAAACACTCACAGAACCTTACAGAAAGTCGAACCTGAGAAAAACCGTTAATGGTGTTTTCTGTGGGGCGGTTATTTCTGGTGAACAGGTTCGCTTTTCTATAAGGATTTACACCATGAATTACCCAACAGTAGTAAATGGAATTGATTTTCGGAACATCGTATTTATGTCTGGTTCAGAAGTAATTACTGATAGTTTTTGTGTAGCAAGAGCTTTTGGTAAAGAGCCAAAAAACGTAATTCGTGATATCGAAAGGACTATAAAATCGTGTCCTCCAGAGTTTGACACAGAGCTCAATTTTGAGCTTTGCTATAAAAACAATGAGTTACAGAATGGTAAGCCTCAAAAATTCTATAAGCTACGGAAAGACGGCCTAATGTTATTGGTCATGTCATACACAAAGAAAGAAGCTATGAGAATTAAGGTGGCGTATATAAACGCCTTTAACTGGATGGCTGATGTTATTACCAAAAATATCCGAACTATGGAGCAAGAGCGAAATGAAATAATGCTCGAATTCATGAAAGAGAAGGATGTGGCCAGTATGTCAGGGCGATTATTAAATCGATGGGGCAGAGTTAAAAAGCCTCAGTTATTAAACAAGATTGCCGAGATAGAAGAAAAAGGCCAATTACTCCTTCCTAGCGTTGAGTAATGCCTATCCTCAAAATTGAGGAGATTGATTTAATTAACATTTAACGATGAATAGGCCCTAGTGGCCTTTTTTATTGGGTGGAATATGAAAACAGGAACACTGCATTACAAAATGACACTGCGCCGTTATATGTATCCATTGTTTATTATCGGCGCTTTAATTAACAGCACTTGGTTAGTAAAGCTCTGCTACAAGAAAGAGATTGTGTTTGAAGGCCAAGAAGTGGAGTTGAGTGGTGAATAAATATCACGTAATAGCAACCAAGAAAGACGGCACAACCTACGAAGGCATGATGACCACTAAAGAGCCTCGCGTGACTAACGGGTTAATCGGTATCGCATCACTCGATGGGTCATGGGTATACATCTCACCTGATGAGATTAGTGATATTAAATACGTGCCAGTAGTTGAACAGTAAATGATTATTCATTTTAGAAAATTCTACAAATGTCATTCTTTGAGTGGCATTGATAGAGTTTTATATAGGTTTATATCCTTAACGGTGTCATTGATTGCCGGAGATATATAAACGAAACCAGTTAATTATTCTAAAAGAGGCTGATTAATGGCGACTGAAAAGAAAATGGGTCGCCCTTCTGATTACTTACCAGAGGTGGCGGACGATGTATGCGCTCTAATTGCCGATGGTGAAAGTTTGCGTTCTGTATGCAAGCGACCAGGAATGCCAAACACAACTAAAGTCATGCGTTGGTTGCGAGAATACCCTGACTTTCGTGAACAGTACGCGAAAGCGATGGAATCAAGAGCTGATGCCGTGTTTGAAGAGTTGTTTGATATTGCTGATGATGTAACAGAAGAACCATCGGCAGTTGCTAAGGCAAGGTTAAGGATAGATACCAGAAAGTGGGCTTTAGCAAGAATGAGCCCTAAAAAGTATGGGGACAAGGTAACTCAGGATATTGATTTGAAATCATCTGACGGATCAATGTCACCGACAAAAATAGTTCTGGTTGCCGGAGGTAGCAATGACGGTAGCAAGGATTGAAATACCGCCTAAATTAATTCCAGCTTTTGAAGGTAATTATCGCTATCGATGCTCACACGGTGGGCGAGGATCTGCAAAGACAAGAACATTTGCATTAATGACAGCGATTCGTGGCTACATGGCTGCGATGAATGGTCAATCAGGTGTAATACTTTGCGCTCGCGAATACATGAACTCACTCGAAGAGTCATCCATGGAGGAAGTGAAACAGGCGATTAGGTCTGTTCCTTGGTTGAATGACTTTTATGAACTTGGCGAGAAGTATATCCGCACAAAGTGTCGCTCTGTCAATTATGTGTTTGCAGGGTTACGACATAACTTAGATAGCATTAAGTCTAAAGCGAGAATATTAATTGCTTGGGTTGATGAGGCTGAATCAGTATCAGAAATAGCATGGACTAAATTAACGCCCACCGTTCGTGAGGCTGGGTCTGAAATATGGGTGACATGGAACCCGGAAAGAGACGGTAGTGCTACAGATAAACGCTTTAGAAAGAATCCACCTGATAATGCCATCGTTGTCGAGATGAATTACGGAGATAACCCGTGGTTTCCATCAGTACTTGAAGAAGAGCGATTAAGCGATCAGGAAAGATTGGACTCTGCTACTTACGCGTGGATATGGGAAGGGGCTTATCTTGAAAACTCCGATAAGCAGGTATTAGCAAATAAATACGTTGTTAAATCGTTTCCTGATGATTTATGGCAGAAAGCAGACAGATTACTATTCGGTGCTGACTTCGGTTTTGCAAAAGACCCTAACACGCTATTGCGCCAGTTCATTCTAAACGACTGCTTGTACATCGAGTATGAGGCATACGGAATAGGTGTTGAGCTTGACCACATGCCAGCGTTTTACGACAAGATACCTGAGTCTCGCAAGTGGCCGATTAAAGCAGACTCCGCGCGACCAGAAACAATCAGCTATTTAAAGCGCCAAGGTTTCAATATCTCTGCCGCTAAAAAATGGCAAGGTAGCGTAGAAGATGGCATTACACATCTACGCGGATTCAAGCAAATAATCATTCATCCTCGCTGTAAAGAAACAGCAAAAGAAGCCCGTCTTTACTCGTATAAAACAGACCGGATCACAGGTGAGGTTCTTCCCATTATTGAGGATAAGAACAACCACTGCTGGGATGCGGTTAGATATGGTCTTGATGGGTATATCACACAAAAATCAAACATTGGCATGTTAGTTCGCAAACGTTGATGAGGGCGATAATGGAAGAGAATCAACAAAAGCTGTCATTAGCGGTTAATAACGCTATCAAGGCAGTTGCTAGAGCAAGAATGGACTATGTTTCTGGCGGTATTGGAATGAGTAATGCAAAGCGACCACGTATCTGGCGTGAGTTTGGTTATCCAGAAGTGCTGACGTTTAATGATTTCTATAATGCTTATGATCGTACCGCTCTTGGTGGTGCGGCTGTAGATCGGTATGTCTCTGATTGTTGGGTTGACATTCCAGAAATATTCGAAGGTAACGAAGAGGCAGACCAAGATGGATCTACTGATTGGGATAACAAACTGAACAAGCTTCTCAAATCACACTGGGAGCAGATTAAGGAAGCAGATAAGCGAAACTTAATAGGTCGGTACTCTGGGTTAATTATTCAATTAAGAGACGGTAAAGACTGGAAAGAACCAGTTGATACGACAGTGGTTAAAAGAATTGGTGATAAGTCAATTGTTCGGTTAATACCTGCATGGGAAGCCCAGATTGAACCTAAGTCATGGGATGAGGATACAAGCAGTGAAAGTTACGGCTTCCCAACAATGTATTCATTTACTGAAATGTTAGTTGGAAATGATATAGACGGATCGCCAGGTAGAATTATTGATATACATCCAGACCGGGTGATAATCCTTGCTGAAGGTTCTGGTGATGGGAAATTAACATCTGGAACCCCGCTTCTAAAGAAAGGGTACAATGATCTACTTGATATTGAAAAAGTATCAGGTGGTAGCGCCGAAGGTTTCCTGAAAAATGCAAGTAGACAATTGAACTATGCATTCAGTAAAGAAACTGACTTCCAACGCCTAGCTGAAGCATTAGGTACTAATATGGAAGGGCTTGCTGATGCACTTGATGAGCAAGTTCGTCGCCTGAATGAAAGTATTGATGCTTCAGTGATGATGCAAGAAGGCTCTGCAAGTGTTTTATCAGTTGCCCCAGCAGATCCAGAGCCATCCTTCAGAACGTCATTAGCTAAATTCGCAGCTTCTATCAATATGCCAGTTAAAGTACTAATTGGTCAGATTACTGGCGAGAGAGCTTCAACTGAGGATATGAAAGATTGGGCAAGAACACGCATGTCACGTCGTAATAACTTTCTTAAATCAGTGATCGGATCAGTGGTGTCACGTTTCTGGACGCTTGGCGCGATTGAACCAAGGGAAGAAATAACAGTTAGCTGGTCTGATTTGCTAGCTCCAAGCCAGTCCGAAAAGCTAGATAATATGAGTAAAGCTGCTGATGTTGCACAAAAAACACAGGCATCATTTGGCTATTCAGTGTTGATGGAAAATGAAATCAGGGCATTAGGTGAATATCCGACATTAAAAGAGTTTGATAACACTGATTCGCCAGAAGAAGGTAAAAAAGGAGATCCATTAATTGATGATAAAGAATCAAAAGATAGGGTCGCCGATAATACCAAGGAATAAGTCTGACCCAACACAATCAGGTCGGCAAGTTAGAAAGATGTTTCGTGATATTGATAACCGATATTACGAACTCAAGAAAGCACTCAAGCAACTATTCGACCTGTCATTTACTGGCAGAGAACGAAATCAGAACTCACTACACAGCTATATTCTCGCTAAAAACGCACATAATGAACTGGATTCACTTATCAGGGTTAACGCTGGCGTTTACTCTTATGATATAGCTGAGAGGCCTGCTGAATACGCTAAGTTTCTTGAAAGACTACAGTCAATACTTGATGAGCACCTATTAGACGGTGGTGATGAGAAATTATGGGCGTTTGGCTATGTGTCAGATGAGTATGAGCGAGGCACGTTAAACGCCTACACTAACTTATCATTGCAATCAGAAGTATACGCATCACAAACTACGCTAACTTACCTGATGTCACAACCCGCATACCAGAACCAGATAGCGTCAGCATTCATATCCACTTATAGCGATTGGAAAGGTATTTCTGATGCAGCTAGAGCCGATCTGTCGAATATTATTGGCACATCAATAGCAAGAGGGATTAATCCAAGAGAAACAGCAAGGATAATCAGCAAGCGATTAGATGTATCAATGTCCAACGCAAAGCGCATAGCTCAGACGGAACAGGTCGGTGCGTTACGCCGTGCAAACTGGAATGAAACGTTGTGGGCTAGCGAATCTCTGGGGTTAAAAACAGGATTGTTATGGCTATCAGCACTAAAGCCTACTACAAGAAGCTGGCATGCTGCGCGACACGGGAGGATCTATACCGTTGAAGAGGTTGAAGCGTTTTATGCCGATGGTGGAAATAGATTTAACTGCTACTGCGCGACACAACCTGTATTGCTAAATGACGACGGGACCATTTACAACAAAGGAATTATCGACCGTTTAAGTACTGAGCGGAAGAACTGGTCAACAGACTAAAATTCACAATCAAGAGGCCACTACATGAGTCTTTCTAGTATTCATGTTAAATCGCTGGCTATTAACTCCTCTAATATCTCAACTGAAACCATTGATGGTGATGAGCATATCGTCATTCGCGGCGTTGTACCTGTCGTTGATGACGTTGTGATGAACGGAGGGTTATATCCGGCTAGCGAAATTAACAAAAGCTTTCAGTCGATGGAGGGGCGGCAGTGCCCTTACGGACATCCAAAAATAGGCGCGGATTACGTATCGGCTGACACGCCGAGAGCAGTAAACCAGTTTCACATTGGCGCATGGGCTGAAAATGTCCGAAAAGATGGTGAAAAGGTCATCATGGACGTGAAGGTCAATCGCCGTTTCGCTGATGCCACAGAGAAAGGGAAGGAATTTCTTGCCCGTGTGGATGACATCATTGCCGGTAACAGCACAGACCCGATCCACGTCTCTACCGGATTACTGTTGCAGCGTGAACAGAGCAAGGGTAAGTCAAAAGGCAAGCCCTATACATGGGTCGCCAGAAATATGCACTTTGATCACATTGCCATTCTTCCTGTTAGTGAACCGGGAGCTGCCACACCAAAAGACGGTGTCGGGATGTTTGTTAATAGCAAAGGTGAAAAGCTAAATATTGAATTAGCTGATTTAATTGATGCATCAAACTGCACTCAGGATAGCTTTTTAAATAAAGCAAAATTCTTTTTTACCAATGGCTCGTTCTCGTTTGATGACATTCATTCGGCACTACGTAACGCATTAAAAGCTGCTTATCCAAATGATGATTGGCCTTATCCAGAAACAGTATGGCCTGACAAATTTATCTATTGCACGTCAGGTAAAACCTACCAACAAAAATACCTCATGAACGATGACGGAACAGCCGAACTCGTTGGTGAGCCTATCGAAGTTGTGCGCAAGCCAACAGAGTACGAAGTAAAAACCAATAAGGAAAACGATCCGATGAAACAAATCATCACGAATGCGCTGAAGGCGAAAGGTGTCGAGACAGAAGGTAAATCCGATGCTGAATTACTGGATGCGTACAACCAAATGAACGCTGAAGACAAAAAAGAAGAAACGCCAGAAGAAAAAGATGCGCGTGAGAAAAAAGAAGAAAAGGATAAATCTGACACTGCAAACAACAGTGATCTGCAGCAGAAAATCACAGCCGCTGTAAATGCTGCTATTGCGCCACTCCAAGCACAGTTAAATGCCAATGCAGACAAAGAAGTAAATGCAATGCGTGATGCTGTGAAAGCAAAGTTTGGCATGTCCGATAACGCCATCAATGCGTTAAGCGGCGACCCGCTGAAAGAGCTGTACGCTCAATGCAATGTATCACATAGCTTAAATAGCTCGTTCCAACAAGCTAATTCCTCTCAATCAGTTTCAGATATGCCGGAGTAAAACATGGCGAATAAAAAACGTGTAATTCATGCGGGTGGTGTATTCACTAACCCATTGCTACACCGTGAAGGTGCAGCGGCAGTTGATATCAAGGCGGGTATTATCGGTTTCTATGATGAGACTACCGCTAAATTTACGCCATCGGTTGATGGTAAAGAAGCAAATGTTTTGTATGTGTCCGACTTTGATTATCTTCGCTGTCAGTCAGTTGATGATGCAATCAAGGCTGGCGATTTGGTTGTTGCAATTCAACCAATGCAAGGGTTGTTCTTAAATGTGCGTGCCGCTGCTGGTACATACAAGAAAGGCCAAGCGGTTATTGTTGCTAACGGTCAAATCACACTGGCAACTGGTGCAGAAGGTGAAGCAGTATTTGCCTATGTCGAAGAAGATACAGCCTTAACCGTTACGGCGGGTGAGCTGGTTCGTGTTGTGTTCAAGTAAGGAGAACTGAATGTTTTATTTTTCAACTAAGAAGGCAACCGAAACGGGAAACCTTGAAGCCAACCAAGCGCAATTCGGAGCGTTGAGTTTAGAGCGTAATTCATCCGCTCAGGCAGTGGCTGATTTTATTGCTCGCACTCGCAATGTGACGGTTTTAGATGCTGCCAATGCAGTAGATGATATTAAGCGTCTGTACAAGGCGTATGACCAGACTGTATTGGCTGAATTTCAGCCAAATACTGAATTTACGCTATTGAATGACCTCGTGCCACTATCTCGCTCAGTTCGTATTAGTGAATCAGTCTATGAGTATGCGCGAAAAGGAAGTGGTGGCGTTGCTCATACATCAATGAGTGGTCAAGTCGGTGCGTTGCTTGAAGCTAGTGCGTATAGCTTCGACGGCACAATGGTGCCAATTCATGACACTGGGTTTAAGTTCACATGGCGTGACCCAATCTTTGAAAAAGGCTCTGCACTGGCTTCATTATCTGATGCACAGAAAGACTCTGTTGATACTGTTCGTCGTAAATATCTCGACTTTATCTGGAATGGTTTCCGCGATGCTGCGGGTAACTTCATTGCGTTTGATGGAAAAACCTTTAAGGGTTTGCGTAGTGATGAGCGTGTTGCTCAAGTGACGTTGAATGTTAATTTCGCAACCGAGCAAGATGGTAAAAAAATCCGCACTGAGATCATCAAACTGCGTGATGTGCTGAAACTGCAAAACCTGCAATATGGTGAGCAAACTTGGTATGTCTCAGGCGAAATTCTGTCTAATTGGGAAAGCGTGTATTTCGACGTTAACCAGACACGCACCATTCTTGAGGAGATCAAGAAAATCACTGGCATCAAAGACATTAAGGAAGATTACGAACTGAAAGGTAATGAAGTTCTAATTGTTCCTCTTAGTGCTGGTGTTATCGCTCCTATCGTCGGTCAAGCATTCGGTACTGTTGCAGACCCTCGTCAGTTCTACAACTCAGACTATGTATGGCGCACATGGGGCGCTGCTGGTCTGATGGTTAAGCAAGATATCGCGGGTCACTTCTCAGTTATCCACGCTAAAGGCGCATAAGGGGGATTCATGGCACTGGTAAAGGTTATTTCAAGTAACTTCTTTGCTGGTGCCGACCTCAAAAAACAAGAGGTTGGCGCTCAGCTAGATGTCTCAGAAGAAACTGCTGAAACATGGCTACGGGCTGGTCTGGTAGAGCGAATCGAAGAACGAAAACTCGAAGTCGCCACGCCAGAGAAGAAAAAGGGTAAAGGTAAATCAGATGGTGATAACACTTGATGATGTAAAGCCAATGATTGCCGAGCTTGGGTTTACATTGCCTGATTCTGTGCTGTCGCTGTTAATGAGTCAGGTTAATGCAAAGTCCGGATGTCTCGAAGCCAACTACGACGAAACCACGCAGAAGTTGCTGTTGATTTACACTGTTGTGCGGCTGGCATCACTATCTGGCGCACGAAAGATATCATCACAGAGCGCTCCTAACGGGGCATCTCGTTCTTTTGCATATGATTCTTCCGGTACTGATTATCTACTGAACCAGATCCGCGCATGGGATAGTGCAGGATGCCTTGCTGATTTGCCATTATCTAGTAAAACGGTAGGTTTTTTTCGGGTGATTGGAGGGTATCAATGATTGAAGCAAAAGCACTGGCTGACAAGCTGAATCAATTTTATAACTTAGACCCGGATGGAACGAGTAATCTCGTCAAATCAAGGGTGGAATTTAGTTCGAAACTCGGTGATGCGGACATTCCGTTTATGTGTTCAAAATCAAGTGACGGCGTACTGACCATGGGTATCGTTGGATTTATTAATGCGCTGGTTAATCCAGGGTCTGGATTTGTGGCTGCTGTATTTGATGATGGTGCATTAAGTGGATTCACAGTCACGGGATGTGAGAACTGTGAACCATACCAATTTGAAAGCTATGCGTTATGAGTTCAGTTGCAAATTGGGCTTACACCTCGTGGGCTACTTTATGGCGACCAAACGGAAAAGATAAATACGGCAAAGTTACATTCTCAGGGCCGGTTCATTTTCTTTGTGGCTATGGTAGTGAGCTTAAATCTGGAAAGTTGGATGTTGGCTCTGAAATCACCATTAAGTTAGTTTTCTGGACTGAATATGCGGATGCTAAAAAAGGTGACTTTATCGCTATTGGTAAGCACTCAGGTGATCCGTTATCTGTCGGTGCTGATGAAATAAAATTCATCAAACGTGATGAAGACCTATTTGAGCATATTGCAGATGACTACACTCTGATAACAGCGGTGTGATATGGGGGCAAAAGTAAGGGGTATTTCTCAGGCTAACGCAAACCTTAGAGCGCTTGTTGGTGACATACAAGGTAAGAAAGTGATGAGAGCTATTCAGTCAGCTTTATTAATTGGTAGTGCTCAGGCTGCTATATACACACCTATTGACACATCAACACTTATCAACTCCCAATTCAGAGAAGTCACTGTTAATGGCACTAGAGTAACCGGTCGCGTCGGATATACAGCAAACTACGCGGTTTATGTTCATGATCCAAGAATTAAGCAAAACTTTAGGCGTTCAAGTGCTCGTAAAGAGTTCTTATCTCGTGGTTTTGAAGATGAACGCAAGGCTATTGATGACGCGGTGAGACGGGAGCTTCAAATATGATACACGAGAAGTTTGAGCGCTACTTAAACAGAGGTAATCTGCTCGATGGTTTCATTGTTCAATATCTAACGTGGAATGAGCAACCAGACGAAAAGACTCAGCAATATGCTGTTATTCAGCCTGATGATGGTAGCGGTCGATTTGCTGATTTGGGCGCTGATGATTTCGTGACGCTTGTTCTAGTATCTGCACAGTATGATCCTGAGCCTGCATTGATAAGAGCTAATGAAATTCTAAACTTTGTTGCTGAATTTCCCGATGACTGCGAACTAAATTCAATTTACAACTTAGGTAGCCTACCAAGACCGATACCGACAGAAGAAGGTCGCTTTATCCTTAAGCTTTCTTTCCGCTGTACATCTTAAATTAAACACATCTCAACAGGTCGCTTATGCGGCCTTTTTTATTTGCAAATAAAGAGGTTATAACATGGCACAATGCCCTGATGATAAAGGCCTAGTGATGGGTAACGCAGGTATTCTGCGCATTGCAAAAGGCTGCCCTGACCAAGTACCAGCACAAGATCAATTCTTACGCTTAGGTGCATTAACAACCAAGTCATTCGATTTTGGTATGGAGACGGTAACGTCTAATGCTGATGATATCAAAGGGTTAACAGAATCAATCGTCACTGGTGCTGACTTCACCATTAGTTTTGATGGGGAATTGAAGAAATCTGGCGTAACTGGCTCTACTTCTGCTTTCGATATTGCAAAAGAAATTCTTGATGAAATCAAAGCTGGTCGCCAACCAGATTATTGGATTCAACTTGATATGAAAGGTGATGGTTCTGATGTTGTTCAGGGCTATATGTTATTTACATCATGGTCAATGGAATTTCCAACAAAAGAAATTTCCACTTATTCGGGTGAGCTAAAAGTTGCCGATGCAGAAACGGTTGAATGGCTACAAGAAGAAATCGTGGTTGAAAGTGTCGCAGTAGAACCAGCTACTCTGTCTGTAAAAGTGGGTGAAACTAAGACATTTACTGTCAAATTTACCCCAACCGATGCGACGAACAAAAACTATACTGCCGTAAGCGATAAGCCGAACTTTGCAACAGTTACCCAGCTTGTGAATGTGGTCACTGTGCGTGGTGTTGCCGAAGGTACTGCAAATATCACTGTTACATCCGAAGATGGTAGTAAAACTGCAAAATGCGTGGTCACTGTTACCGTTTCTTAATATTACAAAGGGCGCTTTCGAGTGCCCTTGATAATATTCAGGAGGGATTATGACGCCTATTTTAGAAATCGGGGAGATGGTTATCTCTACTGATAAAAAGGATTACTTATTTAGACCATCGTTCATCAATATGACAAGAATCGGTGAGCCTAAACAGATTGTGAAAGCCTACGGTCAATTAAATGGCGCTGAGGTGCAAGAGTTAATTGCACGCGCCGTAATGAGCTACGGGGTTATTCCTGAATGGTTAATAAAAGCCATTAGCAAGCCAACATATGGGCGTAATATCCTACAAACTGCAATGATGGTTATGCAGGCGTGCTGTGATGATGATTGTTCAGAGCTCATTGGTGAATGGAGATCGGGTAAGCGCGGTATTGTCTATAAAAACGGTAAGATGCCAATCGCTGACATTATCGTCATTGCTCGAGAATTATTCACTCACGGAATTATCGGTAAAGCGAAGATCCGTAAACTTCAACGTAACGAAGGCAAAAACGAATTCTCAGATGAGTTTATGGCAATTGACTACATCAGCTCTGCTCGTGCGCACTTTGGTATGAATCGAGAGGAAGCCGAACAGCTAACCATGACTGAATTTCAGATGATGCTCAAAGCTAAATATCCTGATGAAAAAGGCTTCACCAAAGAAGAATATGACAACATCATGAAACAAGATGATAAACGGAATGATGAACTGATCAGTGGTAAGCGTCGATTGGTGAGTAGGAAACGTAAATGAGTTAGTTTGCTTTCTTTTGCATTACCATCTATATAACATAACAACAAATTAACTAACGAGGATGGTGTTGTGAAAAGGTTATTATTATCTTCTTTTTTGGTTTTATCTGCCCTAATTATTTCTGGTTGCGCACAAGAAAAGCAAATTAACTACAACCAAAAATCATCCATGCTTTCATTAGGAATGGATAAAGATCAAGTAAGAACAGTTCTTGGTGACCCTAGAAGAACTGAAGTTAATACAGAAAGAGAAAGATGGGTATATTGGGGTAAAGTTTATTATGGATTTACTCCGGTAGATAACGAGCAGTTATCTCAGGATAGGTTAGTTGTGACATTTCAAGAGGGTAAAGTGACCAAGTGGGGACAGCAAACGCTTTCTGATGATGCATTAGAGATGTCACAAAAAACAATTGAAGCTACTACTAACGCAATAAAAGCATCACAGTAAAATACTTTAAAGATTACACAACCCTGCCAACTGGCGGGGTTTTTCATTTTAAGGAGCCGATAAATGGCACAAGTAGGCGAAATTGTTTATCAAGTACAGATGGATGTTCAGCAACTACTTACATCTCAACAGCAGTTAGAGCAACGCCTTAATCGCATGGATAGTAGCTTTAACCGAACGTCTCAGTCAGTAAATAACACAGAGCGTTCAATGCAGTCTCTATCTAAAGTTGCGGCGGCTCTGACTGGTTATTTATCGGCTTCAATGGTTGCTAGTTATTCTGAAGCATGGACTGAATTAAACAACAAGCTATCTAACTCAGTTCGTGCGAGTGAGTCACTTGTTGATGTTACTCAGCGAGTATTTGATATCTCTCAAGCAACGCGTTCTAGCCTCGATGCCACAGCAACGCTCTATGCACGATTAGAGCGAGGCACGAGAGAATACAACACATCAGCAGCGGACTTGGCAAAATTAACATCCATCATCAACCAAGGCTTTATCGTCTCTGGTGCTACTGCACAGGAAGCAGAAAATGCCATTATTCAGCTATCGCAGGGTATCGCGTCTGGCGTTCTCCGTGGTGAAGAATTTAACTCAGTGGCGGAACAGGGTAGCCGTTTGATGGTTGCACTTGCTGACTCGATGGGTGTTGGTATTGGTCAACTCCGTAAGATGGCAGCAGAAGGCAAGCTAACTACTGATGTTGTTGTGAAAGGTTTGCTCTCTCAAGGTGATGCGATTGGTAAAGAGTTTGCCAAAACCACTCGAACAATGTCACAGGCTTTCCAAGAGGCTGGGAACAACCTAACCAAGTTTCTCGGTGAAAATACAACAATAAAATCAACCATTAGTGCGTTTAGTGATGCGGTTATTACGGTTAGTAAGAATTTAGATGAGCTTAGCTCTGTCTTGACGGTAATTGCCACAGTGGTTGGTTCAAGATATGTTGGCGTGTTGGCTATGGCTACCAAGTCAAAAGTGATGATGGCAGCCGCTTCTCGTCAAGAGTCAGTCGCCACATTGCAATCAGCAAGAGCAAGTGAGTATGCTGCAAATATGTCAGTCAGAAAGGCTCAGGCTGATTTGGCTTCTGCTAGATCAGCTGTTGCACTAGCTCAAGCAGAGTACAACGTTGCGAAAGGAACGTTAGCGGAGGCAACTGCACTTGATAACTTAATTGCTAAAAAATCATTAGCTTCAAAAGCTGCAATAACATTAACTCAAGCAACACAAGTGCAAACGGCAGCAATGGCAAACTCAGCAGCCGCAGCAAGGGCAGCATCATTGTCTATGGGGTTGTTGCGTGGAGTTATGGGAATGTTAGGTGGTCCAGCTGGCGTGGCCATGTTGGCTGGTGCTGCTATCTATTACTTCTATCAGAAATCAGAGCAAGCCAAGCAAGAGGCTCGAGACTTTGCGGATAGTGTTGATCAGTTAACAGCTAAGTTAAAAGGTTTGTCGTATCAAGAGATTGCTCGTGACGCGCAAGATGCCGCTGATAAACAAAAAGTTTTAACTTCAGAAATGAAGGATCAAGAGAATCAACTTGCAAGACTTGAAGCCAGATTAAGAATGCAGCAGGACGCTCTCGGTAATAACCCAGAGTTAATTGAACGAAATACAATAAATATCTTAAGAGAAAAGATAAAGCTAGAAGGCGATTTAGCTGAGAATAAAAAGCGACACGAACTGATAACAAAGTATTTATCTGAAGCGCAATCTGAATACAACCAGAAAGCAAAGGAAGCAATTGATTTAAGCGTTAAAAGTGCAACAACTCTTGATATTGAGAAATCAGCTCTTGGTAGATTTACTCAGCAAATAAGAGAGGCCACTGGTGCAAAAGGTGAATTCAATGCCAAACAATTAGTTGTTGATTTCGGCGGTGAGGATGGTGAAAAACTAAGAAAGCAGATGGAAAGAAGGCTTGAGCTCTCCAAGAAAGAAGGTGTTGAAAAAGCCAAACTACAAGCTCTATATGACGCAGAAGATGCAGGGACGGCAGATTATGGTGCCATAAAGAAATTACAAGATATGGCAGCTCAGATATATGAAAACGAACAAGCCAAAAAAGAAGGAATTAAAACAGCAAAAGAGGCAGCTAGTGCAGCATTAAAAGAAGCCACTGAAGCTGAAAAGCTGAAACAGAAGATCACCGATGTAGCCAATGCGACAAAAGTTGCTGAATTAGAAACAAGAGGACTTGCTCGCGAAGCCGCCATTCTTGAAGCCGTTCAAAAACTTGGCAGTAAAGCAACGAAAGCTCAGGTTGCAGAAATAACAGAGTTAGCTGGAAAGGAATTTGACTTAAAACAGAAAATCAAAGACAGGAAAGACGCCTTCTCGCAAAATCCAGAAGCAAAGGCTAATCAAGAATACAAGCTATCTCTTGAGCAACTCGAAAGGCAACTTAAAGGTAATTTGGTTACTGAGGAGAATTACCAAAGAAGAAGAGTTGAGCTAGCTGGCGAGTATTCTAAAAAAATAGCCGAGGCTAATGCTCAGGCTTCAATTTCTCCAATTGAAGATAATAGAGCTCAGTTCGATCCTGTTCAGCAATTGAAAAATGAGAATGCTAAAAAACTAGCGCTTATGGATAAGTATTATGCTGATGAAATGGCAATCATTAATCAAGCGTATGCAAACCAACAAATCTCACACGAGCAATTTACGACAGCTAAGCAAATCACTGATGCGCAATATCTTCAAATAAGAACAGCACAGGAAAAGAAATTCAACGAACAGCAAACTGCTGCACAGTGGCAGATGTTAAGCCAGCAGAGCTTAGGTTTTGACATGCTTACATCTGCTGTTGATGCAATGTCGGGAAGCGCATCAAACGCTATCACTGGATTATTGACTGGTACCATGACTGCCGCTGATGCAATGAGATCACTAGGTAACACAATACTAAACAGTGTTGTTAATTCCATTGTTCAGACCGGTGTTGAAATGCTGAAGAATTTCATCATTGGTAAAACAATGGGTGCCGCTGCCGCTGCCGCATCTATAGGGGAGGCAGCCGTTGTTGCTTCTGCCTGGGCGCCTGCCGCTGCGTTTGTTTCTCTAGCAACTATGGGGGCCAATGCCGCGCCAGCTAACGCAAGCTTAGTTGGTACCACTGGACTTGCTTCAACATTGGCAATTGCTGGTGCTCGTAAAAATGGCGGACCTGTTGACGCTGGTTCAATGTATCGAGTTGGTGAAGGTGGTAAACCTGAGATATTCAAGGCTAACAACGGTCGTCAATACATGATCCCCGGTGACAATGGAAAGGTTATTTCCAATAAAGATATGCAGGGTGGCGGTATGAATGTGAATGTTGTATTTAATGACTATTCATCTGCTGGACACAAGTTTGACGCACAGACATCACAAGATGGAAATACGCTAACTATTCAGGCGTTCATTATGGATATGGATAACAAAGGCCCTATGCTTCAATCCATCACAAGAAACACATCGGCAACAGCGAGAGCAAGAGGTTGATATATGGTTATTGATTACCCTGACTGGCTTCCTCTAGCGCAGAAAGCCGATAAAAGCATGACGCTAGACACTGGCTTCTTGACAGATCAACCACAGGTAGGCGCACCTATATTTCAGAAGTTAACTGATGATTTAAAAACTGTATGGAGTGTGAATTGGATATTTACACTTCAACAAGAGCGTGCATTTGCGCAGTGGTTGCGAAGTCCCAACTATCTTGATAATTGCAATCGCTGGTTCAGGATGAAAATTAATCTTGGTGGTAGTGGACTGCAGGAGCAGGAATTACATTTTGTTTCCTATCCAGTGCAAACCAGTATTAATGGATCTTCTGTAACATGGACTGGTCAAGTCATTAGTAAGAAACTTTATAATTCAGATGATGAATTCGACGATATTATCGTTGAGTTTCCGTCATCATTTGGAAGTTGGCTTGATATTATCGTCACTGAGACTCTACCTAAGTATAAGGAGTTGTAATGCCTACACTAAGAGAGTATCGGGCACAAAGGCCAAACAGAATACTTTATGAGACACTGCAATTTAGTCATCCGTCGTTCGGAGATATCTATCTTGTTTCTTATCAAATATTCCCAAAGGTTCTAGGTGGGGTTGAATATCAGCCGTGTAATTTCGAACTATCTGACAGTCAGCAAAGCCGAACGCCCATCATTGACGCCAGTGTTAAATTCAGCCGTGTAGCACAAGACTTTAAGCAGAAACTTAAGCTATGGAAATCATTCAATAGAATGACACCCATAGAGGCTACTTATCGCTTATTTGATGAGAAAGACAAAGGTAAGGCCATTACTCGATGGAAATTATTTGTGAAAGATGTGTCGATGGACCATGAAAGTGTGACTGTCACGCTATCTATGAGTAACCCATTGAATAAAAACATCGGACGTATTTATGAGCCACAAGAATGGCCAGGCTTGGAGGCTGTATGACAACTCAGGATTTCATCGATAAAACCATCGGTAAACCATGGAAAAACCGGTCTTGCACATTTGACACTATGGATTGTTGGGGGCTTGTCGTTCTCTATTATCGACACGTTCTAGGTATTGAGATCCACCATGGCGCAGGATATGAGTCTGAAACGGATTTTGTTACTTGCTATAAAAATGAAGTTGAGTTTTGGGAGAAAGTAAATCAACCAGAAAATAACGGAATATTTATAGGCTATATAGGCTCAAAACCCGCTCACATTGGCTTGATTATCGATGGTAACGCATTACATAGTCGAGGTGAAAACGGCTCTGTGAGAATGGATAGGTTGATTGTACTCGAGAGAAAGTTCACTAAGTTGGAGTTTATGAAATATGCCAATAATTGAAATTCAGCGTGTCGCTGGAATGCCGAAAGAGAGAGTCGAGATAAAAACCGGCTCTCTTTTTTTTGATTGGTTAAAAGAGCAAAACTTTCATCATGACGTTGATATCTATGTTAACGGCGTAAAGCTTAACGACGATGATCACCTTGACTTTATTATTAGTGAATTTCATCACATTCAAATATTTGACCAACCGAAAGGGATTATTGGCGATATTCTTAATCCAGTATTTAAGTTTGTTTCCAAGATATTTTCATTCTTAGCTCCCAAGGCACCATCATTTAGCGCCGCTGATGTGAATGCAAAGGAAAGCCCCAACAACCGATTAACTGGTCAAACCAATATAGCGAGAACATATCAGGCTAGACCTGAAATTCACGGACAAGTTAGAGCTTTTCCCGATCTCATTCAGCAATCAATGTTTGAATACATCGACAATAAAAAGATGGTTACCGAGTGGATGAACTTTGGCATCGGTTACTACACGATTGAGAATGTGAAATATTCAGAGTCTGAGCTGATCGCCCTTGATGGTGCCAGTTATCAGATATTCCAACCAGGTGAAGTGATCCCACAGATATTTGAGGGGTTTGAGTTCCCTGATGTTGACGGACAAGAAATACCGGGGCCGAATGAAAGTGACGAAATTCCACAATATGAGGCTACTGCTAACAATGTTATTTCTGGTGAAATTAAAGGTGGTGAGGCGGCTATAAAGATAGAGAAACAAGATGATTTTCGATATTTTATGGATATCGTAAAGCCTCGATCAGTAAGCCTTGTTGTTAATGTGACTTATGATACTCCGCAGGGTTCGGTTACAAAGGATATTAAGGTTGATGCTTATCTATCTGATGCGAAAGAAAGTGATGATGGCGCTATTATTTCACCAAAATATTACTATGAATTCTTTTTCACTAATTTAACCGGTGGTGATTTGGCAACTCTACCGCCTAATGCAATAGTCAACACATCAAAGTTTATTCTCTATGACAACCAATTCCTGACAGTAGGGCCTTTCTTTTCACCGCTTGATGGTGGTGAATTATGGGTGCATTTAAACGCACAGCTTGGTGATGGTGATTGGGCTAGCGCAAGAATTGAATTCTGGAAGATTGATGATAATAACAATGAGATATCAGGAACAAGGGAGGCGTTTGATAGAGGATTTCCATCCGCACCAAAGACAAAAACATACTATCTAACGGAAAAGTTCAAGCCGTTGGCTGGATATGGAAGGTATGCGCTTCAATTAACTCGATTAGAAAACAGTAATGATCACAGTATTCTTAAGCTAGAGGAGGTCTTTATTGTTAGAGAGAGGATTAACGAAGTACATGAAGAAGATACTCTTGTTAAAGTAACAGTGAGGGCAACAGAAGCACCAACAGGAGCAAGGGAGCGTAAATATAACGCACTAGCCACACGTCATGTTATTAGTTACGACATGAATAGCCGTAGCGTTGATTATACATTAAGACCATCACGATCATTTGCTGATGCGGTCGCTCACACTTGGCTAGTTACCGCAGGACAGCCAGAAAGCACCATAGATTTATATGGTTTGTATTCAATCTATGAATCACTTCCAGATAAGCGCTTAGGATATTTTGATTACACGTTTGATGATGAGGATGTGTCGCTGGGTCAGCGTATAGAAACGATATGCAATGTTGCTCGTGTCATTTCTTTCTGGGATAACGGAGTTCTTACCTTTACTCGTGAAGAGGAAAAGCAATATCCATCTGGCACTTTTAATATGGCTAACACAACAGGCAATGGATTTTCACTTTCTTATGATATGACAATGCCGAGCGGTAATGATGGTGTTGAAATTGAATATGTAAACCCTAAAACCAACAAAAAAACCTACCTTAAATACCGTATTGAAGATAACAAAATAGTTAACAAACCAGCTAAAAATCCTAACAAAATAACCATTCATGGTTGTCGCAATGAATATCAAGCGATAGATAGAGCGCTGTTGGAAATGGATAGGTTAATACATCAGCGCATGAGTATCAGTGTGCAAACTCTCGCAGATGGTGATTATGTTTATCCGGGCGACTTAATTATTGTTGCTGACACATACGATAAGAATCAACAGGCGGGTTATATAGTTGAGAGGATAGGAAATCAATTTTCAACAAATGAAAAAGTTGCCTTTGATGGTGAGATGTTTGTTTGTATCACTGATCACCTAGGTAATACGACGGAAAGGTTTAAGGCTACACCAAGAAGCGATACCGCTTATGGATTTATCGCTGACATACCTGACATCCAACTAAATATCTATGACGGCATGAATGTTCAATCCCCGTCACGTTACGTTATATCCAATATCGTTGAAATGGACTCAATGAGATGGATTGTAAGCGACAAAAAGCCTAATGCAGACGGAACTTTCAGTATTACAGCAAGTGAGTATTTTTCTGCAAAGAAAGATTACAACGTTTAATTAAATTCATTTCAATCATAGCCAGCCTAAGTGCTGGCTTTTTTATTGGGAAAGATTATGTCTACAATTCCAACACAAAATCCAGTTCCAAGTGAAGCACCGCGCGACCTGAAATATAACTCAGGCAAAGTTGACGAGTTCGTTACGTCAAATAATCACTTTTACACTGACCGTTTTGGTAAAAATCATTATACAATAGATGGCATTAACTATTTATCAAAACAGGCAATGCTTAACTATGGCTATATCACGAAGAGGTCTTTTGAGTCGGGTAATACCATCATCAATCCTAACGATGTTCTTCTCTGGGAAAGTAATGGCGAATACTACAGATGGGATGGCGAACTCCCCAAAGTAGTTAGCGCTGATTCAACACCAGAGTCAGCGGGAGGAATTGGCGAAGGAAAGTGGAAAAGCATTGGGGATGCAACACTAAGAAGTGAACTATCTTCTAATGAAGGACTTTCCCTTATCGGAGAATCTAGTGGAATAAACGCTCAAGAGGCCATAGATAATATAAAGGAGAGATACTTATTAGGTTATCAAAATCATCCTCATATTAATATCCCCACCTTGATAGCTTCCACTCCTGCCATGGAAACTAGCGAGCTTATTTTCGGGAAAAATAACTCTCTTAATGAGCTTATTGAATTAATCGTTAAACCAAATAAAGTTGATGATATTGATGTTTATATACACGGGGATTTGGCGTCAAAAGTTAATACATCACAAGCAGCAACTCATGTTGTGTACGGCGGGTGCGACAACCTAGATCGTAGTGGTTATATAAATATTCCATCAGGCGCTGATATTATTAATCAGTCTGATGATAAGTTGCACGTCAGGTTAGATATTAGCTCGCTAACAAAAGATTACTTAGCATTTAGTTATAGAAATCAACCTAACTCAACCTCAACGCAAAAAATATTAAAAATCATTGTAAAGCAGTCTGGGTCAGTGATCGCCAGAACGCAATTTGATTTTATTGGTAGTAGTGATGATTGGAAACCATCTGGAACATCAACTAAAAATATCAACTTTAACAATGAATTCGCTCAGCGATTACAAATTGATAGAAATGTTTCAAGATTAAAATCATCAGGAATACTCAAAATTTCCCCAGATGGTGCAGATAGATACAAAGGGGATAATTTTGGACTTAAATTTGCCTATAATGTTATTCGACCATCATTTATGGCTAATATTAAGGAGATTCAAGTAACTGCGGGAGAATATAAAGAAGGTGGAATATCGCAGGCTTTCCTTATTAATTCACCAACAAGAATTATTTCTATTGGAGGATATGCGGATATTTATCTTGGTCAATATCCATCCACGGATAGTTGGGTGCAAATACAATCATCGCCAAGATATACCTTTAGCGCCCCTTACGATTGGAAAACCAATCCTGATCTTGGGGTTCAGAATGGAACTAAACAGCCTTACCTTGGGGTAGAGGTGCCTATCTGGAAAACTAAATCAATGAGAAGTTACAAGCTTAAGCAAGTTGGATCTAAGTCACTTGTGTTAAGTACTGATTTTAGCTACTGGTATGATTGGGAAAATAAAACCATTTATTGGTCATTTGGTAAGGAGAACGATACCGCTTATATCTTTATCTCTGAATCTGATTATGGGCTAAATATTGAGTCTAGCGTTGTCTGCTCGATGCATGGGGTTCGTTTTTATGGGTGCAAGGATAATCCTGTACGTGCTAATTCTGGAACTTACCTGCCATTTAAGAGAGGTGGTGGATTGCTATCATTACACAACTGCGAAGTTCATGGTAGTTACACTGGTAATGGGTTCGCTACCAGCAATATCGATTCCGAGTTAATTAACTGTAAATCATTCAGTGTGAATAATGACGGTTTTAACGCTCATAGCGCTGGAATTATGAATATTGTTGGCGGAGGCGCGTATCATTCAGGTGACGATGGGGTATCGCCACATGAAGACTGTGTTTTATATATGAAAGATGTTGACTTGCATTACTCATACGCAGGAAACGCAACGATAGCATTTGGCGCTAGATCCTATGGGTATCGACTATCATCAATTGCAGCTAACGAATTATCATCTAAACCCTACTCAGGTACATTATCCTGCATTTCTGGTCAAGGCAGGAATGCGACAGCTTTTTTTGATGAGTGTTATACTGATGCTAGAGGGGTTGCTCCTAGTGAATATTATGCTCAAAGCCAAGAGCAAGGAAAGATAGCAACATTAAACATCAGTCGCAGAAGAAGAGCTTCTGATATCGAAAATAGTGTCATTGGTGGTGACGATACCAGTATAAACATTTCTTAATAACAGCGCCCAAGAGGGCGCTATTTTCTTTAAGACACAAAACTTTTCCTATCAATCTTCTTAACAACAAGAGAGAATACTAAACTAGAAAATAATACTATAATAGTTATAGTTGGGATCATGATTATAGCGCTCATATTTTGGTACGGCAGGAGCTTTTTGATTACAGCTAATATAAACGCGTGTATGCCAAATATAGCTAATGAATTTGACGATATTAAAGAAATAATTCTATTTTGTTTCTCAAATCCTATCTTCATTAACAAAATAAATGCCGTTATCGACAAAAGGAAAACAAGTGGTGAGGTGTAAGAGTAGAAATCGAACTGCTTATTCAATCCCATGTTAAATGATAGGGAGTTCAGGTAGAAAATAGATAGAGTTGCAAGAACAATAATTAAAATAAGTGATGTTACACTCATGCTAATAATTTTTATTTTGCTTAGTGCGCCACCAATCACAGCATAGAAGAACAAGTAGAAAAATTGCCCATCTATCATTAGGAATAAACTCACATCTAACCCAGCTGTAAACTTAATGAGGTTTGCCGTTTCTGGATTTGCAATTATGAAAATAAAGAATAGAGATAAAATTAACCCTTTATTACTTACAACTCTACAACTGATTATGTATGAGATTGCATAGATCACTATTAATGGGTAAAAGAACCATAAGTGATAAAATGACGGTGATGAGAAGAAATTAAACTCATCATATGATGAGTTTGGAAACACTTTTTTTGTAGTTAGGTAAAAAATGAGAGCTATAAGGCTGTAAAATAGTAACGAGAAAATTAACCTTAGAAAATTTTTTGCTTTTGGTTTTTTATCTGAAAAGAAAAAATATCCAGAAATCATAAAAAATAAAGGAACACACATTCTTGAGAATGAATCAAACAGGTTTGCCACTTCCCAGTTTAATGTAGATATTTTCCCATAATTGTTTATATAAAATGAAGACGTATGCAGTACTATTACTAGTACACAGGCAATAGCTCTGATGTAATCTATCCAAATAATTCTATTTTTCATATAAGTCCCAACGGAATTTCTTGATTTGGTGATCATAAATTATTTATTGATATTTTCAATTATTACTCAACCTTCAAATACTGCACAGAATTCGCATCTGGCAACTTCTTACTTCTCTCACGATAAAACGCTAATCGTTCATTAAAGTACGCTCTCAAATGTGCTGGTTGTTGTCGTTCAACTTCGGACACAACAACTGGCATATTGAGTCGCTCTTTGTATGCGACACCTGAAGCGGCCAAATCGACATTCACTTTGTCTTTTTCTTCTTGAGTTAGGTTTGCGAGGTTCATAACGGATCCTGTTAGTTTTTGGAGAGTATAGCAAGGTGGGGGAATTAATGGGACGGATTTGGGACAAGCAACATGAAGTAGCATAAGACAACTTCAAGTAACTTTAGGTAAGGTGGGACGTGTGAACGCTTGGTGAGACTGTATTTAGTTGATATTAAAGCATAATTCTACGCTCTTCTAAGCCGTAGGTCACAGGTTCGAATCCTGTAGGGCGTACCATTTAAAATCAACACCTTATGCAGATTTTTAAAAAAATCTGCGAGAGATGTGGGTCAAGTAACGGGTCAATTAGCATTAGCGTTTTTCACTTCTAACCCACTCTTCATAGACATGCTCTGGCTAATCTAAAAATGTGCCGGTTTTCGTTTTTTATGGCCTTGGAAACTCCTTTCTCTTTGCATACATTATCCATAACGTAGTTTTGCTTTTCTCTGTTAATTAAATTGGGCTGTGTTGATAACGGTATTGAAATTCCACTCGATGTTAATAAACAGTCACTTATTTGGGACGACTCTGCAGTTATAGAGGACGGTTCTATTCTCGTGAAAATGCGTGAGATAGAAGAAGCACAGAAAGCGGAAAAAATGCAGACGGAAAGAAGAGGAAGAAAGCTAGGATAGCATAAATAACATTCATTCATATTAATATAAAAAGATAATCACAATATAATAAATATTTATATTGTGATTATCAATTATTCTAAAAATTAGACACCAAAGTTAAAAGTGAGAACAGCCTCCCCGATAAAATCTAAACCATTAGATAAATCTATTCCTTTTTTACTTAATTCATCTTTAGATAAAATAAAGGTGCCATTTGAATTACCATGCCTGAAATTTGATTGGAAAACTTCACCTGGAATTAGAGCCAGGGCGTTTTTATCAACGCCTGATTGTTGTTCTGATGTCCAACCATTAGTTGGCCCTTTGTATAGGACGTTGTTGTAGCTTTTTCCTGTAATAGCAACATCGTTTGCCCGTGAAATAAATGCTGGCTTACCATCGACCGTAGCATCACTCCATATGAAATCAGCCGCTCCAACTGTATTTTCAGGATTTGCTTTATCAACTAAATGAAACCATTCTGACGTATTATTAACACTTAATTCCGTGTCACCATAAGTATCAGACGCAACAAATGTTAAATATGTTTTTGCATCGCATTCAACCGTAACGACATTATGAGCTACAATGCCAGAGTAAGAGTAAATTTTCGATTGAGGGATAAGTGATTTATTCTTCCATAATCAAAAAGGACATCACTTTGTGTCGCCCCATTAATAGTACAAGTTGGCGGCTTAATATCACCGTTGATTTTTAAGTTAGCTACAGGGGATTTAGCCAATACTGGCGTTGACATTATAGCCAACATAGTAAGGCTAAGTAATACTTTTTTCATAAAATTATTCCTTTTTAGAGGATAAATAACAAAGAAATATTATATAATACACCTTCTGTTTATTTATTTAATGTTAAAAGAATATGTGTTTTTAATATGTCTAATTAAGAATTTCTTAAAGT
This sequence comes from Proteus sp. G2609, assembly GCF_963896135.1. Lineage (NCBI taxonomy): Bacteria > Pseudomonadati > Pseudomonadota > Gammaproteobacteria > Enterobacterales > Morganellaceae > Proteus > Proteus sp. G2609. The sequence continues at coordinate 237,774 of NZ_CAWQNB010000030.1, read as the reverse complement.
GAATTTATTTTACTATCCGATATTCTTTAAAAGAAAGAATTAAAAATAGAATATTAAATTAGATGTGGTAAGTGTGGGTTTTATATTGATTAAATAAGACGTGTAATTAGATACTCTTATTTTGATGTTTTTATATTGCCATATAAATATAATTAAATTAACAAAATTTAGAACACTTATATTTAATAAAATCCTCTTCTTTATTTTTTGCTTGCTATAAGCCCTTGTGATGGTTAAATAGAATTGTAAATTTTTGTTTAATTATTATAAGGGCTTTTTGATGAAAAAAATATTTATGGTTGCCGTTATATCTTCCTTATTAGTTGGCTGTAAGGTTGATTTAGAAACGAAAATAAATACAGATAACTTATTGTCTAGTGAGCAAAATATTGTTAAAGGAGATATTAATTTCGAAGTCTCTTCATGTAATGATTTTGAAGACTCAAGGAAAGAGTCTAAATCATTGATAGAATTAAAAAATAAAGTTCCTGAGATTTTCAGAGATGCGGAATATGTTGAATGTTATAAGCAAAAACTTAATTCATTCGCCCATTTCTCAATACCTGTTGGTGTTGGCAAGGTTGAAGACGGCCAAAACACTGTTGATACGGATCTAATGGTCTTCTCTTACAAAGAGATATTGGCGGGGGTTTATGCTTCAGAAGGGGTAATTAAAAGGATCAAACAAGCAGAAAAAAATTCACATCAAAAGATGGATTTTAGTATCAGCATTATTCTTATGCCCGGTAACGTGAAAATGGATAAGGTAGTTGCGTTAGGCGTGACATTTACAGGAGATACATCTAAAAATGATCCAGTATTAATAAGCAGAATTAAATTTGGCAATAAACCACTGACTTTTAAATTATCAGATGTGTCAGTAAACCAATTAATGCAATACGGTATGGTTCCATTCTTAGTAACTCCTGAATATTTTACACTATATAAGTAACAGATATATCATCATATTAAAGCCCTTTAACGGTGAGTTGGGGCTTAATTATGATGAGTAAATAGTTAGTCATTGAGAAGTAGGCATTGGAATTAAAATAGTTTTTGGACACCTTAGAAAACCTATAAATACGGTCTAAAAAATTGATATACAGAACATCAATAACGCACTGTGCACTGATAACGGGTTATTAGTCGACAATCAATGAGGTAAAAATCTTCTGATAAATTGCATGTACAACGCTCTGTTTTTTCAGGTTATAATCTTGAGTCGTCTTTACATTATGCTTAGCAAGCTGTTTAATCGCCGCATAATTGGCTAAATCATCAGGATGTGTTGTTAACCATTGCTTGAATAATAGGTGGCGCCAATGTTCGGGACAATTTTTTCCAAATACATGTAAGTTAACCATCGGATTACTCAGTTTAAGCATACGGTGCTGATACCATGAAGGCTCACGAATAATGAGTTCATAGCCCAATGCCTCTAATTGGGGAATATAGGATGATTCATCTTTAGGATTTTCTATAATTAAATCGATATCGATTATTGGCTTAGCAACCAATCCTGCAACCGCAGTAGATCCTATGTGCTCAATTGATAATGCTATATCTGACAATGCATTCTGAATTAACGATTTTTGTTCATTAAATTGTATAAGCCAATTAGGATTATGGGGGACAATTTCAATGTGTATTTGGGCAGGTTTCCCTTTAACCCAAGGGTTTTCCGTCGGATCACCTTCTTCAAAAGTGCAAATATCCATTTTTTGTTGTGGTGTAAATTGATCTTTAAACATGACAATATCTAATCCCATAAAATATCAAAACTAACATGTTAGGTAATGATGTTACTATTATCACTTTTACCTAAGAGCTGTAAATCGATAGTTTATTAATATTGACATAAAAAGATAATCACAATACAAAAATTAATTTCATTATATTGTGATTATCAATTGTTTTTTAGGTTTAGACACCAAAGTTAAAAGTGAGAACAGCCTCGCCGATAAAATCTAATCCGTTAGAAATATCTATGCCTTTTTTATTTAATGAATCTTTAGATAAAATAAATGCAGAAGATACTTTCCCTGCTGAAATGCTGGTAGAAAAAATCTGACCTGGCATTAAATCTAAACTATTTTTATCTACATTTTCTTGTTGTTTTGTCGTCCAACCATTAGTGACTTCTTTAACTATAACAGTTTTATTATCTGAAAAACCTACCGTTGCATCATTTGCCCGGCTAATAAATGCGGGTTTTCCATCTACAGTCACATTGTACCAAACGAATAGTATTCCCCCCACGGAAGTGTCTACCTGGTCTTTATTAACCAGGTGAAATATCCCACTAGCTTTAGTTTTACTGGTTTGATCAAGATCAAGCTGACTGTTTACATAAGTATCAGTGGCTTTAAATGTAAGATAAGTGTTTGCATCGCATTCAATAGTGACGTTAGTCGAGGTTGTATTATTAGGATATATATAATTTGATGATTTAGGGATCAACGATGGACTAATTTTACCTAAATTAAAAATAACATCACTTTGTGTTGCGCCATTAATAGTACAAGTTGGTGGTTTGATATCACCATTGATTTTCAAATTAGCGATAGGCGTTTTAGCCAATACTGGCGTTGATATTACAGTCAGCATAACAAGACTGAGTAATGTTTTTTTCATATAATTATTCCTTTTTATAAAGTAGACAACAAACTAATATACATATGATACACCTTTTATTTATTTAGTTAATAATTAGTAAGTATATATTTCTAATTTCTCTAATTAAGACTTTCTTAATTTGATGTTATTTTAATAGTAGATTTCATTTAAATAATTTAAGTTGGACTTTTTATTTTTAATAGGTTGGATGTGGCAGTGAAATTATGATAAATAATGTATCTTATTTTGATTTTCTTATTTTAACCCTATGATCTTCCTATCAATATTTAATTAAATTAATAATTCATTTAAATAGAACTCGATAATAAGTATTTATTATAGGCATAATAGATAGCGACATTATGCCACAATAATGTATAACTCACATATGATTTGACGTATGTGTTTGATGGAGGTATTTTTAAGCTAAAGATCGTAAAGGGGGATACATGAAACCATTACAACTGTTTAAAATTTTAGGTGATCAAACCAGACTAGATATCGTATTGCTTTTAAAAGCATCTGGTGAGCTATGTGTTTGTGATATCTATACTGCCTTAAATTTATCGCAACCCAAGACATCTCGACACTTAGCTATGCTGAGAGAGTCGGGTCTTTTGCTCGATTCGAAGCAAGGCAAATGGGTTCATTATCGATTATCTCCTGTATTACTGCCGTGGGTGAAAAATATTATTGATATAACTTATATCACAGAGAAAAATAGAGTTGCAGATTTACTCAAGATCCTAGAGAAAAAAGAGTCTGGTCATCGTTGTTCTGTGTAAAAAATTTAACTAAATATATTCGAAAAAACATATATGATTAGGTGTGTGTGAATGCACCTTTTAAACGAGGTTGTTATGTTTGTTGCTGCATTAATTTTTGTTTTAACGATCACCTTGGTTATCTGGCAGCCGAAAGGGTTGGGTATTGGTTGGAGTGCAACGGCCGGCGCTATATTGGCACTCCTTTTTGGTGTGATCAGTTTTCAAGATATTCCGACTGTTTGGAACATTGTGTGGAATGCCACAGCGACATTTGTTGCAGTAATTATTATTAGCCTACTTTTAGATGAAAGTGGCTTTTTTGAATGGGCGGCATTACATGTTGCCAAGTGGGGGGGTGGTAAAGGAAGATTACTATTCAGTTATATCGTGCTACTTGGTGCAATGGTTGCTGCTTTATTTGCTAATGATGGTGCAGCATTGATACTAACGCCTATTGTGATTGCGATGTTACTTGCACTTGGTTTTAACAAAGGTACGACATTAGCCTTTGTTATGGCTGCCGGGTTTATCGCAGACACAGCGAGCTTGCCGCTGATTGTTTCGAACCTCGTGAATATCGTTTCTGCGGACTTCTTTAATATTGGATTTACTGAATATGCATCAATTATGGTGCCAGTCGATATTGCGGGAATTGTTGCAACGCTTGTGATGCTACATTGGTTTTTCCGTAAAGATATTCCTAACCAATATGATGTTAAAAAACTGAGTGAGCCAGCTTTAGCTATTAAGGATATGACTACGTTTAAAGCAGGTTGGCTTGTATTGTTGTTATTGCTCATTGGTTTTTTTATTTTAGAGCCATTAGGTATTCCTGTTAGTGCAATAGCGGCAATTGGCGCTTTAATTCTTTGGATAATTGCAGCCAAAGGCCGTACGATTAATACTAAAAAAGTGTTGCGTGGCGCACCGTGGCAAATCGTCATTTTCTCTTTAGGTATGTACTTGGTGGTTTATGGTTTAAGAAATGCAGGATTAACTGATTATCTTTCTGAAATACTTAATTACCTTGCTGATAAAGGGTTATGGATAGCAACAATTGGTACGGGATTTATTACCGCCTTTTTATCATCAATAATGAATAATATGCCAACGGTATTAATTGGTGCTCTATCCATTGAAGGAAGTGACGCGACAGGGGTAATTCAACAAGCGATGATTTATGCCAATGTGATTGGTGCTGATTTGGGGCCAAAAATTACACCAATAGGTAGCTTGGCAACACTATTGTGGCTACATGTTTTATCACAAAAAAATATGACGATCACATGGGGATATTATTTCAAAACAGGGATCATCATGACTATCCCTGTGCTCATTGTTACACTCGTTGCTTTAGTGCTTCGGCTTTCACTGTTTAATTAAGAGCAACACAGTGACTATCATCTGTTAAATTGTGACGTTTTGCTCTATCAACTTGTTTTGATTCGTAATAGTGGCGTTGCCAAGTGATAAATAATCATCGGTTCAACGCCACTTATTAAATATAGTATTTTTAGATCTCAATTATTTTTGTACCAATCAATGTCGCTTTTCCACCAACTTGAACGCGAGTGACGTTTTTTGCTGTCGAATCAATAAATACGTCAATTAAAGAAGAGCATTGCATTGCTCTACCTTGTTCGAACAAAAATTGCCTTTTGTTTGGCAAAAGGTGATGAACAAGATAACACCCTAAAGCACCGCTTGAGCTACCTGTGGCTGATTCTTCGTTAATGCCATAGCGTGGTGCAAAGTTTCGGCAGTGGGCAGTAATATTTTGATCATGACTAAGTTCAAAGACATGAAAGCCGATAGTATCAAATTTATGGCTTAAAGCAGCGATAGCTTGATAGTCAGGCTGTAAAGCATCTAAATAGCCAAATTGTACAGGAACAAAAATATCGTTTAATCCTGTTGAGACAATCTCTATTGGTAAATCTGTCTTTTCTATCACTTCAGGTAGAATGCCCAGCGCCTTTGCGACATCGTTAACACAAGGCCCCTTATGGGTAATAGGAAGCGTTTGTTCCATCACAATATTATCGTGATTAATGGTAACGGTTAAAATTCCTGCCTTGGTTTTTTGGCTATAATCGCCAGGTTTGAGTAACTTAAGCGATGACAGAGTGAAAAAAACCGCTAATGTTGCATGCCCACAAAAATCAACTTCTCCTTCAGCAGTAAAAAAATCTACTTTAAAATCAGTGTCATCACCCGAATAGACAAATGCCGTTTCAGAAAATCCAACTTGTTGAGCAATGGCGATTTTTTGTTCTGTCGTTAGCTTGGGAGGATTGAGAACGACTCCGGCAGGGTTGCCACCGCAATGATCACGAGTAAATGAGTTTACCAAGTATACCTTGATACTGTTTTTCATTGATTGTGCGACTTGATTTTGCATTTACTCACCGTATTTGAGGCTAACCGATTGATTTATAGTTGTTAAATAATGGGATAGCAGTACTTAATAGATAATTAATTTTGATGATGGGTAGGGCGTTATTTTTTAAGCAATTTGAATTATATAAATATCTAGTCTGAAAGAACAACACACTATTGAAATAAGCATCAATACCCATCTCTAAAATAGAGGAAAAGATTAACATTATTCCAACGTTATTTATTTGCCTGAATATTCTTTGAGCAAAAAGTGCGTTAATAGATGAAATTATATTAGCACCGCTATGATAAAAAACGCCATGATAATAGCTTTTTTAGTGAAAAATTTTGTATCAATGGTTATTTTTCTATCAGTTATTATGAACTTGATTTATATAAACCTAATAAAAATATTAAATTTTTTATTAAAAAAATTATTTTAATCCAATAAAGCCTTAAATATTAACACTTTGAATCAATTGCTTACATTTTGAATATATTAGCTCATCCATATACTATTTACCAAAAAAATAATCACAACTAGTTTACTATTGCGTTACAAATAGAATAAAATGCCGTGATTATATAATGATAATTATTCACTGCATGAAAGGAATTGTTTCGAAATGGCAATAAGTAGAAGAAAATTTATTCTTGGTGGCACAGTGGTTGCTGTTGCTGCAGGCGCTGGGATTTTAACACCTATGTTAACGCGAGAAGGGCGTTTTGTTCCTGGTACGCCGAGACATGGTTTTGTTGAGGGAACTGGCGGTCCATTACCGAAACAAGATGATGTTGTTGTAATTGGTGCGGGTATTTTAGGTATCATGACCGCGATTAACCTTGCTGAGCGTGGCTTATCTGTCACAATCGTTGAAAAAGGAAATATTGCCGGCGAACAATCATCGCGATTCTATGGTCAAGCTATTAGCTATAAAATGCCAGATGAAACCTTCTTATTACATCACCTCGGGAAGCACCGCTGGCGTGAAATGAACGCTAAAGTTGGTATTGATACCACTTATCGTACACAAGGTCGTGTAGAAGTTCCTTTAGATGAAGAAGATTTAGAAAACGTAAGAAAATGGATTGATGCTAAAAGCAAAGATGTTGGCTCAGACATTCCATTTAGAACAAAAATGATTGAAGGCGCTGAGTTAAAACAACGTTTACGTGGCGCTACCACTGATTGGAAAATTGCTGGTTTCGAAGAAGACTCAGGAAGCTTCGATCCTGAAGTTGCGACTTTTGTGATGGCAGAATATGCCAAAAAAATGGGTATCAAAATTTTCACAAACTGTGCAGCCCGTGGTTTAGAAACGCAAGCTGGTGTTATTTCTGATGTTGTAACAGAAAAAGGACCAATTAAAACCTCTCGTGTTGTTGTCGCCGGTGGTGTTTGGTCACGTTTATTTATGCAGAACCTAAATGTTGATGTACCAACATTACCTGCTTATCAATCACAGCAATTAATTAGCGCAGCACCAAATGCGCCAGGTGGAAACGTTGCTTTACCCGGCGGAATTTTCTTCCGTGAGCAAGCGGATGGAACGTATGCAACTTCTCCTCGTGTCATTGTTGCTCCGGTAGTAAAAGAATCATTTACTTACGGCTATAAATATTTACCTCTGCTGGCTTTACCTGATTTCCCAGTACATATTTCGTTAAATGAGCAGTTGATTAATTCCTTTATGCAATCAACACATTGGGATCTTAATGAAGAGTCGCCATTTGAAAAATATCGTGATATGACCGCTCTGCCTGATCTGCCAGAATTAAATGCCTCACTGGAAAAACTGAAAAAAGAGTTCCCAGCATTTAAAGAATCAACGTTAATTGATCAGTGGAGTGGTGCGATGGCGATTGCACCAGATGAAAACCCAATTATCTCTGATGTTAAAGAGTATCCAGGCCTAGTTATTAATACTGCAACAGGTTGGGGAATGACCGAAAGCCCTGTATCAGCAGAAATTACAGCAGATTTATTATTAGGCAAAAAACCTGTATTAGATGCCAAACCATTTAGTCTGTATCGTTTCTAACTCTTTTTTTTGATAAGAAATGAAAGCCCTCTAATAAACCGCTCTGTTATTAACGGCGGTTTAAAAAGAGGGCTTAGTTATTTAATATTTAGTCAAGGTAAGACAACGGCCAATGTTTAAAGTAAATGTGATTAGCTTGCCAATCTACTTTTTCTACATTGTCACTGAGCAAATATTTAGCTACCGTAAAGGCAAATTCAAAGCTAACACCTAATCCTTTGGCACTGATAAATTTCCCATCAACAACAACATCTTGGTCAAGATAATGACCATCATCATATTTATCAGCAAGTTTATCACCAGTGCTGTAATAACGACCTTCAAGAAGATGATGTGCTGCTAATACTTTTGCACCGGAAGAGCATAGAGCACAAATGTATTTGTCTTGTGCAATATGGCGTTTAATAAAATCAATCACGAGTGAATTTGCACATAGACGATCTGTACCTTTAGGACCACCGGGCATCATTACTGCGTCATAACTGTGTGTGAATTTTTCGGTTAATAGGTAATCAGCACTGATCTTAGTGTTAAAATAGGTGTTTAATACCAGTGTATCCATGCAAGAAAGTACATCTACATGAATATCAAGGCGACGCATGATATCAATAAAAACAACCGCTTCACCTTCTTCAAAACCATCAGCCAATAAAACGGCAACCTGTTTCATTTTGTTTATCCTTTATTCTTAAGTAATGAATGGATATTTTGAATATTGCGAGCAATAGTCTGTTTGTCTTGATTATCAATTGCCTCAGTAGTAGCAATCCAACTGCCACCACATGCGATAACTTGCCCGATAGCGAGGTAATCACTAACATTGTTTAGACTAATTCCTCCAGTAGGCATAAATTGAACTTGAGAGTAAGGTGCCGCCATTGCTTTTAGCATTTTTACTCCACCAGAAGCTTCTGCTGGGAAAAATTTTAGCAAGGTTAAACCCCGCTCAAGAGCAACTTCAATTTGGCTTGGGTTATTTATTCCAGGCACAATATCAATGCCATTATGAAGGCAATAATCGACGGTTTTTGGATTATAACCGGGAGAAATAACAAAGCTTGCACCCGCTTCTTTTGCTATATCAGCTTGTTGCGCTGTTAATACGGTACCCGCACAAAGAATAAGCTCAGGAAAGTGTTCTCTCATCAGCTTTATTGCTTTGGCGGCTGCTGGAGTACGAAAGGTAATTTCAGCAATAGGTAATTGATTTTGGGTTAGTATTTCACCCAGCCAAATTGCATCTTCGGCGCGATTAATTTGGATCACGGGGATCACTTTCAGTACTGAAAGTGTATCAACAATTGACTGTCTCATGGTTATCCTTGATGAGTGAATAGAATGAATCAGTGATGTTATGGGGAATAATGGCGCCATGATGTTGGATAACTAATCCTGCTAATGTATTTCCCCATAAACAACATGTAGGCAAAGGGTAGTTTTGTAGCCATGCAGCAATAAAACCAGCATTAAAAGAATCCCCGGCTGCCGTAGTGTCTATGACATGCTGTATCGGTTTGGGGCAGATATAACCGGTATTTTCACTATCAGACCAGAAAGCTCCTTTTGCTCCTAGTTTAACAATGACGTTTTTATTGCCCCATTGATGAAGGCGTTCGACAATTTTTTGCTCAGTAAGGCTGGGTTGTTGCCAGAGAGCTTGTTCATCATCTCCGGTGACTAAAGCGATATCACTGAGTCGATATAGTTTTTCGAACCACTCTTGCGCATGAGGTATTAGATCCCATAAACGAGGCCGAAAGTTTGAATCGACAATTAAGGTGAGCCCTCGCTGTTTAAGGCGGATTAATTGCGTGATTAACGCTTCTTTTCCTTTCGGCGTTAAAATGGCCAGGGAAATACCACTAAGATAGATAACACTATCGTCGGGCAAGGTATCTAGATGTGTTGCAAAACGGTTGTCCGTTGCAATATAACGTGCAGCGGCATCACTACGCCAATAATGGAAGCTACGCTCACCACAAGTATCAATTTCAATGGCATATAAACCGGGAAGTTTTTCGGGAATGGTGATCACTGACTGGCAGTTGATCCCCTCTTTTTCCCATGCTTTTTGCATTAAGGCACTGTAATTATCAGTGCCTAAACCTGTTATATATTGCGGATGTAATGTAGGAATGAGGCGCGCTAAATACAGTGCTGTATTTAATGTATCGCCCCCAAAACGCTGTTGTTGTGGCAAAAAAGGTTGGCCACTTAGCTCTATCATACATTCGCCAATAATGGCGACAGTTCTATTTATTTTCACAGTTTCCCATCACTTTTACAGACGCGAATTTTATCTGCAACCACCGCTTTCATCGCCGCTTTACCTGGCACTAGATAATGGCGAGGATCACTGGCATCAGGATTATCTAAAAAGTACTGCTTAATTGCGTTAGAGAAAGCAATTTTAAGTTCGGTTGCTACGTTAACTTTGCAAATACCTAAGTCGATACAATGACGTACATCAGTATCAGGAATACCTGACGCGCCATGTAGTACTAAAGGGATCTCTGTTTTTTGGCGGATGGCATGTAGACGATCAAAATCAAGATGTGGTTCATGTTTATACATACCATGTGCTGTACCAATCGCCACCGCTAATGAGTCAATTCCCGTGGCTTTGATAAATTGTACTGCTGAATCAGGATCGGTAAATAGCGCATCTTTCGCATCAACGATTAAATCATCTTCTTGCCCACCAAGACGACCTAATTCAGCTTCTACGGTGCAATCCCAATAATGGCAGAAATTGACGACCTCTTTAACCAGGCGAATATTTTCTTCAAAAGGAAAATGAGAAGCATCGATCATGGCTGATCGCACCCCCGAAATCACCTTATTGCAAATATCAGGAATATTTTCATGATGATCTAAATGTAGTGCTACTGGGATGCGATATTGCTCAGCCGCTTGCTGGCAAATCGAAATTAAATAATCACTACCAGCATAAGCAAACGTGCTAGGTGTGCCTGCTAAGATCACAGGTGATGCCATTTCAGCCGCAGTTTCCATTACCACTTGGATAGTTTCCAAGTTATGAATGTTAAAAGCGGGCACAGCATAGTTTTCATGCTGTGCTTTATTGAGCATATTACGAGTAGAAACCAGATACATGTTTGCCTCTCATCTTTCGTTTAATTACGATTAATAATAAACGAAAGAAATAGAAAGGTAAAAGATCTAAATCACATTTTTATTCCCTTCGCACCGAAAGCAAATGAAAATAAGTCAGAAGAAATGTGTCATTTTAGAACTGTAACTGGTGACTCCTTTGCGTAATAGGTTGTTTTTAGGGCGTCTTGATTGTCCAATTACAGTTTCTGTGATTTTTTGTACTCGCGTTTGTTTTTCTAAACGGCGAGTTAAAGGTGATTGTTGTTGTGTATAATCCTCTCGAAAAATAACACTGACTTCTTGTGTTGCTTTCACCCCGATAATTGATGCTTGGATAGCGGGTATTTCGAAACGAAAGTCATTTTTTTCGATAGGTAAAGGAAGTGATGGTGCTTGCCATAAATTAATACGATCAGCACAATAAAGAGCGATAATGACAGCCCGTAATGACCAAAAAGAGCTTGCTGGACCACTGTAATTATCAACTAAACGAGCATCATGATTAAATAGCCCTTGAGTGGGAGCGCCATTTTTGAGTGCACCTTGAGAAATAAAATAACGTAAGCTACTTTCAAAAGCCCGTTTAGCCTCTCCAACTTTGACAAAAGGGCATTGTAAATCAACGCCTGCGAGTAATGGCGCAGAAACAGCAAGACGATAACAAGCACTACGACCAAAAAAAGGAATACCTTTTGGGGTGATAAAATAAAGGTAGTGTTGATTAAAATTATTCAGGGATTGAGTAATAAAATCATGATCAAATTGTGGATCAATTTGCGCTAGCCAATAAAGAGAATAATAAAACCCCCACGCATTGTAGTAATCATAATTACCTTTTGCCCCATCACGAAACCATCCATCACCGACATAAAATTCTTTTAATCTTTCATAACGCCAATGGGCAATGGTATCTTTACCTGTCAGTGCTTTAATAACAAATTGGACGGTTAGTGGAAAAAAATGCCAGTTATTATCAACAATTTCGCAGTGATTAACTTGTTCAAACCAGTTAATTATTTGCTGTTTGATCTCCGAAGATAACGTATCCCAAACCCATTCACGGCTGATCCAAAGAGTAAGAGCGAGATCAGATGCCTCACAAATTCGTTGATCGTAATTTTCAAGTTTTCCCCAATAGCCTTTATGAAGAGGATCTGTTCCATGAATAAAGCTTTGTTTTATCATTGAGGGTAAATGGTAAATTTGCTGGTTTAAACCTAGTAATGTGCTTTTTTTGCTATTTACTGTCCATGCGGCAAGTAAAGGAAGTACTCGACTGACCCCTTCTAGCGCATCGGTTCTGACGGTTTGTTGACCAGGACTACCGGGGTAATAGGCATGGGAATAACCCCAAACCTGATAGTGATGAAAAGCTTCTGTAATATACTGAGTAAGTCTTTCACAGAGCGAAAAAAGAGTGTGTGTCTCATCCTTAAAAAAGTCAGCAATAGCATTATCATGACGGTGATAAGCCGATTTTCTGACTAATCGCCGGATTATATTTTCTTTAAATAAGCGTTGATAAATTTTTACATCAGGGTGCTCATAAGGCAGTTTAGGCCGTGGTTTAGATGCAATTTCAATAACCATTTTCGTATCTCAGAAAAAAGACGCATCCTTGCGAAACAAAACGGAAGTTGAGTTTAAGGTTTGGCTGAATCTACTAGTATTTGATAGTGTTCTTGCCCCCAAATAACAGGTTTAGGTTTATCTTTGATCCACTGGTAATACGCATTTTTTAGTTCAGCCACTTTTTGTGGATTTTGTTTTGCCAAATCGATTGATTCGCTAGGATCGGTGTTATCGTTAAAAAGCTGTGGTTGATTTTTACCATCATCATAAAAATAGAGCGCCCATTCACCATCACGCACTGCCCAAGCACCTTTAGACAGTTTCTCTAAGTTAGGGTTTACTGGAGGCGTTTGACGTTGATAGGTGATCCATTGGTGATAACCATGCCAAAACTCTTGGTTTTCTTCACTATAATGCTTAGTGCCGGGGCCAGCCCAATACAGATAAGCATGAGGCGAACGCGTTGTTTCACCTTTAAGCAATGGCATAATATTTTTACCTTCTACTTGCAGGCTATCAGGAATTTGAATATCAGCGACTTGTAACGCGGTTGGCAAAATATCAAGTGCGGAGATCATCGCATCGCTTTTTGTTCCCGCGGGAATAGTTCCGGGTTGATAAGCAATAAAAGGTACTCTAACTCCACCATTAAACATCTGGCCCTTAAAGCCTCTATCCATGGCATTCATGGGCATGGGGGATTCATTAACTGCACCATTATCAGATAAGAAAAAAATTAATGTATTTTCTAGCTCACCATTTTCTTTTAATTTCGCAATGATTTGTCCAATACCTTCATCTGCTGCATTTAAGGCGGCAAAATATTTATCTGCCTCCACATTCCCTGTATCAAATTTATCCATATACTTAGCAGGAGATGCTTGCTCTAACGGTATGTGTGGAACGCTATAAGAAAGATTGATAAAAAAAGGTTTATCTTTATGTTCATCAATAAATTTTAGTGTTTCATCCGTTAATAGATGGGTGGTGTAACCCGGAGCAGGAACATTGACACCATTACGCCAAAATGCAGGCGAATTCCATAAGGCAACACCTGATGCATAATAACTAAAGGCGTAATCAAAGCCCCGCTCATGAGGCGCATAACCCGCTTCAGGGGTTGAGATCATATTGTCGTGATAATCACGGGTTTGTTTATTTTCATTTATTTTCGGTTTACGGATAACTTTTGCATTATGCCATTTACCAATGCTGGCAGTGGCATAGCCATTTTCTTGGAAAAGTGAAGGTAACAATTTGATATATTGGGGTATACCTAAAATGGCATCATCATTGCTGTAAGTACCAAAACTGGCGGGTGAGCGTCCTGTAAAGATACCTGCACGAGAAGGGCCACAAACGGGATGAGCTACAAATGCATTAGTCATTTTTGCACCGTTTTCTGCCATATCACTGACATTAGGCATCGCAATACGTGCGGCTTCTATCATTTTATTGATATCACCTTTATAACGAGGAGGTGTTGGTCGCTGAGCTAACGCATCTACATCTAAGGTATCCAGTACAAAATCAAGTTGTCCTGTGCCTAAATCATCCATTACGATTAACAGTACATTCGGTTTTTCAGGTGTGCCACCAGCATGGGCTGATATTGGAAGGCTTAAACATGACGTGGCAATGATCCCCGCGAGTATGCTTTTTTTAACAAAAGGTAAGGTCACAGATTGTCTCCAAAATAAATAAAATGAAATAAAATAAGGGTCACTTGAGATAGTTTTTTTGCATCGCCCCAAGTGCATCACTGGCAAGGCCTCCACGAGCTATCGCTTGACGCATTAATTGCATGCCGATTGCCGTGTGATGAAATATTTTTTTATAAGAGTGACATAGATAATTGTGGCGATATTTTTCGCCTTCTATAGCAATAATGCGATGTTTAGGACAACCGCCATAACATAAGCTTTGCACTTCACACTGTTTGCAAAGGTTGGTTTGTTTATCGTATTTATTTTGACCAAAGCGTTGCTGTGTTTTTGATGTTGCGAGCTGTGCAAGACTTGTTAGTTGTATGTTGCCTAAATTATTAGCGGGATAAACATAGTGATCACAAGAGTAAACATCACCATTGGCTTCAATAATTAATGCTTGACCACAAGTTTTAGATTGAATACATGTTGATGCAGGATATCCCATCCATGTCCCTAATAAGCTATCAAATAAGCGAATGTATATTTTTCCTACATCACCTTGGCGTATCCATTCATTGAATATATCAGTCATAAATTTTCCGTAACCTTCAGCAGGAACAGAAAAAGCCGCTAATTGTGCGTTAGGACCGGGAGCATAATGTCCGCCATGAGTGTGTGGGAAACGTCTATCCACTTCGACTATGGGAATAAATTGAAAAAAAGTTGAACCTAAATCTTTTAAAGCTTGATAAGTCTCTTTTCCTTTATTCCAGTTTTGATCATTTACAACGGTTAATGTATTAAATTCAACACCATACTCATTTAGTAAATTGATGGCGCGTTTTACGCGTTCAAATGTTGGGCTACCATTGACTGAAATACGATATTTATCGTGAACGGCTTCAATGCCATCAATTGAAACGCCTAATAGAAAGTGGTTATCAGCAAAGAATTGTGCCCATTGGCGATTAATGGCAATCGCATTGGTTTGTACACTATTGGTAATTGTCTTGCCGTTAGCAAATTGCTTTTGGTATTTGACCACTTTTTCAAAGAAGGCTAATCCTGCAAGCGTTGGTTCACCACCTTGCCAAGCAAAATCAACCTGATCGCCACTGTGTGACTGAATATAGTCTTTAATATAACGACGAAGTACACCATCAGGCATCACTGTATGGCCTGTTTCTTTTGTCTCATCTTGAAAAATATTTTCTTTTTCCAGATAAAAGCAATATTCACATTTAATATTACAGTGGTAGCTTGTCGGCTTTGCCATCATATGAAATAAAGCAGGTTGATTTGATGCCATTATTTATTTCCTGAGTTTATTTTTTATCCTGTTACATTACGTAAATTTTTACAAAACAAAAGAGATTAAAATCACAAATATAGAATATCGAAAGTAAATGAAAGTTTATTGATAAGTATATAACACAATAATTTTCAATTTAACGATGTTCTCATGGCGATAATTTCGTGTTCTTTTGATTATTTGAGCGATATGACTCTTTTATTTTTCGAAAATAAATAATCATTTTGAATTTTTAATCTGATTTTTGTGAAATATTTCGCTATTAACTCTATTTTATGGCATTTTATATAGCTATATATGGTGTAATCATAAGAGTGACATTACCTTATATCATTTTATTTATTGGAAACTGATGCCCTCAAGGCTATCATTGACATGACACGAAAATAATCGTAAGCAATCGACAGTGAAATCGAAACTTTGTGAAAGAGATCAAAAGTTTTGTTTTTTTGCGTTGTCGGTTAAATTTGGCGTAGTAAACTACATTCGAAATCAATCGAAAGTAAATCTTTTGGTTTCGTAAGGAGACGAAAGTGAAAGCGGCAGTTGAGAGGCGTATGGAAATCCTCGATATGGTTAACCAACAGGGCAAAACCAGAGTCGAAGATCTCGCTGAATTATTTAAAGTCTCAAGTGTCACTATCCGCAGCGATCTAAGTTTTCTTGAGAAAAATGGCTATATCGTTCGCTCTCATGGCGCAGCAATTCCTAATACAGGCTTTATTGCTGAACTGAGTATCCATGAAAAACGTGGACAAAATGCGGGCATTAAAACATTAATCGGGAAAGCTGCCGCAACGCTGATAAAGGATGGAGACACCGTCATTCTTGACTCGGGGACAACTACACGCGAAATCGCGACACATTTAAAGTCGCGCGAAAATGTAGTCGTCATGACTAACGGTCTGGATGTCGCAATGGAGTTAGCAAATACCACAGGTGTTGAGGTTTTAATGACAGGTGGTGTATTGCGAAAAAGTGCATTGTCTTTTTCTGGCTCACAAGCTGAAAATAGTCTAAGAAATTACCGTTTCGATAAGGTTTTTCTTGGTGTTGACGGATTTGATTTACGTGTTGGTATCACTACTCACAATGAACAGGAAGCCAGTCTTAACCGTTTAATGTGTGATATCTCAGAAACGATTATTGCGGTTGCAGATTCTACGAAATTCGGTAAACGCAGCTGTCATATGATCAGAGAATTTGGTGATATTGATGTGTTAGTGACGGATTCAGGTATTCCTGATGAGTATGTTCAGGAACTGAAAGATCATAAAATCGACGTTATCATCGTGGACGATAAGACAGCGTAATTTGCTAACTCCATTAGCAACACCGCCGGTGTTGATTATGGAGTTAGTATTTACATGCATCCTTTAGAAAAGATTGTTCAGCAACATAAATCAGGCAAACAGAATGGTATTTATTCTGTTTGTTCTGCCCACCCTTTAGTAATAGAAGCTGCTTTATTACAAGCGCTGGACGATGATTCCTTTCTGCTGATTGAAGCCACCTCTAATCAGGTTGATCAGTTTGGTGGTTATACAGGTATGACTCCCGCTGATTTCTACCAATATGTTATTGAGAAAGCGGAAAATGTCGGTTTTCCTGTCGAAAAGCTTATCCTTGGTGGTGACCATTTAGGGCCTAATCGCTGGCAGCATCTTAATGCTGAAGAAGCGATGGCAAATGCGGATGTACTTATTGCACATTATGTTGCCGCGGGATTTAAAAAAATCCATCTTGATTGCAGTATGTCTTGTGCAGATGATCCTATTCCTTTAACAGATGAAATCGTGGCATCGCGTGCAGCTCGTCTTGCTGTTATTGCAGAAAATACCGCCAAAAAGACATTTGGTTTTAGTGATATTGTTTATGTTGTTGGCACAGAAGTCCCCGTTCCTGGTGGTGCTGCTGAAGAGCTTGATACCGTTGAGGTAACTTCACCTGATGCTGCCCGTAAAACATTAGCGTGCCATCGCCAAGCATTTTATGACGCTGGTGTGGGAGAGTGTTGGACTCGTGTTATAGGTTTAGTTGTACAGCCTGGGGTTGAATTTGATCATACCGGTATTATTGATTATCAATCTGAAAAAGCACAAGCGTTAAGCCAAGTAGTAAATGACTATTCTCATCTGGTTTTTGAAGCTCACTCTACAGATTATCAAACCAATCAAGCTTATCAGCAACTCGTCCATGATCACTTTGCTATTTTAAAAGTTGGGCCGGCGCTAACATTTGCTATGCGTGAAGGTTTATATGCACTTTGCGCCATTGAAGAAACATTATTTCCTCTTGAGAAGTGCTCTCGATTACGTGAAAAAATGGAACAATTGATGTGCCGTGAGCCTAATTTTTGGCAAAAATATTATCACGGTGATGAACGTCAACTCGCCTTTGCTCGTGTTTATAGTTTTAGTGATCGTATTCGTTATTATTGGCCTGATGCCGAGATTAATACTGCTATTGACACATTAATGGATAATTTATCTGTTAAGCCTATCCCACTTCCCTTACTTAGCCAATATTTGCCTTATCAATTTACCCAGTTTAGAGAGGGGAAAATTGCGGGTACGCCTGAGTCATTTGTTATAGCGAAAATTCGTGATGTGTTATCGGTTTATGCCGATGCGTGCAATGTCCATCAATTGAGGGAAACCATTGAATATTTAAGCTATCAAACCGCTGAACTTGAGCAGTTAAACGCATTTTGGACAGCGAAAGAAATTGACCAGCAACCAGAGTGCTGGAAAAAAACATGGCTATCAATTCGAGAAAAACGTGCTGATATTGAGTCTTTTTTAGAAAAAGCATTGGAGGCATCAAATAGCAGAATAATTCTTACGGGAGCTGGAACATCCGCGTTTGCCGGTAGAGCGTTAGCACCTATTTTGACGGGAGCTATAAAACGTCGTGTTGATGCTATTGCCACAACGGATTTAGTTGCTGATCCTCAAGAATATTTAGCCGAAGATATCCCTACATTACTGATTTCTTTTGCTCGTTCAGGGAATAGCCCCGAAAGTGTGGCTGCGTTAGATATTGCAAAGAAGTGCTTATCGCAATGTTACCACTTAGTTTTAACCTGTAACCCTCAGGGCCAGCTTTATCAATATTGCCAAAATAATCATAAGGCATTGGCGTTATTAATGCCGGAAGAGTCAAACGATCGCTCATTAGCAATGACATCAAGTTTTTCTTCAATGATGATGGCGGCGGTCACTATCTTTTTAGGCGATAGTGTATTTACTGATGCTATTGCGCCGTTTTTTAGTGATTACAAAGCGCAATTTGACAAAGCAAATAAAATTATCCGCCATCAATACGCAGGAAAATTCAAACGCGTTATTTATCTTGGTAGCGGAGGATTACAAGGGCTAGCACAAGAAGCCGCATTAAAAATGTTAGAGCTGACGGCGGGTAAAGTCGTAGCCAATTTTGATACCCCATTAGGCTTTCGACACGGGCCTAAATCCATCGTAAATAAAGAAACCCTTGTGGTGATGTTTTTCTCTAATGATCCTTATACACGTCAATACGAGACAGATTTATTACGAGAGGTTATTCACGATAATGCATCAGGCAAGGTGATCGCGATCACCGCACGAAATGATAAAACTTTTTCACCAGAGAGTTTTGTTTATATTCCAGCGTTAGAGAACTGTTCAGATGTGGCGCTATTGTTCCCTTATTTGATGTTGGCGCAATCATTTGCATTTCACAGTTCTATTGCACTAGGGAATACGCCTGATAATCCATCTCCAACCGGAGAAATCAATCGAGTTGTACAAGGCGTCACAATTTATCCGTTCTCACTTAAAACAGAAGACACACAGTCTGCTTTAAATTAATAAAATATAATAAGAGAGCTAGTTATGAACACACCTAATATTGTCTGGACCCGCATTGATGAACGTTTACTTCATGGACAAATCCGCATTACATGGGGTAAACATACGGAAGCAAACCTAATTTTAGTCGCTAATGATGATGCTGCTGAAGGTCCCAATGCTGCATTTATGCAGGCGGGAATGAAAGCATCTGCTGGCGGCGAATATGCGGTTCGCTTTTTCTCTATTCAAAAAACTATTGATGTTATTAGCAAAGCATCTCCTCGTCAGAAAATTTTTGTTCTGTGTAATAACCCAACTGATGTAGCCCGTTTAGTTGAAGGTGGCGTGCCTATTACTCATTGTAATGTTGGCAATATGCATTTTCATGAAGGTAAACGTCAAATTGCGAAAACAGTCTCTATCGATGAAAAAGATCTTAGTGCTTTTAAGCGTCTTATCGAAAAAGGGGTTACTTGCACAGTCCAAAACACACCAGATCAAACTCCTGTTGATGTACTAACACTCGCATCAGCCTGATTATTTCCTGATCAAGAAAACCTGCTATAGGCAGGTTTGAGGATAATTTATGATTTTTGAAGCTTCTTTAGTGGCTTTATGGGCCTTCTTTTGCGGTATCGATAAGTACGACGTGGCATTAAATATCCATCGACCATTAATTACAGGGCCCGTTGTCGGTCTGATTATGGGAGATATGCAAGTAGGATTAATTGCAGGTGCTACCTTAGAACTTGCATGGTTAGGGCTTGTACCTAATGCCGGAGCTCAGCCACCAGATGTGACTTTAGGCACCATTGCAGCAGTTGCTTTTGCAGTAATGACAAAACAATCACCGGAAGTTGCAATGGGAATAGGTATGCCTATTGCTGTTTTAATGCAGATGTTGGTGATTGGTTTCTTTGCTATGACTGCATTTACCATGGGTAAAGCGGATCGATATGCAGAAAAGGCTGACGGGGCGGGGATCTCTCGCTTGCTGATTATTACACTTATTGTCCGTTCACTCCTTTATGCTTTAGTCGCTTTTGTTACTGTTTATTTTGGTGAACATGCTGCTCAATGGATTGATGAGAACACGCCAAAAGTTTTATTAGAAGGATTAGGTATTGGGGCGAAAATGGTACCCGCAATTGGTTTTGCAATGCTTCTAAAAATTATGTGGTCAAAAGAAGTGGCCGGTGTGTTCTTTATTGGTTTCGTGATGACAACCTATCTCAAACTCCCAATTATGGCCGTCGCTATTTTAGGCGCATCAGCCGCCGCACTCTACTTCTTCTTTAGTGGTAACAATAAAAATTCAAGTCAGCAGAATGAGGATTTCGAAGATGGTATCTGATAACAGCACCGCATTGAAAACGCAGGATAAACCAGAAACAGGTTCTTTGATTGATGGCATTGATGAGTATCAAGATACTGCTGTCAGAAAAGTTATTACTAAAGGCATACTTTGGAAGTGTGCATTCCGTGGCTTATTTATGGAAGGTAACTTCAACTTCGAACGTATGCAAGGTGGTGGATTTGCTTTCTCAATTATTCCAGCATTGAAGAAAATTCACGGCAATAATAAACGCGATTATGCAACATCGTTGAAAAACCATCTGCAATTTTTTAATGCCAGTCCAAAGCTGTTTACCTTTTTATTAGGAACGGCGGTGGCAATGGAAGAGAACAAAGAAAAGCCATCGACTGTTAATGTGATGAAAGTGGCAGGAATGGGGCCGACTGGGGGTATTGGCGATGCTATCGACCATATGACCTTAATGCCTTTGACCTTAGCATTAGGTGCTTCTATTGCAATGGAAGGCTCGATTGCAGGACCTTTCGTTTTCTTCTTCTTGTATCAAATTGTGCATTTTTTAGTGTATTTCGGACTGATGTTTATGGGCTATCGCGCAGGTACTGCGGCAATGGTCAATATGAGCGATGCCACTGAAAAATTAGCGAAAGCGGCAAATATTATGGGGATCTTTGTTATTGGTGCGCTCTCGGCGACCTTTATCAAAGTGCAAACCACCGCCTCGCTGGAACTTGGCGGAAAAGTCGTTGAATTACAAACAGCCCTCTTCGACAAAATTATGCCGAATTTACTGCCACTGTGCTTAGTTTTCTTAATGTACAAAATGGTGAAAAGTACCGGTTTTTGGGGTAAGCCACCAGTATTGATTTTTTCAACCCTAGCATTTGGCGTTATTGGGCATGTATTAGGATTCTTATAAAAAAGAGATGCCCTAATTGTCGACACTGTTAATCGAAATACATTATTAACTTGCTACAAACGGGTAGTAGAGCTATCTGCTACTCGCAAGGAGTTACTCATGATAGGTCTTATTGTCTCAGGACATCTTAATTTTGCTACAGGTATGGCATCCGCTGTAAAGGCGATTGCTGGTGAGCAAGAAAATATCGCGTTTATTGATTTTATTGAGTCAATTTCTCCGGATGAGCTTGAACAAAAAATGCGTGAAGCGATTAACGCTATGTCATGCCAGCAATATCTGTTCTTAACAGATTTACCTGGCGGTACCCCCTGTAATCGCGCAATGGCAATCATGATGCAAAATCCCTCTGTTGAGGTGTTAGCTGGGGTTAATTTACCCATGATTGTTAATGCGGCATTTGAACGGGAAGGGTGTTCAACGACGGAATTGGTGCAAACGCTACGCGAAATTGGTCAAGACAGCATTCAAGATATTCGAGAGCAATTGGCACAAATAGATAGTCATGATGTTGAAGAAGAAGACGGCTTATGAGTCAGCGATATGCCATTTTAGCAGATAGAACCTTTACACCTGAAGGTATCCGTTATCTCTGCTATGTCCATGTTAATGGTGAAAATATTGAATCAATCACCACACAAGCACCAACAGATTGCCCAGTTATTCGCTTAAAAGGAAAATCATTATTACCCGGTTTTGTGGATATCCATATTCATGGTCGTGAAGGGGCTGATGTGATGGATGCAACGCAACAAGGGCTACAAACTATAGCCGATGCGCTGGTTAAAACAGGGGTTGTGGCTTGGGTTGCAACGACTGTCACAGCACCGATGGAGGATATCCGTCATGCGCTATTACAAGTCCGTGAGTTTGTATCAAAACCTCAAGCAACAGGTGCGTTGTTACTCGGTAGCTTTTTAGAAGGCCCTTATTTTACAGAACGCCATCGTGGTTCACACCCTGTGAAATATCTCAAAGCGCCGACCATCTGTGAATTAGAAACATTACTCGACAGTGCTGGGGGATCGCTATTGCGTGTTGCTGTTGCACCTGAAGCTGAAGGTGCGATGAATGCGATTGATTGGTTGGTCAGCCGAGGAATTAAACCAAGTGTGGCACATACAGCAGCAACTTATGAACAAGCTTCACGAGCTTTTTCACACGGTGCTGATTGTGGTGTGCATCTGTATAACGGCATGACCGGGCTTCATCATCGTGAGCCGGGATGTTGTGGTGCAGTGTTATATCACAGTGTATTAGCTGAACTTATTGCTGATGGTATCCATGTTCACCCTGTAATGATGCAACTGGCATATCGCATGAAAGGATATCAACAGATTGCCCTAATTACAGATTGTATGCGGGCAGGAGGTTTAGCTGATGGTGATTACACATTAGGTGCTCAAACGGTCACCGTCACCAATGGACAGGCAAAAACTGCCGATGGGTCGCTAGCTGGTAGCACTTGCAGTCTTGATAGTGCGTTAAGAAACATGGTGCAACTTGCACATATTCCTGAGTGGGAAGCGGTTCAAATGGCATCGGCGATCCCCGCTGAGTATCTCGGCATAGGGGATAAATTGGGTTATATCAAAGCAGGTCAACAAGCCAGCTTTGCCGTGGTGGATGAGTGTTTTCATCTTACCGATACATTCATCAGAGGAAATCATATTTACTCTGTATCCGGGGATAATGCATAACCTTTTCGTTATGCTCCCATCAGTAAAAATGAGGTATTTATAATGGAAATTCGTCAGCCAATTCATAGTGAACATGCTAAAAGGCTTGATACAGAAGGACTTCGTAAAGAGTTCCTGATTGAGAACCTATTCTGTGAAGGGGAAATGAATCTCACTTATAGCCATATAGATCGGATTATTGTTGGGGGAGTTGTCCCAACAACTCAACCTTTAGCATTAATGGCGGGTAAAGCACTTGGTGTTGATTTCTTCTTAGAAAGACGTGAATTAGGTGCTATTAATATTGGTGGTGCGGGTAAAGTTATTATAGACGGTGAGGTATTTGAAATAGGCCCTCGTGAAGCCATTTATATTGGTATGGGAGCCAAATCTGTTGAATTCACCAGTGATTCTGTAGAGACACCGGCGCGTTTTTATATTAACTGTGCACCAGCACATCACACCTATCCTACTCGCAAAATTACTCAACAGCAGGCCTCACCTGAAAAGTTAGGTAATGCAGAAAATTGTAACGTTCGTACGATTTATAAGTTTTTACATCCTTCAGTGTTACCAACATGTCAATTATCCATGGGGATGACAGTGCTTGAGCCGGGTAGCTTGTGGAACACAATGCCATGTCATACTCATGAACGTCGTATGGAAGTATATCTTTATTTCGATATGAAAGATGACAATGTGGTTTTCCATTATATGGGAGAGCCAACTGAAACTCGTCATTTAGTGGTACGCAACGAACAAGCTGTCATTAGTCCTAGTTGGTCAATTCATTCTGGCGTAGGAAGCGCATCTTATACCTTTATTTGGGGAATGGTGGGTGAAAACCAGGTATTCCACGATATGGATCATGTTGCTATGAAAGATCTGAAATAACAGATAATTAATTACATTTTATTCTTTATTCCTACAAAAAAAGTGTGGCAATTATTGCCACACTTCTAGAGGTTTTAATCATGAATTTATTTGATTTAACAGGCAAAGTTGCCATTGTTACTGGGTGTAATACAGGCTTAGGGCAAGGAATGGCAATAGGTTTAGCACAAGCCGGTGCGGATATTGTTGGCGTGGGTATTCAAGATGCTCCTGAAACGCGTCAAAAAGTCGAAGCGTTAGGCCGTCGTTTTCATTACATCACGCAAAATTTAATCCAACAAGATGGATTAGATGCTTTAGTGGATGAGGCTGTTAAGGTGATGGGACGTATTGATATTTTAGTGAATAATGCCGGTATTATTCGCCGTGAAGATCTTTTGCAATTTAGTGAAAAAGATTGGGATGATGTGATTAATATTAACCAAAAGACACTGTTTTTCTTATCGCAAAAAGTGGCTCGCCAGTTTGTCAAACAAGGCGAAGGTGGCAAGATAATCAACATCGCGTCAATGCTTTCTTATCAAGGCGGTATCCGAGTTCCTTCTTATACGGCAAGTAAATCCGCGGTAATGGGATTAACACGGGCATTAGCGACGGAATTATCACAATATAATATTAATGTAAATGCAATTGCTCCTGGCTATATGGCAACCGATAACACCGCTGCACTTCGTGCTGATGAAGCGCGTAATGCTGCTATTTTAGAGCGTATTCCTGCGGGGCGTTGGGGAACACCTGAAGATGTCGCAGGTCCTGCCATATTTTTAGCCTCTAAAGCTAGTGATTATATCAATGGATATACCATTGCGGTTGATGGTGGTTGGTTAGCTCGATAATCTTATGGAGAACTAGGATGGAACACGCTAATACAGAGGCTTTACAAAGAGATCTCGTGTTACAAAATATGAAACGGGTTTATCGTTATCAATCGGCTCATCAAGTTCGCAGTGTTCGTCGCCGTAGTGGTAAAACTCGTTTTATTAAAGATACAGATTGGGAACGCGGTGTTTTATGGACCTGTGTAAGTGCGGCATGGCAAGCGACACAAGATAAAGAGTACCTTAATGGTGTGTTAAATTACACCTTACATACTGGATTTAGAACAGGTCCTAATGCACGTTTTGCGGATGATCATGTTTGCGCTCAAGCTTATTTGGCGATAAGTCCTTTGTTTGAACAATCTGAAATTCTTGAACCGACGATTAAAGCGTTTGATATCATGCTAAATGATCCAAAACCAGGGCGTGAAGACTGGTGGTGGTGCGATGCACTTTTTATGGCACCTCCTGGTTTTGCTGCTTTGGCTGAAATTATTAGCGAACGACGTTATTTGGATTATATGCATACCGCTTATTGGGATGCTATTGAACATTTACGTGATGCTGAAACTGGACTTATTTTCCGCGATCACCGCTATATTCCTGATGGTCAGGGAAATGAAATGCGTGAAGCTAATGGTGAAAAAGTATTTTGGAGTCGCGGTATTGGTTGGGTTTTAGCTTCTATTCCTCGCATTCTTCAATATATGCCTGATGATTATCATGAGCGCGATCGTTATATAACACTGTTTAAACAATTAGCGCGTTCTATCCTAGATTACCAACATGAAGATGGTTTTTGGCGCACCAGTTTATTAGATCCTGATAATTTCCCTGCACCTGAAAGTTCAGCTACCGCGCTTTTTTGTTATGGACTTGCATGGGGAATAAATCAGGGTGAATTAAATAAAGAAGAATATTTTCCCGCATTACATAGAGCGTGGTCAGCATTACAATCCTGTATTCATGATAATGGCATGATTGGTTGGGTACAACTTCCGGCATTTAATCCGCGAGAGGTAAAATTTGAGCATAATATGGATTATGGCGCTGGAGCATACTTATTAGCGGGTAGTGAAGTATTAAAAATGACGTTAAATAATTAGCTCTTTATATTAATAATTGGTAATTTAATACCTATTCCTTTTAATTTGTTTCTAACTAATATATTGGCTAAAATAAAAGTCGACTTTTTCATTTCCTCTTGCGCTCCGATAAGAATGGAGGCAGAATCAAACTGTGTGTTTTTGAGTCCGCCTCGGTTAATATACTGTATATTTTCCGGGGCTTTTCTCTTTCTGGTATTGGCACAATGCTTGAACCAGATTGATCCAAGCACCCGGCGCAGAGCATAACAAATTATTAAAATGAGACAACAGATTTATTATCAATAATAAATGAAGATATGATTATTTATTATTTAAATAAAATAATTGATTCGCTAAATTGATTTATAAATAAAAAGAGTCTCGATGTTTTATATCGAGACTCTTTAATTTAAAAGTTACGACTTTTACTTAATTAAATCAACTGTTATTGGTATTGCTTGTATAGTCGTTGTTGTAATTAGCGTATTATTATTTTGATATATAATATTAACACCTAATTGTGGTGTGGCTAATTTCCAAATCCCTTTTACAGTAACTGTACTACTTATTGGTTGAGGATCGGCTGTAAGCCATTGGCGAGAATAAACACTCACTTCAACCTGGTTACCCTTATTATCAATTTGGTCAGCTTCAATACCCTGATATAAATTTAAATCAGGATTAACAATACTTAGCGTTAATTGTTGTTTTTGTTTTTTTACCATTACCATAGTGGGGGAATCACTTGATAATAATAAAGCTTGAGATGAATTGACTTCGGTGGCATTAAAAAAAGCATATCCCTCTTCTTGCGTGATTTTATCTTTTACTGCATGAAGTTGATTATTATGCTGCAATACGGTGTATTCAGGCGCTTTATTATCTTGTGCTTCTATGGCTATTGCATATTCATAATTTGCATTTTTAGGGGCTTTACCGTGAGAGATAACGGCTGTTGCAAACAATTGTTCTGTTTGCTGTGAATTTCTGTCATCAACAGAGTATTGTTTTTGATAACTAAATTCTACCGTTTGCCCTTTAGCTAATTTATACAAGTTACCCGCTGGATCAATTAATGTATCGGCATTATTTAAGGTTAATTGAGTACCGAGTTGGTTCACTTTTTTACCATTAATTATAATTGATTGTAACTTAGGAACAGCAAACTGGAACAGTGTCGTTTCTGTTGTATGTTGTTTATCATTATTTTCAATACCAGAGCCTAATGCGATCACTCTATTATCAAATAAGAAATAGGATTTATTCGCTCTTAGACTTTGTTGTTGATATTTACTGTGACCATGTAATTTCATGGCAAACATACTGTTATTATTTAGTGTATTGGCACCAGAATAACGTTGTGTTGAAAGCAACATTTCTTCTATGCCTGCACTTGGCAATTGGCTTAGTTTTGCTTCTAGTTCATCATAAGGAAGGTGGATCGTAGTCGTTCCTGGATATCGATTCCAATCCCAACCTGCATGACTAAAACCAGATTTAGTTAAATCCGCAGGAATAATTTCAAGTTGCCCATATTGCAAGTAACGACCATAACGGTTGTTATTCTCATAACTTTCATTACCCACTAAATAACGACTAAAACCACGAGCGATAGCAAGCCAGCTTTGCTGTGGCGCTGTTATTGATGCTCTACGCTGGATTGCCATTGAAGCATAATTCATTGCCCATGCACCTACCGGTTCATTTTCTGCTTTAATACCTTCAAAGCTAT
This sequence comes from Proteus sp. G2609, assembly GCF_963896135.1. NCBI lineage: Bacteria > Pseudomonadati > Pseudomonadota > Gammaproteobacteria > Enterobacterales > Morganellaceae > Proteus > Proteus sp. G2609. Next base: position 210,042 of record NZ_CAWQNB010000030.1, on the reverse strand, counting down.
CTTTGTTTGCTAATTTTGCATAAGCGGCTGCTAATGTAGTATCTAGCTCTTGTTTACCATCGGGCGTACCTGCAAGAGCCATCCATTTGAAGGGATCAATACTTATTTTATGTAATCCCGTAGGATGTCTGCCGCTTAATACCAGAGGAATTTGTGTTTCTTTGGTATAGATACGCATTTTTAATAATACATCTTTTAAGCGTGCATGTGCTGGTGATGAAAGACGAAAAGGGGAATGACTTAAGGCATAAACACTAGGCGCTAAGCCACCAAATGCATCTTTGGCATAAGCTGGATAATGTTGTGAATGGTGAAAAATAGAGCCATCAGATTTAAAGCCACCAGCGACACCTTTAGAACTAAGAATGGTTTTGTTTAGCCAACTTTGCAATTGTGCTAAGGCTTGTTGGCGCTGTTGATAATCTGGCAACATCAGTAAACTTTTTATCATCCACTGTAATTGGGTATTGAGAATATCGACATTTGCATCAACGATTTCATTATCTTTTTCAAATATGCGCCCTGTTGCGTTATACCACATCATGGCTTGTTGTGTCGGTGCTAACAGATTATGTTTTGCTAGAATATGGCGACCAATAAACCATGCATCAAAAAGCTCTCTTGTTTGATAACCTACGTGAGTAATAATTTGGTAACCACTCCCCCGTGTGAAACCTTGTTCAAGAACGTAACGAGTGCCTAATAAATAGAGTGTTTCTAATTTTTTTCTATCGATTGCTGATAAGGAGTGACTACGCAAGTAAATCGCTGTTTGAAGAAGCGTTTTGCCTACATCTCTTAGCATGTTGGCATCAAGTAATGCTTTTTGGGTTTCTTCACTAAAGACCCCCTCGACTTTGATAAAATTCTGGCGATTAGGATGATCAAGGGCTTTTGCGGTTATTGAGCCATCAGCATGTTGTTCTAAGGCTAATTTTTTCCATAATGCTAAATTTTTGTCGATCATTTCAGCGGTGATTTTTTTATCACGACTGACACCTTGATAGTATTCAAAACGTTGATAAATAGATGCCACTTCAGGCTGATCATCACGAAACTCAGTCGCAAAATTTAATGTAGGATAATGCGCTGTGAACATTTGATCGTACATCAATAATGCACTCCAATTTTTACTCACCATTGTATTTACTGCATTATTAACATATGGAATTTGATAGTCAGGAATAGGCCAACGATTATCTAAAGGTACGCTCATAATTATTTGATCAAAAAAAAGCGTACCTGCTTGATCTGGTGCAGTAATGACTAATTTATCTAATTTGCCTGTTGCTGAGCCTTTCATATCACGAAAAGGAACTGCAATACCTCGCCAACCTGTGAAATTCAGTTCCGTTTTAAAACTTAATGCTACTTGATTATTTTGTTTAAATTGTAATGTAAGGGGCGTTGACTGTGGTTTTTCATTGTAAATCCACATCATAAAAGTGAGTGGTGTTGCTGTATTTTTATCATCTTGATAATTAACTTCATTATTAAGTGTTAATGTTGATTGGGGTTGATACTGCCATTTGAGTGACTGTACGCCATCTTTAGCATGCTCTTTACTTAGTGATAGCTGATGGTCATTTGAGGTGCTCAAGGTATTTGGCATTTCATCTTCAAAAAGATAAAGATCGCCAAAAGGTTCATGAGAAAGAGAAGGTAATGCTTGTGCGGGTAAGGATAAGCAGAAACTTAGTGTAATCGCATAAGCTAAAGAATTTTTTATTAGCATAATCAGATTTCCTGCAAAATAAAAAAGGAACGCGAATGCGCTCCTTTAAAGGTTTAATCAAGAGAGAGGAGAGAGTTTAATTTCTTGTGGAATGCCAAAGTAACTGGTGAAAATAAGTTCGGTATTATCCCCAGAAACGTTATATTTTACCTCACTGTCTTGAGCTGTGGGTTGCCATTTCCCTTTCACTGTCACATTAATGGTGACGGGGGTTGCCGCTTTTTGGCGAGTCATATTTAAATCAGGTGTTACAGCACTCACCGTCAGTATATTTCCTTCCTGATGTGTCATAACAATGGACGGCTTATCGACTTTTTTGATCCATTTATCGTCAATGACTGCTGGTTGATAAAATGCATAACCTGTTATTTGACTGAGTTTATCGTAAATAATATGTACATCTTTATCTTTACGAATAACTTGGTATAACCCATTGTTAGCACGGAATTTCTCGGCTAATTGCGCCATTTTTTCCGGTGTTGCATCTAAGAAAACCATGTACTCATAACTATGATCTTTGGGTTGAATACCGTGGTCGATCCATGCGGAGCTAAAATTTCCTTGCGTGGGTTGACGATTTTTATTTTCAGCCGAAGTCTGGTGTTGGCGGCTGACATTCACTTTTTCTGCTTGAGTAATTAAATAACCGTTACCATTACTATCGATTATCCAATCTCCTTGTTTTAGCGTAGTTTGATAAGGAAAACCTTCTATTTTTTGGCCATTAATCCAAATAGTGTTTAACTCAGGCGTAATAGCATGTTGGAATAACGTTGTTTCCACAGGGTGATCTTTATCGCTGCTATTAATATTGCTACCGACAAAAATTAAATGGTTATCCGCCGCTAAGACGGTTTTTTTAGCGGTAAAGTTAGCATCAAAACGCGCAAGATTAGCGGGATAAAGAAGATCAAACGCCATCATGCCATATTTTCCTTCAAGGGCTGATGTGCCGCTAAATCCTCGCTCACCTCGTTGCATCAAGGTGTGTGGGTTAGGGCTATCAAGTTCTTTAAGCGGAAGATGAATGGTTGTGGCGCCAGGCATTCTATTCCAATCCCAGCCTTCTTGCTGATAGCCTTGTGAAAGTTGAGAGCCATTGCGAACGATTTGAGCAACACCATGACTTTGATAACGGCCATAACGGTTATCTTTATTGTAAATTTCAGATGACCATACATTGGTATTATAGGCTTTTAATGTCACCATTTTGTCTTGCCAACGGTGAATACCAAAGGCACCACCGTTAAAGGCATAGAACCCTTGAGGAAGGGATGCTGGCGTTATCTCTTCACCAAAAATAGTGGGAGATTCATTTCGCGATTTACCACTAATTGCTAAATAAATAGATGCTAACTGTTTATCTGGCGCTGGTTGGGCAGACATCGCGAGCCAATAGTAACCTTGTGCTATAGATTGTAGGGAAGGTGAGTTAAAGGGGTGTCTTCCCGCTAAAGGTAAGCCAACTTCAGGATTACTATAGATCCATGCTGAAATCATTGCCTTTTTTAGGTTATTCCAGCCACTTTCACCTACAGCAAAAGGTGTTTCTCGTAATAAATAAATCAGCTGTGAGGCATTTTTAAATGCTGGGAAAGAGTAGCCGGGATAATTACCTTCATGTCGCCATGCCGTACCATCAGGACGCAAACCGTCTTTACTCCCCGGTGGTACTTGAGTTAAGGCACCAGTGATATAATGACTAAAAGAATTGACTAAGTTAATACGTTTTTGATCATCGGGTTCAAGTAATAATAGCGCTAAATGTTGACGAGATAAGGTATTAAAATAGTCTAAATCAGAGCTATTTGCGCCAACTTTCATATCAAAACTACTTTTAAATTCTCGTGAATACCAAAGTAGAGAATCATAGACTTCTGTCTGTAGATTAGCTTCTTTTAGTGCATCAGCCATTAATAATGTAGAGATATACCACCAACGTGAACTATATCCCCAGTGGTGAGTGGTTACTAGGGCACTACCTTTGACAAATCCTTGATCTAATAGATGCTTGGTCATCAAGAGGTACATCTGTTTTAGCTGTTCTTTTTGTGTTGGATCTTTTTCGAGCACATAAGCACGGCTAATATTAAACATTAATGTGGTGTAGTTACCAAGAATGACGTAATTATCAAAAAGTTGCTTGTCTTGAGAATTAAGCTGTTCTGGCTGATAGATGATAGTTTGTTTATCGGTGATAAGATGTCGACCTTGCATTCCTCCATCCGAAAGAGGGCGAATATTCAGTGCCTCAAAATCCGTTTTTAGCTTGCTGATATTCTCTTCTAAAGCAAGATTCGTCTCTTTTTCACCACCAACAAATTCATTGATAAGACGTTGGCGAATAAGATCTATCGCAGCTAAATTTTCTGGTGTTACAGGTAATTGAGGTTGTACAGTGTGAAATTCAATTTCCGGCTCTGATAATCGTGTTTTTATTTGATAATCAGACCATTGGTAACGGGCGTCATCAATAGAAAACATAATACGGTCGATATAGATTTCACCCTGATTGATATTAGAAGGGGCTTTAAAACGAATGCTGTCGACATTCGCACCTAAAGAGCGACCAATACTATCTTGAGTACCATCGGATGATGTATTTGTTGCATTTAAAGTCATCTCACGATTTTCAAGATCGTTATTTAAAGAGATACCAATAGCACGCCAGCCAGTGAAATTTAGTTTTACTTTAAAACCAGCTTGGGCTTCGCTGGTGGCATTGAGCTTTTCCCCTAAATCAACAGTGAGATAACCATCAATAGGTTTTTCGTTGTAAAGCCAAAATGATAAAACAGGTGTAGAAGCGCGTCCCCATGCTTTAGAGGCTTCTTTATCTGTGGGAACTATAAGCTTTTTATGTAAAGTAAAACTACTGCCACCTTTCCATTGCCATAAAAGGGATTGGTTTCCCATAATGCTACGTTTATCAGATAAAGTTAGTGTTGAATTTTTATCTGATGAAAAATCAGCTAATGGATCACTTTGTGCAAAATGATAGATTTCTGATTGCATAAGATGATTGGGATCAAATGCAGGATTGCTGGTGGCAGCAATAACATGATAGGGGGTTGATAATAACCCCAATGTCATTGCAAGCGCAGTAAAACGAAATATCGGCATTATATTTTCTCCTTAGAAACGCTGGCTAACAGTAAAGCCGATACGCCCTTCATTGAATTTGTCATAACGCTGATATCCCATTGTTGTACCTAAATTTAACGATTGGGTAATATCAAGGTTTGCACCTAATTCAGCACTAATGATGTCACCACCAACGGTATTTCCTTTAATATCGAAGGTGCTTCCTCCAGTATTAAAATAGGTAAGGCTGTGGCGTTGATTAATATCGTTATTACCTGCAATATCTTTGATATAACGAAGGTTAAGAGAAGGGGTTAATTTGCCATAAGAGGTTTGGTAATCATTCCATAAAGCAACAGAGCCACCTAATTGATTAACTGCGTAGCGTTGGCCATAAGTACGCATAGATAATGTAGAGCCTGTTTCTTCCCAAGAATCAATATTGAGCCATTGATATTGGTAAGTTAGCATCGGTTTAATATGGATAAAATCAAAATCCAAATAGGTGCCAGCGTTAATCTGATAGCCTAATTGCACACCAGAGTAGTCACCTTTAGCTTTGGTATTTCCTTGCCATCCCGTATTACCACCGATATCCCTCTCACTATCGACAGTGTAATAACCAATATTTAAATTACCGTTTAAGAATAATGTATCACTATACCAACCGGCATAAGGCATAAATTCAAAATGGCTAATTTCTTTGCTTGCATTACGTTGTTTAGCATCGGCTTTAGCGTAGTTATATGCTAAAGAAACGCCAATTAGCGCATCTTGATTTATTTCATAATCAGTACCGATTTGAATACCAGTGCGATAAGTATTGTAGCCGTTAATTCCACCTTGTTGACTTTGCGTACCATAACCGTACAGAATATTTGCCCAGCTATTCCAACCTATTTCTCTTTCTTCAATGGGGAGCTGATTATCATAGCGTAAGTAGCGATGAGCAATATTGTTGCGCATATCTTCAACCATGATTAATCCTGCTTGAATATCACTACCGTCAGCAATGGGCGCCAGATCATTTGATAGTGCAGCAATATTATTATCATTATTACCAGCGGCGACTAATAAACTTAATGCTTCATCTGAAATTTGGCTACGTGTATTATTAAATTCATTTAATACTGTTGGAATAATAAAATTAGCTGCTGCTAATCCATTCTCTGTGACATTGCCACGTTCAGCAGCGCTAATAAAATTATCCCCCCCTTCGTAGCTAATACCATAACGCGCAATTAATTGATTACCACTGACACCACCGCTAATATTTGGTGGTGTCGTTTCTAACCATGAATCTGTTTTTTCTAATAAAGGTGAAATATCTGGCGCTATGGCATTTGCATCAGTCACTGTAATGCCCGCTTCATCTTTAATTGCCGAGTCTGAAGCAATTAATACAATATCTTTATTAATGATGTTATCAACACTGGTGCCTTTAAAATCAAGTTTTGCTTGGCTACCTTTTTTAAAGGTGACATCGCCGGTAACATGTAAGATAGTTTCATCAGTATTGGTATTATCATCAAGGCGGAAAATAAGCTGGCTATTTTCCTTATTCATGAAGTTACCTTCCCATTGAATGGTTTTATCTTTACCTTGGATAGTTAAATTGCCATGGTTTTCAATTAAAGGAACACCGGTAATTTTATAGCCGTCAAATAATGCATTTTGTGCTCCTCCCTGATAAGCAAAATTGATTTTGGTATCCACATGATTATTCCCTAAAATATCACCGTGGATCTCGCCATTAACATCACTTCTAAAGCCTGTTTTTAAAGTGCTAAAATCAATCGCTGCGGTTTTTCCTCTGATAATAGCGCCATCTCGGATATAAACACCTGTTCCTCGTTTAGGAAAGTTACCTTCAACTAATATTGCTGTACCATTTTCACTAGTAACGTTAGCGCCATTTAAATTAATATTACTACTAAAAGTAGCGCCCTGATTTATTTTAATTGCATTTGCTCCATTACCAGTAACAGTAATGTTTTTTGTAATTGCTTGAGCTTTATATTCTGTTGATGAGCCATTAAATACTACACCGTCACCTTGTGATACATTAACATCTTTATTTATTTGCGCTGTATCACCATTATTAATGTTTACGGTTTCACAAATGGTTAAAGTACTATCGCAATCAGCCGCTACGGCTGAGCCATATATAGCTGAAAGGACAGCAGCACTTAAAAATAACAAATTTTTATTTTTCATGAGATATAACCTTATGACTATTATATGGTTTTAATTATTAGAAAGTTGCTCTTACCGATACTTTAAAATAATCTTGAGTTGACTTGCTGCCGTTATTTTTATTCTCAACACGCTCATTATAATATTCTGTCATAACACGCCATTGAGGAGATATTTGGTAAGCCATTTGTAAGGTATAACGAGTCATATCTTTATCGATATATTCACCTTTATTTGTTCTGTCTTCTATTTTTCCAAAAATAGACTTACGAATTGAGGGCGAAATAATAACACCGATAGGTGTCGTCCAGTTTACATACATACGTAATTGCTGGTTGTGATTTGTTTCTTTTGTATCATACTCTTCATGTCTTATTGCTTGTTTTCCACCATCAAAATAAGCCACTGTTGTATTTAGATTCGGGGTGATAAAGTAGCGAATACCGGGTTCAATTTCCCAACCTAAATAATCCGTATTAGTGACGCCATTACTTCGTTTGTCCTCTTTTTTTTGTAATCCAAACAAAACACTACCGGTTAAAACCCAGTCTTTATTAATAGGAAATTGATAATTTGTTTTTGATTCATAAAAGTCGATAGTTAAACGGCTACCATTATCATAGTTAGTTAAATCTTGACGTATTTTTAATCCTGATTGTATCCAACCATTATTTAATTTAAAACGATAACTACCTTGTAAATCATAACGCTGATAACGATTTTTATTGTCATGTTCACGCTGACGAAAACCGACGTCAAAATACCAGTTCGATTTGTCTGGATTAATGTTAAAATCAACACGATAACCAGAATAGTTATTCGATGTATCATAATCAGCAGATTCCCACGAGAACATCGCATTAACTGTTGCTGCGTGAGAATGAAAAGAAGTTAAAGCTAAGCCAAAAAGAGGTAAGAAAAGCACAATACGAAGTTTGTTCATGGTCTATATCCAATTCTTTATTCGCTTTTATTTATATCTATTTTTAGATGTAGGACGTCTTCCTTTTATTTTATTAAAAGGATTTTTATATTAGCGAATTAGGTTTATATATAGCGCCATAAGGTTATGGCGCAGATGTTTTTATTATTTTTCTTCACATATTGATATTTTTTTATTTAATTTATTCGTTGTCGCTGTAATAAATTCAGTCGCTCTCCAAGAATCTCCTGTTTTTTCTAACCAAGGGGTTAATTCTTCTTTAATTAATTTATCAATTAAAGGCATATTATCTTTGGCAATATTTTTCATTTGATATGGATCGTTCACATTGTCATATAAAGTATATTTTAATGGTTGCCCATCTTGCCTATCTATCACCAAAGTATGAGTTTTTGTTCTTACACCTCGTTTACCGAATGAAGGTTCACCATAAGGAATAAAAAGATAAAGCTGAGAGTTTGCTGTGTCGCCTTTGCCTGTGATGACTCTATCTGCAAGATCTGTGCCTTCTACTGAATCAGGGATCCATTCTGATAAACCAAGTAACCCTAAAATAGTTGGGTAAATATCAGGTGCTGACATTAATGCATCATCAAAACCTGGTTTGATTTTACCCGGTAAGCGAAACATCATAGGGACACGCATCGATTCTTCATACGGATTATTTTTTGTTGCTTGTCCATTTGATCCTAAGCAACTGCCATGATCAGAGAAGAAAACGACGAGAGTATTATCTGCAAGGCCCTGTTTTTCTAATTCATCGACAATGCGACCAAATTGCTCATCAACACCGTTGACCATTGCCATATATTCTTTGAAATATTGAGGCCCATAACCTTCTTGATATTCACTGTCCCACTGTACATTAGGGCGTGTATTTAACTCTTTTGATGTCTTACCTTGATAAGCATCGAGGTATTTTTTCGGTACTTGATCATAAGGAGAGTGAGGTGGGTTCATTGAAACCACTAATGCAAATGGTTTTGAATTATCTCTAAATTGATTATTTTCATTTTTGAGGAACTTGATTGCCATATCGGCTTCATGTTCAGGCCCCCATTGATCGATATAAATCGGTTTATCACGAGGTGTATCGTTTGCCCAATACATCGGTTTCAAGTGTAAGTCATAAGTACCATAAGAGTACCAAAAATCAAAACCATGACGCCTATCTGGAGCAGCCCATTCATTCCAATAACGACCTTCCATTGGATTATTGTAACTTTCAATAAAAGGCTCATAGGGAGCATCAAGGTGCCATTTGCCAATATACCCAGTGCTATAATCTAAGGATTTAAGTACGTCAGACCAGCATTTTGCGTAAGGAGACAAGTCAATACCTACTTTTCCACCGTAATCATGGGCATTACCTGTGATACCATTACGCACAGGGTACTGACCTGTCATAAACATGCCTCGAAAAGGGGAGCATAGAGGGTAATTTGATGCCATTTGTGTCATTACTTTGGCTTGTTTGGCAAATTTATTAAGATTTGGTGTAATCGATGGATCTTCCCCCATAAACTGTAGAGCATGGGCTCGCATTTCATCAGGAAAAACAATTAATAAGTTAGGTGCATTTTCTGGTCGAGTGCGTTTGCTTGCTGTAAAGTCACCTGAAGTAGCAAGAGCAGGTGTAGAAACAGAGATTGCAGCCCCACTGGCGGCAAGACCTTTGATAAAAGTTCTACGGGAAACAGTCATTGCTTCCTCCTATTTTACGTTTGCTTTCGAATTGGTGGTATTTATCTTATTTATACTTTTATGTAAGATCAAAAAGTAAGTTAACGAAAGATCTAGAATTGAAGGAGAGATCACAGAATGGTGTCAAATTGTAAGCAATTTGATAGAGAAAAGTCGGGTTCAAATATTGTTAATAATTATGAGTTAATTTATGAAATACTAATAACCTATTGATTTTTAATTAATTTTATATATAAATTGATTTTTGTTATAAATAATACTCATTATCACTGTTCGATATCGTAACTCATTGAAGAATACATATGCGTACTTTTTCTTTCATTTGTTTTCATTATCCACTAATTACCCACCATGCTTTTCCTTGAAATTGAAAATTTTCAACAATATTCATACCTAATTTTTGATGTGCTTTTAGCGAGCGGATGTTTTCACTATTAATAAATGCAATCGGGCGACCACCTTGTAACGCACCAATATATTGGTAAAGCTCGGTTAATAGCGATTTTCCGCGGTATGATTTATCAATACATACAGGACCGTAAAACCAATTATTGTATGTAAGGCTAGGAAAACGTCGATTAATTTCTTGAGCAATAGGTGGAAGAGAAAAAGAACTGACCGGAAAGCTGAAAACAACCGCTATAATCTGTTCTTGGTCAGTTGCGACTATGGCATTGGTACTACTTTGGTACATAGCTTCAACTTTATCGTGTGGATAATCACCATATAATCCACCTTGCTGTGACTGTGAGTTTTCTTGTAGTAATGAAGTCACTGCTTTGATATCAGCGAAGGTCATTTTTCGTAATGGATAACTCATGTTGTGTCTCTTTTAGTCATGGAGAATTATGTCATTATAGGAAAAATGTCACTATCACAAAAGGGAATAAAAACAGAAGATAAGCTTATCTTTTTAATAAGTGTTATGCATTTATTTTATTTAGAAAAATATTGTTAAGCAGCAATAAGGATACTACTGCTTAAATAATAAAAAACTTTCTTATTAAGAGGTGAGGTTAATTAATAAGATCACCAGCCATAAGCTAATCCGCCGCCAAAAATAAGCTCTTGTTCACTATTAATTGATGAGTTAAATCGAAATGCTATATCATTATTTGGCTGATATTGGATACCTCCAGCAAGTGCTATGCCAGTACGATAATTACTAATACCGAGGCCACCACTAAAAGTATGATGAGTAAGATAAGGAATATTGGTCATGGCAATTGAGGAAGCAATACCTGCATAGACTTTTTTTTCTAATGAAATAACTTTTTTATCAAGTGCTTCAATTGCATCGGTAATTGATGCTTGTCGTCTTCGATAATAATCATCAAACTCATGAATGGTTTTTTTGATGGTGTTTAAGTTATTATTAGTTTGATTTCTAAAAACATTTATTTGGCTATCAGTTAACCTTTTATTTTTACTAAGTAGTGCTTTTGTTTGTGCCAGATTGACTGCATCAGTATTATTTTTACCTTCACTGACATTGGTGAGTCGTGCTGTTTGTTTCTCTTCACTATTGCCAAATGAAACCGTATTTTCCTCATTGGCTAATGCACCATAACCAATAGCAACCGCACGAGTATTGGTGGCTTGGCTATTGATACCTATAGCTGTGGCACCGCTACCGGATGCTTGACTATTGTCACCGAGTGAAAAACGGGCAAGATTATCATGGTTGGGAGTTAGTGAATTATCTATATTTGATGTTGGTAAGGTATTAGCGTAAGAGAGTGTAGGGAATAAAAAAGACACTAAAAATATTTTTTTTAATAGCATGTTATTCGTCCTGTAATGGATAACAGAGTTGCCAATAAATGCTAAATGATTCTTTTTCTCATCACAATCTAGAATAAATGAAATCACTCTTAAAATTAATTTTGTTTAATATAGCATGCTATTTAATTTATTTTTATTAATTATTATTTATTCTATTTTTAATAAAACCGCACCTTATATAAGATGCAGTTTTAAATAATATGTTAATGGCTCTTTTTTCTAAAAGCGAATGCAACTGAAAGTGCTTGTAGTAAACATAATGTTGAGGTTTGAGAACGAAACATTTTTATTTGTGCTTCTTTTACAGTTAAACAAACATCACTTAGACTTGCTAATGGGCTTATGGGGCTATCTGTTACAATAATTTGTTTAGCCTCTTTATAAGCTGCAATCTCACACATTTTTTGCATTTCTTCTGAATAAGGGTGGAAATGGATGCCAAACAGCACATCTCTATGTGTAATATTCCTAAGTTGTTCTTTATACATTCCCCCTAGGCAATTAACAAAGACGGTTTCACAAGGGATATGAGAAAGCGCGTGAAAAAAATAGCTCGCAGCACTAAAAGAATGGTGAAAACCACCTATATAGATAGTTTCTGCATACTCAAGTAGTTGTATAGTTTTATTTAACATATCCTTATGGGTTTGATGAGCTAACTGTTGCAAAGCGTGGCTATTGGCTTGTGCAAACTCTTGCAGAATATAATCTGGCTCATTTAAGTTTGGTGGTTCCTTTTTGTATTGCTGCTTATAGGTTAATTTTTCATTGTCCATTTCACCCATTAAATGACGTTGAAATAAAAGTTTCATTTCATTAAATCCTTTGAAATGAAATGCATTGGCAAAACGGATTAATGTTGATGGAGGAACATTTGCTTTATCTGCAAGGATCGCGATTGTATCAAATGCTACACTGTTTTTATTATCCAAAAGATAATGTGCAACCTGCTGTAGCCTTTTACTTAATCCATTATAGCGGGAGCGAACTTGTTCCTGTAGTTCATTCAGATTTGTTGCAGTAGACATAGTGCCCTCAATAAAAATACGGCTACAATTGTAGTGTTTTTTCAAGTCAAATTGAATGTTTTTAGTTAATAACTATTAAAATGAAATCATGAGTTAATTTTAATTAAATAAATAACCTAAAGGTAATTATTCAATGTTAAAATCTCTATTCGTGTTAAAAGTAAGATGGTTTATTATCATAATGTGAAACTATTTTTTTGAGTTTAACTTTGGGTGAAATAATTATTTCAAGTCTAAAGTAAAACCCATTATATTATTTTAAGTCTTATGGTGGGCTATTTTTTATTTGTGATTGTATTTTTTAATTCATTTTAAATTTAATTTATTGCCATATTTTAAGTTGTTTTGTTGGTATTTATTACTAATTTAAAATAGATTAGTGTTTTTGTGCGCAATGGCTAATATTTATAATAGGTTACTTGCCTTATTAGATAATAATAGTAATTTATTGCTATCTTTATTTTAAATTATTTTGAAGGCTTAGATTGTTGTATGGATAGTGAGGATGTTTGGTTTTATTTCTTGATGTGTTATTTTCATGAACACTATTCTGAACTTATTTCAGTTATTTTTATTATTAGCTTTATTGGAATTATTTGGGGTATTATTCATGAAATGCGCTGGCTATCTGTTTTTTTTACACTACCGCTGTTAATTTTTGTGGTTGGACTCATTTTTTCTAATTCTTGAGTTTAGGCGATGTTAAGTAAATCATATATAGCTTTGTAAATTTTTTCGATATTAAAATTAACTGACTCGCCTATTTATTCTCACTTCATTCGCTACTTTTCTTTTATCGTAACAATATTAATACAGTAACAATATTAAGTTAATTTTTTGTTACACCTTCGACTTTACTGTTACATAAATCGCCTATATACTGTTTTTTGTATATATTATAATCAATAATTATATTGATAAATTAATCAATAAGGCAACTAATAAGCGATAATGACTCATTGATTATTATTGAAAAAGATAAACAAATAATTTGTTGAATTTTAGACTAACATTTTATATTTAATCTACTAATATAGTTAACGGCTTGTTAATAAAATATCGATTGAGGATCATTATGCAGTGGCGGAATACATCTACTCGCTATGGGCACTTGTCGCTTCTTTTACATTGGGGGACAGCATTAACCGTCTATGGCATGTTTGCCCTAGGATTGTGGATGGTAAATTTAGGCTATTACGATAGCTGGTATCATTCAGCCCCTGAAATACATAAAAGTATAGGGATAATTCTATTTATTGTTCTTCTTTTCCGAGCAATTTTGCGTTGGATTTCTCCTCCACCAACAGCATTATCCAGCTATAGCCGACTTACTCGCATTAGTGCCCATGTAGCTCATATACTGTTATATCTAATTTTATTTGCCATCATTATAAGTGGCTATTTAATTTCTACTGCTGATGGGCAGCCAATATCTGTATTCGATTGGTTCTCAGTACCTGCTGTTTTCACAGGGGAAGGGGAGCAAGCTGATTTAGCCGGTGATGTACATCTTTATTTAGCCTGGGCGGTTGTTGTGTTATCGCTATTACATGCCGCGGGTGCATTAAAACATCACTTTATAGATAAAGATATTACATTGAAACGTATGCTTGGCATAAAAACACAATAATTAAATTTATATTACCCTGTTAATAACAATATTATGATTATGGAGAGAACAATGTTTAAGAAGGCGTTATTGAGTTTAACTGCAGGTGCATTATTATTTAATGCTAGTTCAGCATTAGCGGCTGATTATCAAATTGATAAACAAGGGCAGCATGCTTTTGTGCAATTTCGTATCCAACACTTAGGTTATAGCTGGTTATACGGCACATTTAAAGATTTTGATGGAAGCTTCACTTACGATAAAGAAGATCCTTCAAAAGATAAAGTCGATGTTGTGATTAAAACGGGTAGTTTAGATACTAATCACGCTGAACGTGACAAACACTTACGTAGTGCTGATTTTTTTAACGTCAGTAAATATCCTGAAGCTAAGTTTGTCTCAACCAAAGTGACTCGTGATGGTGAAAATTATACGGTGACGGGTGATTTAACACTTAATGGCGTTACAAAACCAATTTCACTAAATGCAAAATTAATTGGTGAAGGTACTGATCCGTGGAAAGGGTATCGCGCTGGTTTTGAAGCAACAGGTAAAGTTAATCTGAAAGAGTTTAACTTTAAATCAGATTTAGGACCAAAATCGCAAGAAGCAGAATTAATCATCTCTGTTGAAGGTGTGAAAAAAAATTAAACGTAGCGAATATTGGTAAGCAATAATTTGCGATATCACCTAATAGATTAAAAACTGATGCTTTTAGCATCAGTTTTTTTTTACTTAAGATACGTAACTTGTCTTATACTTACTTAAGAAAATTTCTGTAAGATAGATAAATCGTTATTAATTATTAGAGAGTTTATTTTTTATAAGTGATAAGAAAGTGGTCAAAATGAGGAAAATAAGATTAAGCTTATCTAATAATTTAAAGGTGAAAAATTATGCTAAAAAAATTACGACATACTTTATTAAGTACATTAATTATTTCAGGTACCTTCTTAGGTAGTATAACTACGGCGCAAGCTTGTACCCGAGTTGTTTATTTAGGTGAAAATAACCAAATAATTACTGCTCGTTCTATGGACTGGAAATACGAAATTGGTACTAATTTATGGATATTCCCTCAAGGAATGCAACGTTCTGGTGAAGCTGGTGATAATTCAGTTCAATGGCAATCAAAATATGGTAGTGTGATTGCATCAGGTTATGATATTTCTACTACTGATGGTATTAATGAAAAAGGATTAGTGGCTAATTTATTATGGCTTGCTGAATCAGATTACCCAAGTTATTCCAAAGATAAGCCTGCAATGGCTATTTCTGCATGGGCACAATATGTATTAGATAATTTTGCTACTGTTGAAGAGGCGGTAACTGCTTTAAAAGATGAGCCTTTTATTGTCTTAACAGACAAAGTACCCGGACAGGATAGAGTCGCAACGTTACATTTATCATTGTCTGACAGTTCTGGTGATAGCGCAATTATTGAATATATTGATGGTCAACAGGTGATCCACCATAGCCGAAAATATCAAGTGATGACTAACTCCCCTATATTTTCTGAACAGTTAGCATTAAATAGCTATTGGCAGCAGATTGGTGGTACGGTAATGTTACCGGGTACTAATAGAGCATCGGATCGTTTTGCAAGAGCCTCTTTTTATATTAATGCTATTCCTAAATCGCAATCGAGCAAAAAATCACTTGCCAGTGTATTTGGGGTGATCCGCAATGTTTCGGTGCCTTATGGATTAAGTACCGTAGAATCTCCAGAAATATCATCGACTCGTTGGAGAACTGTCGCTGATCATAAAAATCAGCTCTACTTTTTTGAATCTGCATTATCACCAAATACTTTTTGGGTTGATTTGAAACAAATTGATTTTTCAAAAGAAACAGGAAAAGTGATGATGTTAGCGTTAGGCCAAGAGCAGTCAACGATTTATTCAGGAGATGCAAGCTCTCAGTTTAAGCCAGCGAAACCTTTTAAATTTAAAGGGTTAGAAAATATACCAATACAAAATTAATAGAAATTAGATAAAAATGAAGTTATCGGCAGTCGTTAATTTTATGGAGACATCGTCTTTTAGCAGAAAGACGATGTCTTTCTTATTGATCTTGAATAGTCTTTTTATTATTTACTCGATATTACTTTCTCGTGGTGTTTATCTTGATTGGGAAATACACGGTTTTGCTGATTGGCTAAAATCGTTAGGTATATTGAAATTACTTGATATTCCTAAAGTGATGTTAGCGAGTGCACTTATTTTGCTCTCTTTCTTTATGTATATGGGGGCGCGGATTGCGTGGTGCGTTTCATTAATATTATTAGTGACGATCGTTTTTTTAGATGTCGCGGTTTATCACCAAGCTGGTACTCAAGCCTATACTTCATTAGCATTAGCCATTGTATTGGTTATCAGCCGGCGTGCTTTTCCTCATCATAGCTTAACCAGTGCCGGTTTTGTTGCTTTTATCTGTACGATTTCGCTACTGTGTTTCTCTATGTTAGGCAGCCTCTATATTGGTGATGAATTTAAACCACATATCACAACGTTAATGGATGCTTTCTATTTTTCCATTGTCTGTATGACAACACTTGGTTTTGGCGATATCGTTCCTATCTCAAGTAATGCGAGAATGTTTACCCTAACAGTGGTTATTTTGGGGATCACTGTTTTTACGACTTCTATTGTTTATGTGATGGGATTTTTGGCTCGTGGTACTCGCGATATTGTGAAGAAAAGGATCGCTAAAATGCATGATCATTTTATTATTATTGGCTCTTCAATGTTGGCAGCACAATTAGAGAAAGGGCTTAGAGAGCAAGGTAAACCGGTTATTGCGATTTGTTCGGATAAAAAGCAAGCCATGTATGATAAAGAAGCCAATATTATTGAAGGTGATCCAACCAATGTAAAAACATTACAAACGGCAAATATTCGCCAAGCGAGTTGGGTGGCGACGTTATCTGAAAGTGATGCGGAAAATACCTTTATTTTATTAACTATTCAAGAGTGTCCAGACCTTCAAGCGAAATTAATCACTATCATTAATAAAGATGAGAATAGAGAAAAAATAAGTCGATTACGTCCAGATATGCTGTTGTCTTTAGCTTCGTTAGGCAAAGAAATTATGATGAAAGTCCTTTGTGGTGAATCTATTAATTCGTCTGATGTTACTGATTTATTAATCAATAAATATTTAAAATAATGTATGCCAAAAATCACCCTTTACCTAAGAGAGTGATTGCAATAAGATGTATTTAAAATGCATCTTAAGAGAGGTTGAATTATGGAACTTGTTACGTATAAAACGCTACCTGAATGGCACTTAACAGCGATCCCTTTAGCATTATTAGAGCGTCATAACACAAAAGAAGGCACTTATGCGCAAATGCGGATATTACAAGGGAGTATGACATTTGTGCTATTTAAGGATGATGGAGAACAAGTGTTCTTAGAGTGTGATAGCGAAAATCAGCCTCCGCTTATTCAACCTCAGCAATGGCATAAAATCGATAAAGCGAGTGATGATGTGCTTTGCCAGCTCTCTTTTTTATGCACTCCCGAAGATAAATTTTTTAAAGAAAATGATTTGTCATTACCTCATTCAGAAGTGCGTTATATGGCAACATTGACTACCCCATGTAAAGTGCTTGATTTAGGCGCAGGACGTGGTCGTAATAGCTTCTATTTAGCATTACAAGGTTATGATGTGACCGCATTAGATATTAATGCCGCTCATATTGATGCAATTGAAGCCGTCAAAGCTAAAACCGGTTTAGCGATCAAAAGCGGCTTATATGATATTAATGAAGCAGCATTAAATGAGAAATACGATATTATTATTTCTACTGTGGTTTTGATGTTTTGCCAGCGTCAACGTATCGCAGATATTATTAAAAATATGCAGGAGTGTACAAATCCAGAGGGGATTAATGTCATTGTTTGCCCTGTTGAAACAGCAAATAGTGGGTCTGCTGAAGTTCCTTTCAAAACCTTCTTGCGCCAAGGTGAGTTAGCGGATTATTACCAAGGCTGGGATATTATTAAATATAATGAAAACCCTGGGCATCTACATAAAACTGATGCTAATGGTAATCGTATCCAACTTAATTTTGCGACATTAATTGCGCGTAAAAAATAATAAATAGATGGTGAGAAAAAATACCCTCGTTAGATCACAGCGAGGGTATTTTAGTATTTGAAAACTATAGGGGCTCTTTGGTAGCCTCTGTTTTTTCTTTGGCTTCTGAGCGTTGTAGTATTCTTTCGAGTAGAACCGTATAAATAGGTCGCCCGCCTAATAATTGCGCCAGCATGGTTGCGCCAAGACAGGTAATTATCATCGGCAAAATAAGTTGATAGTTATCGGTCATTTCTAGAACTAACACAATCCCAGTTAGTGGTGCTCTCACCGTTGCGGCAAATAAAGCACCCATTCCAGCAATAGCAAAAGTGCCAATTTGAATTTGATAATCGGGGAAAAGATAGGTTGCCATTAATCCAAAAGCGCTACCAAAGAGTGTGCCTAAGGCTAATGTGGGGGCAAAAATTCCTCCTGGTGCACCGGAGGAGAAGCTGATAATGGTGGTGATGGTGCGTAACACAAAAAATATTAGCAGTGCAGTTAACGAATATCCTCCGGCACTTAATGCAGGAATAATACTAAAACCGCCTCCGGTTATTTCAGGAATAATCAACGCAAGTAAACCACATGCACCACCAATCACGCCACCGGCTAAAACAAAACGTGAGGTTTTATCTTGATAAAAATGTTGGAATTGTGTTTGAACATAAAATAGTAATTTACTAAAAATAACCCCAACAACACCAAATAACATTCCTAACACTAAATAGAGCCACAGTGTATTCATCGGCGCTGAAGAAAATTTACCTATCTGTATTACGCCTCCTTCACCATTAATTAGGCGAAATACAATACAAGACATGATCACGCCAATGAAGACGGATTTAATAGAGATTAAATTATATTTAAATTGTGGTCTCATCTCTTCAATAATAAATAGAATGCCTGCCAAGGGAGCATTAAAGGCAGCCGTTAAACCGGCAGCAGCACCTGTGGCTAATAGTGTTTGGCGTGTTCCTTTATCTTTAACGCGAGAGACATCATTAACGAGTTGACCAATATTAGCCCCTAGTTGCACGGTGGGGCCTTCACGACCAAGTACCATACCTGAGCCTAAAGTACCGATACTGGCTATAAATTTTACTGGCAATACCCGCCACCAACGAACTGGCCGAATATCTATCATTGCCCCTTCAATTTCCGGTATACCTGAACCACCAGATTCTGGTGAAAACTTCTTCACTAAGTAGTAGCCACTCATGGCTAAAAGAGAGGAAACAAGTAACGTGCCAATAGCCAAAAGATAAGGGTTGGTTAATGCCTCAGCTAATTTAGCTTGTCTTAAATGAATGACCCAGCCAACGGCTTTTTCAAATAGTACCCCAATTAATCCGGCTAACGTACCGATAATGGCGGAAAGAATAAGCGTTTTCACCGGGGCAAGGTTAGTTTCTTTCGCTTTTCTAAACCAATTAAAGCGTTGTTGATTTTGCGATTTTTTGATCGTGTTTCGCTGATACATAATTTATGTTTTATATATAAATAACAATGTATCTAATAATAGCGTAATTTAATCATCAAGTGATATTTCTCACATAATGTAATCAATTTCATAATTAGTTGATTTTTTTTCTAGCATATTTCCTTTTTTTCATCTTTAGTGTATCTGATAACAAAAAATATATATTTACATAACATTTGGATAAAAAGGGTAACGTATGGATTTCATCACAAATATATTAAGCGCTATTAATGGCGTGGTGTGGGGAGTACCGATGTTAGTCGGTATTCTAGGCATCGGTCTATTTATGCAGTTTAGACTCTCTTTTCTGCCAATTAGAAAATTAGGTACAGGATTTAAACTCTTATTTGAGAAAAATGATAAAAGAGGTGAGGGGCAAATCTCACCTTTTAATGCATTAATGACGGCGCTTTCTGCCACTATCGGTACGGGCAATATTGCTGGAGTCGCTACAGCGGTTGTATTAGGTGGACCGGGAGCGCTATTTTGGATGTGGATGACTGCTTTAGTCGGTATGGCGACTAAATATTCAGAAGCTGTGTTAGCGGTACGTTTTCGTGAGGTTGATAAATACGGCAACTACGTAGGCGGACCGATGTATTATATTAAAAACGGTTTAGGTAAAAAATGGCTTTGGTTAGGAACGCTATTTGCTATTTTTGGTAGTTTTGCCGGCTTCGGTATAGGTAATACGGTACAGGCAAACTCAGTGGCGGATGTTTTGCACAGTAATTTTGGTATTTCTACCACAGTGACAGCAATTGCATTAGTTATTTTAGTCGGTGCTGTATTAATTGGTGGAATTAAGCGTATTGCTGATGTTGCCGGTAAATTAGTGCCCATTATGACAGTAGGGTATTTTGGGGCAGGGATTGTCGTACTTGCACTGAATATTACTGCTATTCCTGATGCATTTATGTTGATTGTAAAATCTGCTTTCACACCGGTTGCTGCGCAAGGTGGGTTTGCTGGTGCGGCTGTTTGGGCGGCAATACGTTTTGGTGTTGCACGAGGTGTATTCTCCAATGAAGCAGGATTAGGTAGTGCACCCATTGCTCATGCGACAGCCAAAACACAAAACCCGATCCGTCAAGGCTTAATTGCCATGTTGGGGACTTTCATTGATACCATTATTGTCTGTTCTGTCACCGGATTAACGATTGTGATCACCGGACAGTGGCTGACAGGGCAAAGTGGGGCAACACTTACTGCAAGTTCGTTCTCTATAGCTATCCCTGGAGGTAACTATATTGTTGCGATCGCACTGGCTGTTTTTGCTTTTACCACTATTTTAGGTTGGAGCTATTACGGTGAGAAATGTGTGCAATATCTATTTGGACCGAAAGCCATTATGCCTTTTCGTATTGCATGGTTAATTGCCTTGCCAATTGGCGCGACTCAATCCTTAGAATTTGTTTGGTTACTTGCTGATACATTAAATGCGATGATGGCTATTCCTAACTTAATTGCATTAGCACTGCTGAGTCCCATCGTTTATCGTCTAACAAAAGACTATATAAAAGATGTTAATGCGGTTGATATTGATCTAAATGAACAAGTGAATTCTGTAAGCAAAAAAGAAGCAGAAGCGGAATAAACGCGTTTGTTTATCTAAGGCTAAATGACTATCTAAACGAATAACCGTATGTGAGCAGTTAATATTAGATATTAAGAAAAGCGCATACGGTTTTTTGTTGTTTACAGCAAATAAAAAGCCTTCTGGGGAGAAGGCTAAGAGATGAGTATAGATAATTATATTTATAAGAATATGCTTAACTAGAGGTTAATTATTCTTTGGTACTAATGAAGATGTTTTTCACTTGGCTGTAGGCGTCTAACATCATTTTATGCGTTTCACGACCTAAGCCTGATTTTTTATAACCGCCAAATGGTGCATGGGCAGGAAGTTCATGATAAGTATTTACCCACATACGGCCAGTTCTAACGGCTTTTGCAACTCGTAGTGCGCGGTTAATATCTTGAGCCCAGACACCACCACCAAGGCCATATTCAGAGTCATTAGCCATTTCAATAACATCTTCTTCATTATCAAATGGGATCACACATAATACAGGGCCAAAAATTTCTTCACGTGCGACACGCATTTGGTTTGTGGCATTGATAATAATGGTTGGGCGAACAAAAAAGCCATCATCAAACCCTTCACCCGTAATACGCTCACCTCCTGTGAGTATGGTTGCACCTTCTTTTTTGGCCAGCTCAACATAACCTAAAATGGTATCCATTTGCGCTTGGCTGACTTGAGTACCCATTTGTGTATTAGGATCAAGTGGATCACCAACACGGATACGCTCAAATTCTGCTTTTAACTCTTTTAAGAATGCGTCATGAATATCTCTATGTAAGAATAAACGGGAGCCAGATTCACAGGCCTGTCCTTGGTTCATTAATATCGCTAGTGCGGAATATTTAACGGCTTTTTTCATATTCGCATCAGGGAAGACGATATTGGCTGACTTACCCCCCAATTCTAAAGTGGCTGGTACCATTTTTTTCGCCGCCGCAGCTGCAACGGTATAACCTACATTGGTTGAACCGGTAAATGCTAGTTTATCAATGTCTTGGTGTTCTAGAATAGCTTGTCCAGCAACAGATCCACGACCAGTAACAATATTTATAACACCGGCTGGTAATATTTCATTTAAAATACGACCTAGCTCTAATAATGAAAGTGAGGTGAGTGTGGCTGGATTAATAACAACGGTATCTCCAGCGGCGATGGCAGGGGCTAATTTCCAAGCAGCCATTAATAATGGAAAATTCCATGGAATAATTTGTCCAACGACACCAATGGGCTCACGAATAACAAGACTCAGGGTATTTTCGTCTAAGACAGCACTTTCATCGGTATGAGAGCGTATCACGCCTGCAAAATATCGAAAATGGTCAATAGAGGCGGGTAAATCGATGTTTTTCGATTCATTGAGTGGTTTACCGTTATCAAGAGACTCAATCCAAGCAAAACGTTCTTGCTCTTGTTCTAAACGGTCAGCAATTTTTAATAATAGCGCTTGGCGTTGAGCAGGAGAGGTTTTACGCCAATGATCAAAAGCTTTACGAGCCGCTTTTACAGCAAGATCAACGTCTTCAGCTGTACCTGATGGATATTCACTTAATAACTCACCGGTTGCGGGACTATAGGTTTTGGTCGTTTGTTGCGATGTACTGGATACCCATTCGCCGCCGATTAACATTTTGTAGCTTTCTAAGGGACGAAATTCGGATGGAACATTATTTAATTTAATCATTTTTAATCTCCAGTGTAGGGGGAGTATCGTCAAATTCTATAGTTTCATTTCGTAATACTCGTACTATTAAAATATATCAATTGTAGTAATTTTATTAGCTATTGATGCAATAGGTAATATTAACTATCAAAAATAATAAATAGATATTATATATACAATGAGAACTAATTAATTTAATCGATTCATCTCACTCTTTTTTAGCTGAGATGTAACAAAATCATCCCGTGCGACACTGCAACATTTCTTCTCAATTTCCCTTATAAGAAAAGCCCTTTACTTTGTTTACTTACCCTCTTACGAGGTGTGAAGCCAAATCAACAGAAAAAAAAGCAAGCTCTTAAGCACAGCAATAAATTGCGTTAGATCAAACATGGCGCAGATTATTTCATCTGACACTTTTCCTACTATAAAAATGGCGTATTCTTATGTTGCATATTTAATGCAACTTATAAAAATAAAGCGTCATCTTATAGAAGGAATTCGATATGTATTGTGTGCAATGTGAACAAACAATGAGAACACCTGTTGGTAATGGTTGTGCCTATGCACAAGGTATGTGCGGTAAAACAGCAGAAACCTCTGATCTACAAGACTTATTGGTGGCAGTATTAGAAGGGCTGTCAGCATGGGCATTAGCTGCGCGTAGTGTTGATATTATTGATCACGATATAGACAGCTTTGCGCCACGGGCTTTCTTCTCGACGTTAACCAATGTTAATTTTGATTCTGAACGTATTGTTGGATATGCCAAAGAGGCTATTTATTTACGTGAAAGCTTAAAATCACGTACGTTAGCCAAAAATGCAGCCATCCAAGTCGCTCATCCTAAAGCCGAAATTCAATTAGAAGGCAACGACTTAGCCAGTCTACAGAAACAAGCCCAACGCTTTGCATTAAATAATGATAAAGCGCAAGTGGGGGATGATCTGCATGGTTTACGTATGCTTTGCTTGTATGGCTTAAAAGGTGCTGCTGCTTATATGGAGCATGCTCATGTTTTAGGCCAGTACGATGATGAAATTTATGCTGAATATCATCGTTACATGGCATGGTTAGGTACCGATCCTGCGGATATGAATGAGTTGCTAGACAATGCAATGGGCATTGGTCAAATGAACTTTCGTATTATGGCGTTATTGGATAAAGGTGAAACTCAAGCTTATGGTGATCCAACCCCCGTTTCCGTTAATGTACGCCCAGTAGCAGGTAAAGCTATTTTAATTTCAGGCCATGATCTGAAAGATTTACAGATGCTACTTGAACAAACCGAAGGTAAAGGCATTAATGTTTATACGCACGGTGAAATGTTACCCGCCCATGGTTATCCAGAGCTGAAAAAATATAAACACTTAGTCGGTAACTATGGAAGTGGTTGGCAGAATCAACAAAGTGAATTTGCCAAATTTCCTGGCCCTGTGTTAATGACCTCTAACTGTATTATTGATCCTAATGTGGGGAACTATGGCGATCGTATTTGGACGCGTAGTATTGTTGGTTGGCCGGGTGTGAAACACATTAAAGGTGATGATTTCTCTGAAATGATTGAGCAAGCGCTCTCTTTAGAGGGATTTCCGTACAGTGAAATTGAACACTTAATTACTGTTGGATTTGGTCGTCAAACACTATTAAATGCGGCTGATACAGTGATTGATTTAGTTTCACAGAAAAAACTTCGTCATGTCTTCTTAGTTGGGGGGTGTGATGGTAGTCGTGGTGAACGTAGCTACTATACCGATCTTGCTCGTGCCATTCCCCAAGATTGCTTAATTATGACATTAGCTTGTGGTAAATATCGCTTTAATAAACTTGATTTTGGCACATTAGAGGGCTTACCGCGCTTACTTGATGTGGGTCAGTGTAACGATGCCTACTCTGCGATTATGCTAGCGGTTAATCTTGCAGAAAAATTAGGTTGTGGTGTAAATGATTTACCCCTGTCCTTGATTTTGTCGTGGTTTGAACAAAAAGCGATTGTTATTTTATTAACCCTACTCTCATTAGGGGTAAAAAATATTTATACTGGGCCGACTGCGCCTGCATTTTTAACCGATAATTTGCTCGCAATACTTAATGAAAAATTTGGTATGCGTGCGATCACCACGCCAGAACAAGATCTTCAAGAAATTCTTTCTGCTTAATTTATTTATTCATCATCATTGCCGAAGCCTAAAGGCTTCGGTAAGGAAGCAATATCCATGACGATGCCAACAGCTCTTTGTCCTAATCGTATGCAAGTTCACTCTATCCATCAGGAAACCCCGGAAGTGTGGACACTGAATTTAATTAACCATGATTTTTATCGCTATAAACCCGGCCAATTTGCACTAGTCAGTATTAATAATAGCGATGAAACGATGCGAGCTTATACGCTCTCGTCTTCTCCGGGATTAAGTCCTTTTGTCTCTTTAACGGTTCGTCGTATCGACAATGGGGTGGGGTCAACGTGGTTAACATCTCAAGTTAAGCCGGGTGATTATCTCTGGTTATCAGACGCACAAGGGGAGTTCACCTGTGCAGATAGAGAAGGAACGCGTTATTTAATGCTCGCTGCGGGGTGCGGTGTGACTCCCATTATGTCGATGACGCGTTGGTTGTTAAATAATCAACCTAAAGCGGATATCACGGTCATTTTTAATATTCGCGAACAGAGCCAATTTATTTTTGAAAAAGAGTGGTTAGAGTTGGCTAATGCTTATCCCTATAATCTCAATTTTATTATGATGCCTAAATTACCGGATGATAAGGGAATTTTTAGTGGACGTATTTCACAAGAAAAACTAGCCGCTTTAGTGCCGGATATTGCCAGTCGTACTGTTATGTGTTGTGGGCCTAATAGTTATATGGAAGATACTGCGCGTTTTGCCAAAAATCTTGGTGTTTGTGCAGAGAATATTTTTATGGAACGTTTTGGTGATGAGCCAATGTGTGTTGATGAAGCACAACAACTTACTATGACTATTCGTCATCCGTTAAAGCAAATTAACGTACCGGTGGGGATGACATTATTAACAGCGATGGAAGAAAACAGTGTTCCTGTTTTGGCTGCTTGTCGTGCTGGAGTGTGTGGTAGCTGTAAAACACGCATTGTGAAAGGTGATTATGAGGTCACCAGCACCAGTACTTTAACTGCTGATGAGATAGCACAAGGTTATGTTTTAGCCTGTAGTTGTCGATTAACAGGTGATGTTGAACTAGCCTAATCATTCATTTTATTATCTATTCTTTATCTATCCTTCTATTTTACCCCGCTAATTTATTAGCGGGGTTTTTTGTTATTATTTTTAAAAAGAGAGTTTATTTATTCAATATAATATATAACACGTAAAGCTATAATGAATTAAATATTTATTTTACTTAATTAGCAGTTTACTGATACACATTCTGCTATTATTTAATTTATGATAGGGGAAGGGGGGATATATGAGAAAATTGTTATTTATTTGTTTATTTACTGTCATACTTTCTGGTTGCGAAAAAAATCAAACCCTAGATGGCTCTAATGTTGAGTCATTACGAATATCGATTGTAGAAATGCGCAATTCATTACCGCTTGAAGAGCAACAACGCTTTGATGAAGCAATAGAATTAGCCATGCTAAATGATATTAATTTTAATGATTTAGTCATTGCTGGGCGCAATAAAAATGCTGATATGATCACGCGAAAAATGTGTCAATCGTTAGATGGTAAAACAGTCAATGAGATCTTCTCACAAGCTGAAGAAATAAAAGTACAAAAATTAGCATTAAAATAATCAATTAATAACCAATTTATTTAAAACTATTTTATTCATCTCTATTTGAGGTGAGTATTTAATTAATGATGTAAAAAATAAGCGATTTAAGATTTATCAATAGAACTTAAACAAAACTACGATGAGACTTTTCATTATAATGTGAGTGGTTATAATGCGCGCCGCATTCGCAAGAAAAGTGCAGTATCTCGTTAGGCGAGGCTCCTATACAAACACAGGTTACTGATCTGACGACGTCGAGAGACGCCCAAGATTAGGACAAGATATATCGACCGAAGGTATATCTCCATGTAACTTCCAGTATTCATCGGATACGTTGTATAGTGCTAAAACCGAGACGTGTAGATAGCTTTTGCATTCTCGCATCTGGTTTCGCCCCTATTGAGAACTGATTTGCTAAACACAAACAGTCATAGGGAACCAAAAAAATGAAATTTACTCCTCAACATAAAATGGATGCTGCATTAATGGCAGGCGCATCCTTAAACACACCCAATAATCATTCAATACAAGAGCAACATCATCGTTTAAAAGATGATGCTACCGTTAGTGCTTATATGAGCCAGAATTATATTTCTGTTTCTGTCGCAGATTCGGTTGAACATGTAAAAGCACAGCTGGTTAATGACTTAAAAGATGAATTAATTCCGACTTATCTGTATGTCGTAGATAAAGATAATTATCTTAACGGTATTTTGCCGGTTAAATCATTACTACTTGCTGATAATGGGCTTTTTGTTTCGGATATTATGCGCCAAACATTTTTCTCAGTTTCACCGGAGCAAAGCCGACATGATGTTTATCAGTTAATTAGCCAAAGTGGTTTAGACAGTGTACCTGTGATGCATTTTGGTAAGTTAGTTGGTGTATTACGACCTCAAGATATTGCTGATTTAATTGAAGATGAAAATACGCTAGATGCACAAATGCAGGGGGCAACGTCGCCATTAGAACAACCTTATTTAGAGACAAGTCCGGTCACTTTGTGGCGTAAACGTGTTGTCTGGCTATTAATGCTGTTTATTGCTGAAGCTTATACCAGTACGGTGTTACATGCTTTTGAAGACAGACTTGAAGCTGCTATCTCTTTAGCTTTCTTTATTCCATTATTAATTGGTACTGGTGGCAATAGCGGTACACAAATTACCTCAACATTGGTACGTGCCATGGCATTAGGTGAGGTGAGCTTGCGTAATGTATGGTCAGTATTAAGAAAAGAGATCACGACCTCGATAATGGTGGCTTTAACCATGGGAATAGCAGGATTTATTCGTGCTTGGACCTTAGGGGTTGGCATGGAAGTGATGATAGTGGTGGGATTAACGCTAATTTCAATTACGGTTTGGAGTGCTATTGTCTCTTCTATTATTCCAATGGTATTAAAGCGTATTGGTGTTGATCCTGCGGTGGTGTCTGCACCTTTTATTGCAACATTTATTGATGGTACTGGGCTTATTATCTACTTTGAAATAGCATCTCATACCATGAGTGTGTTTGCTTAATATATCAATCCTCCCTTATTTATACTGAATAAAGCCGATAAACTAACCAGTTATCGGCTTTATTTTTTGTTATGGGCTTTAGCCTGTTTAAGTCGCGTCAGCGTCTTAAATATAAAACCACCCGCTATGTGATCTCAAGCAAGTCGTCCTTGAGCTATGTGTGGCTAGAACTGATCTAATTATCTGGGCGTGATTGTGACTATCGGCATTGCAAGTTACCTGCAAGCAGATCTTGATTAAATTCAGCTATTGAGGAATTAAACAATGCTATATCCTCTTCACCGAATTCATCTTCAACCTCCATTGCGGGTAACGGGTTAATATGCTGATTAAATTGTCTATAAAGTGCTTGTGTATGGTTTCTTAGTGCAGCCATTTTAAGAATAACTTCTTTGAAGTAACCATCAGCTATGCTTTCAAATGGATGAAAAGCCTTGGTAGTTTTAGCAATGCTATACATTGCCTCAATCATCATAATTACATTATTACTATGGTTAATCACTCGTTCCAATTCACGCATAACCTCATCAGGGTTATTACCTGCATATTTTTTTATGTCATCTTTTGTTGGGTCATCAAGTAAAGCCACTATTTCATCGATTGATGTAACAAGGGTCGTTAGCACGGTCTTACCACCAACAATTAAATCCATAATTTCATCTGGTGATACATCACCTTTTGCCTTTTTATCAACAATGGTAGCTATCGACATGGCTAAATTAGCCAAGCCTGAATCCACATCTTTTTTATCCATTGGATTTGATAGCATTGCCATCATAATAGCCTCAGAAATCATAGTTTATTACCTTCGCTGAAATAGATACGCATACAAAGTATACATCATTTAAAGCTAAAGGATATATACCATCACCCATCCCAAGGATGGGCTAGATGATTTGATCTTGGCTATATGACTCAGTGAGAAATTACTCTTGATCTTTTTTAGGAGGAATATTTTTCTTTGGCTCTTCAGGCTTTACTTGAATTACATGCGATATTGCATTTGCCTTTCTATTTTCATCATAAACTTCCTTACTTGCAATGATGCAACGCTTGATAAATTCACTGTAATTTTGTGAAGTATTTGAATATAGTTTGTATAAAATTCAATAAGTTTCTCTATCTTTTTGCCTGATATACTTTTACTTAATTGATCATTTGAATTCATCAAAATTTGAAATGACTTCCCGCAGTTTTATTGCCAGTGTTTATACTAACATCCCTGATCAGTGTCACTCAGAACCTCGGCTGACGTTTAGTCTTAAAGACCAAGCTTACTTTTTTTTACTCTTTAATTAATTGTAAAATCGCCTGACAATGACGACAACGATACTGGGTTTCTCCTCGTTGTACTTTATTGTGTCGGCGAAGAGTTAACTGGTGTATTTCTTGGCAGCGACAAGCATAGCTAAACGTTTTTGCTGTTACATTGCTGATATCAAAATGATGGGTCCGTTTCGCACTCACTTGTAACACAGTTTCCATCATCCATTTCCACTCCTTGCCATGAGGTGCCACGCGACCAAAATGGCGACTAACTAGCAGATGTGCTAATTCATGAGGAATAACTTCTTCAATAAAATTCTGTTTATTTTCAATCAATAATGTAGGATTAAGACGGATCTCCCAATTTGCATAATAGGCACTGCCTGCAATAGTTCCTCTCTGGTTATATTGTAGAGTGGGTTCTGGGTAATCTGTATTAAGATATTTATTGGCCTGTTGCAGTTTTTCACGCAGTGTACGCATAACACTTTGCACTAAGGCGATAGGGACTCTTACTGTTTTCATATTAGAGAGCATATAGCGCCTTATTAAAACACGCAATAAAAGAAAACTTGCACAATATATAAATTAACATATTATTAAAAAGTATATTGATTATGGAGTTTACCATGACACAACGAGTTCAACCTGATTTATTGGAAGCCATGAAATTAGCGGCTAATGAAGCCTCTAGTATGCTGAAAACGCTAGGTAATGGTGATCGACTACTCTTATTGTGCCAATTAAGTCAGGGCGAAAAAAGTGTCAGTGAATTGGAAGAAAGTTTAGGGATCCGCCAGCCTACGCTTTCTCAACAACTTACTGTGTTAAGAAATGAAGGGCTTGTGAATACTCGTCGTGATGGAAAACGTATTTTTTATTCTATTGCTGATGAAAAAGTATTGGTGCTATTAAATACACTTTATCAGCTATATTGTCCTATAGCAGGTTAACTTATGAATATAGATTGGGTTCACTTTACGCCTTGGAGCTCGGCATTGGGTGGGCTATTAATAGGTTTAGCAGCGGCTATTTTATTACTGTTTAATGGTCGTATTGCAGGTATTAGTGGGATTTTAGGAGGGGTATTAACCACTAACCAACAAGGTAATGGGTGGCGATGGGCATTTTTACTCGGTATGTTGATTACACCGACACTGTTTTATCTATTTGATAAACCGTTAACACCTATTATTGACGTTTCACCTTGGCAGTTGATCATTGCCGGTGTACTGGTGGGAGCAGGTACACGTCTGGGGAATGGCTGTACCAGTGGGCATGGAATTTGCGGATTAGCACGATTATCGCGTCGTTCTATTGTTGCAGTTCTTGTCTTTATGGTGACGGCATTTGTGACTGTGTATATTCAACGCCATGTCATCGGAGGCTAAGATAATGACCAAATTAATTGCTTTTGTTAGTGGCCTATTATTTAGTGCGGGATTGATCATCGGTGGTATGAGCAACCCACAAAAGATCTTGGCATTTTTAGATATTCGTGGGGATTGGGATCCGTCATTGTTATTTATTATGGGGGCGGGTCTTATCGTCAGTGCTATTAGTTACCAAATTGCACGTCATCGTCAACAAAGTTTATTAGCCTGTCCTCTAGCCATTCCAACTAAAACTGTGATTGATAAGCCTCTCGTCTTTGGCAGTATCTTATTTGGTTTAGGATGGGGGCTTGCGGGTATTTGCCCTGGACCGGGTTTGGTATTAGCGGGTGGTGGTTTTACCCAAGGTGTATTATTTGTGTCAGCTATGATTGTTGGGTGGCTATTTATTGGGTTAATTCGCAAACCACAATAATCATCACTATTTTAATCACGCGCGATAAAAAATAACAAACGGACCGCATTAGCTGTCTGTTTGTTGTTTAATCTTGTTACGGGATTATTTAAAATCTGCGTAAGGAATAAGCGGGTTAGGCGGAAGATCTAAATCACCATTCCATCCATCAAATGAATAGCGTAAATACATTAGTGCATGGCTTGGCGTATAGTTTTTCGCTTGCTGAATATCGATAGCGGCACCTATAAACCAATGTGGTGTTATTCGATGTTCAATTAATGCTCTTGCTGTATAACCAAAACCATGACCCGAATCCCCCTTATCAATGATATTTCTCTCATGCTTAAATATTTCTTTTATGGGATCAGAATTAAATTTATCGCTTGAAACGAGATTTTGTAATGGATAACGTCTGCTATCATCGGTTTTTGAATAAGACCAAGAGAGAGAGCCAGATACTTCCCATGACCAATTTTCAGTACGTTGACGGTAATTAACGGGCAGTGAGAATGAGAGATATTGTTGTGGGCTATAATAACCCCCTTGCCCCAAGGTGTAGCCACTAAGATCTCTATTGTAATGCCAAAGCATGCTATTTAAGCCAACAGAAATGCGGCGATCATTTTCATTGATTAACTTATAGTAATAACCGCCCATGGCTTTCACACTGCTGTTATTTTTAACATTTTTTCCTGTTAATCTATCAATCGATATTTCTCCCCAATACCCATCCTTGCCTCCCAGATCATAACTGCCACTTAAACGAAGCCCCGTTTTTCTAACGCCCCCCCAAACTTGATTGGTCCAACTATCACGTTGGCCTGCAAAGGCAAGTAATGAGCTATTTACCGGGCGACGGTGAAGATCTACACTCCAACCGAGATGATAAAAACTATCGTTATAAGCAATTTTACCTACCCAATCAGTCACATTAAAACCGAGTGGCGTGGTACCTAAATCCCATTGCCATTGCTCATTTTCCCAACCGATAGCAGGACTAACACCAAAGGCTTTTTGCTTTAGAGGGAAACAACCTGTGCGATAACAACTACCAAATTTAGCATCGTATGGCGCTGTACCTAATGTGCCACTATTTAAGTGCACAAAATCAGTACGCCAAAAGAAACGGCCATGATAAATAGGATGATCCAGTTGTAACATGGTGGTATGAGCGCGTAATTTAGAGTATCCCTCACTGCCATTTGCTCCCCAATAATCATGCTCTAGGGTAAAACGCCACTCTTGTTGACGATAAAGGGTACTCGCATCATCACGTACACTACGTGATAGCCAATTATCATTTGGGTTGTTACGCATAAGTGTGGTGTATTCAATATTGTTTGTTGGCAATGTATGCGTGATACCCTCTTTTAGCATCGCTTGTTGATAATAGTGATGAGCGGATTGAACTTGTTGGCTATCACGATAAAAACGACCAATATCACGTAAAATTAATCCATCAGCACTATCTGGCTCCTTGTCAACTTGGCGAGCTAAATAGATAAAATAGTGTTTGGCTTTATCAATATTTCCCGCCGTTTTTTCAGCGTTTGCTAAACGTCTTAGTGAATAGTGGTTAAATTTTTCAGGAGATAATTGTTCTATCTGAGCTAAGTAATAACGAGCTTGATCTATTTGATGTTGCGCTAAAGATATCTCTGTTGCACCTAATAGTGCTGTTTCATTATTAGGCGCTAAATTTAATACTGTATGATAATAATTTAATGCTTGATTGAGTTGGTCATCTTCTTCGGCCCATTGCGCTAACAACAGATAGCTTTCTATTTTTTGCTCAGGAGGAATATGGGTGAAAAGATATTCGACAGCTTGCTGTTGTTGGTTATGTTCTCTTAGTGATTGTGCATGCGCCATAATTTGACCAAAACGTAATTGGCTATCTAAGGCGTTCATACTTTCACTGCGCTGCGATAAAGGGATCGTCTTTAAGGTGTTAAGTGCTTGTTGTGCTCGCCCTGTTTTATTGAGATATAACGCATAGGCATATCGTCGAGAGGGATCATTAGGTCGTCGTTGATTAAGTTGATTAAAGTAATCCTCAGCAAGTTGGGGTTGTTGAGTGATAAGTAAATCATCCGCCAGACGATAAATATTCCAGACTTCATCGGGATACGCTTTAGCGATAGCCTTACGTTTCTCAATCGCACTGAGATAGTGTTGTTGCTGTTCATCATCAGCAGCTAAGTCTTGTTGTATACCTGAAATGATATACCCATAGTCTTGGGCTAAATTTTTGTATTGCTGTGATGTCAAGTTAGCCATAAATTGGGCGGCTTTTTGATGAGATTGTTGACGATAGAGCTTGGTCAGACTATGCAAAGTCGCCGCATCATTAGGCTGATATTGTAGCGCTTGTTGATAATAACGTTCAGCTTGTTCTAATTGATGTTGCGCCAACTCGATATCCCCTAAACCAATATAAGCTTCACTTTTATAGGGGCTGAGTTGACGTACTTGGGTAAAATAGTGCTTAGCGGCAGAGTACTCTTG
Source organism: Proteus sp. G2609 (assembly GCF_963896135.1). Taxonomy (NCBI): domain Bacteria; kingdom Pseudomonadati; phylum Pseudomonadota; class Gammaproteobacteria; order Enterobacterales; family Morganellaceae; genus Proteus; species Proteus sp. G2609. The sequence continues at coordinate 176,300 of NZ_CAWQNB010000030.1, read as the reverse complement.
ATTTAATAACGCTTCATCAGCCTTGGCAAGTAAATGCCAATATTGATTTGATTGCAACAGCGTACGCCACAAATCACTATCATCGTGTTTGGGGGACAATGTGAGTGCTTGAGAAAGATAATAAATCGCGGGTGCCCGTTGATTTGCGCGCGAATAGCGCACGCCTAATGTTCCTATTATGTCTGCATTATCAGGCTGCTGGCGTAATTGCTGTTTTAATGCGCGAATAGATAGTGTGTTATAGGAGACAGAGCCCGCCGATGCGGTAGATAATGCTGGGGTAAGATGATATTGCTGATAGATATTAGCTATCTGTTGGTTATTGGGATAAGTGTGATAAATCTGCTTAATACGTGCCATTTTGTTGGCATGGCTTGAAGCAATTAATACATTGAGATACTCAAGGGCTAACCCTTCATCGGGGGGCGTGCCTTGGTAAATATCATCATATAATTGCAAGGCTTCATCATAACGCCCCGCAGTCTGATAAAGGTAGGCTTTTTGTAGGATTTGGCGGTTATCTTCATGGGTTAATGATAGTAGCTTAATCGCACGTTGATATTGTTCAGTATTTTCGCCATGCATACGTAATTGCTCAACCAGTTGTTGTGCTTTTGCTGTTTCTTTTTGTTTTACAGCAAATTGGATACGCATTAACAACACACTAGGATCGTTCGGTTTTATAAGTGATAAACGATACAGTGATTGAGAAACTAAAACATCGTTACTTTTCGAGTTGCCTAGTCTAACTTGCTCATATAAAAAAGTTTCAGTCGGATCATCTGCGGCTTGCGTGACAGGCAATATGCCTGCCAGCAAACTAAGAGCAAGGAGATATTGGCGATATTGATAACAAATGCGCCACATCATAACTTACTCCTTATCCGCAAGACGACGTTGGCTTCTTATTTTCATTGCTCGCCAAATAAGAAGAGAAATAAGCACAATACCGACAATGGCAGCTAACCCCAGCCAAATAGGGTGTGAAGCAAAAACATACCAAACCTCTTCCCACCAAGGTAAATAGCCGACGAAATAGGTATCACCAACACGTAAACTATGGACACCAGACTCTCTGACTAATACTACAGAGCCATGCATTGCATCACGTTTACCACTATCACTTATCGCTTCATTTAATAATCGATAACCTTGGGGACTATCGGCTAATAGCGCCACTACACTACGCTGTGAAAAGAACGGAGATTGAAAACCAATAATAGTGCCGAGTGATCCGGTTGATGTTAAAGATGTTCTGCTATCTGGGCGCTTATCTAGATCTTGATAATTGGTATGACTAAAAATGGTGATTTCACGTGATGGCAGTGTAATTTCGCTACGTGCTTTATCAATCAAGACATTCATCTGTTTATCATTATTGAGTGCTGGAGGAATTGTCCCGATTAATAATAAATCAGCTTCTTGTTTTGATAATTCCTCTAATGATGCAGTTAAAGAGACATTTAACGCGGGATAGCCAGTTTGTGCACCAATATTACCTAATGATATCAATAACGTTGTTAATTGCTCAGGTGAAGGGGATTGGTTGACATAAATAAGAGTTTCTGACAAATCGGCATAACGGCTAAATGGGAACCCAGCATGACTATAAACACGCAAATCAGGTAGAGCAATATAGTGGCGATAGTTACCAGTAAAATTAAAGCTTGATAATTCATCTAATGCTACCGTGTTAGGGACTGGGTGATAAGTAATACATTGATCAACGGAGCCTCCGGGGATCGGATTTGTATAGTCAAAAGAGAAACGGATCTGATTACGTTCACCTAATTTTACCGCGGGGATATTGAGGAGATTTTTGTTTTCGATCCAACCTTGAATTAACGGTAGATAAGCCACAATAAAGTTCTCTTTTTTATCTCTCTCTAAAGGGTAGGCTTTGATAAAGTGATCGTTGACTGAAATCGACATACGAGAATCATCTTGAAATGCCGGAGCGGTATAACGATAACGCAATTGCATCTGTAGCCCTGTATTATTAAACATAAATAAATCAGGAGGTAAGGTCATATTGAGTGTGATGGGAGCAGGCTCTAGTCCACGAGATTGCAACTGACCTTGATAATCTTGCAAGGTATTAAAGTAGATTGGTTTATTTAATTGTACCCACTTAGGTGCATCATAAGGCTCACGTGGTGCCAATAGATTGACATCATTAATGGTGACGGTATCCCCTCTAAAAATAACTTGTCCCCGGGCAATACCATTGACGGCGGTAATTAAGTCATTGTCATCGCGACCCATTACTAACAGCAGTTTTACATAAGGATCCGTTGGGTGTGAGACTAATTCAATGGTGGGAGCATTGACATTGGCATGTGTATTAAGAAAGTCGGGGCGCTGTTTATTAGTGGCAAATACAATGCTGTGTTGATTGGGCAACTGATTGTAATACACAGGGTAGTGTTGCTGGCGCCAATCGACTTGTGTACCAAACCAAGAAGCGAGTATTCCCGCCGCTTTTTGTTGGGTAAGATTAGGGGATTGGCTAAACACCATAGGTAAGGTAAAAGTACCAAAATCGCGACTATCAAAGAAAGGCTCGGGGAAATTGGCTAATTCGTTACTCAATTTCAATGATTGATAGGTGAGATGCAGTTGGCTATTTTTGCTGATATCAAGCCATAAGGTGGTATTGGCTTGGTTTTCACAAATTTCTCGGTAATGGCCGATAAAAGTAAATTTTAAATGATTAAAATCTTGAATAAACCGTGGATCGAGCGGTAATGTAATGTGGTTTTTATGGCCGAGATCTTCTTTTTTCAGGGGGATCACGCCCATGATTTCATCATTTAAATAGATATTGAGATGTGATTCTATAGGCAGTAATGAAGGTGAGGGGGTAAACTCTAGATCTAATATTGCCTGTGAAACATATTCATCACTACGAACACCAAATTCTAGATAACCATCAGGGCTAGAGCCTTGTAATTTTAGAGCACCATAAGTAGGTGCTGTTGTTGAAAATAGTCGTGTTTCTTGGCGAGATGGGATTATCTGATCCGGTGATGTTAAAGTGATTTTCTCTTCTTCAACCGTTATGAAAGGTTGTTCCGTTATAACCGCTGGCACTTCTTTTTCGTCATCACTATAAGCTAAACCGGAAAGCATAAGTAAGGCGAATAGTAGAAAATATTTTTTCATTATTATTACCCATAGATCTTATTGTTCATTAATAAATTCCCAAAAAGCTGAGTTTTACCGTTAAGATTAATGAAATATTTGTGAAACATTGACACGTCGTGGAAGTAGCGATAATAGCCACAATAAACACTGCCCTAATAAACGAAATAAGAGGTAAACAAGATACGGGGCACGTTTAAGTAAGGTGTTATAGCCCCGCATACTGATATAAATGATATTTCTTAAACTATTCAGTGGATTATCGGCAGGGAGAGCGTGTTGCCAATTAGCCCAAGTGTCGGCTCGTTCAAAAGTACAGGCGGTAAAATCAATGGATTTTTGTGTATCCATATTAAGCAGTTGTAAGCCAATAATGCGATTATCAATCCGTAAAATACGTGCTTCAAAAGCATATTCACGTTGATTTTGTTTGAGAATAACGGTGATCTCTTGGTGACAAGATAAGGGAACTGTAAAATTATCTGGTAATACAATGGCACAGCCATTATCAGAGAAGTCATTGAGCTGACAAGAATAAAGCGAACCGTCTTGGAGTAATAGTATTGCGGGCACTTTTAGACGTACCCGTGGGAACTGGCGCTCTTGCTTTGCTTCTACAGAAACAGCAATGGCAACACCTAGTAATACTAAGTTATAGCATACCCAAACTAAGCACATGAGTACGGCTAACCTTTCATCGGGATCGCCTGTTGCGATACGCCAGAAAGCAAATAGAATTCCTAACAAATTAAGATTAAGAAACAGAATATAGGGGCGATTAATTTGCCAATCGACAAAACTTTTCTTCATAATTGCCCCTTTCTCTGTGACATTAAATTTACCTTTATAAGGTGAGAATAGGGTGCTTAATACGGGGCGAGTGGTGTACCAAGCTAAAATCGTTTCATAAATCTCTCCCCAAAATGAGTGGCGATAAGGACCTTGTAATTTGGTCGCGGCTAACCAAATGTGTAATAAATAAGGCACGACATACAAAGCGATAGCGATGGCGGGAGCGTAAATAATATAGGCATGAAAGATAAGGAACGTTAGTGGTGCTAATAAGAAGATCATCCTTGGTATGCCTGATAAAAAGTGCAACATGGCATTGAGGTAACAAAAGCGCTGTGGCAGTGTCAGCCCTTTGCCAAAGAGCGGGTTATCTAAACGAAATATTTGTATCATTCCTTTTGCCCAACGTATGCGTTGGCCAATATGTGCTGAAAGTGATCCTGTTGCTAATCCTGCGGCAAGAGGGATACGAATATAAGCGGAAGTCCAACCATGGCGATGTAAGCGTAATGAGGTATGTGCGTCTTCGGTTACAGTTTCAACTGCCAGCCCGCCAATTTCATCCAAAGCACAACGACGTAATACAGCACAGGAGCCACAGAAAAAAGCCGCATTCCAAGTATCATTACCATCTTGCACTAATCCATAAAAAAGCGTGCCTTCATTCGGTGTTTCGCGGAAATTGCCTAAATTACGTTCAAAGGGATCAGGAGAGAAAAAATGGTGTGGTGTTTGTACCAATGCCATTTTTTCGTCTTTTAGAAACCAGCCCATAGTAAATTGTAAGAATGAGCGCGTCGGAATATGGTCACAGTCAAAAATAGCTACATATTCTCCGCAGGCTTTGCTCAATGCATGGTTGATATTACCGGCTTTAGCAAAATCATGTTTTTCGCGAGTGATATACCGAATACCAATTTCTTTAGCAAAAGCCGCAAACTCAGGGCGAGAGCCATCATCTAATAAATAGATAGTTAATTTATCTTTAGGCCAATCAATGTTTAAACAGGCATAAAGTGTTGGTTTTACAACTTGTAGCGCTTCGTTATATGTGGGAATAAAAATATCGACAGTAGGCCATTGTGTTGTATCTTGAGGCATTGAAATAGGTTGTCGATGGAGTGGCCAAATACATTGCATAAAACTAAGAAATAACACAATCCATGCATAGGTTTCAGCCAGTAATAGTAAGATCCCAAAGAAAAGGCTCAGATTATCCACCCAGTAGAGTGTGTATTGATAGCGCCACCAAATATATCGGCAAGCAATAGTCAGCGATAAAATAATAATGGTAATAGAAGACAGTCGGCCAGGGATATCGCGGATAGCTAAAGCTATCAGCCAAATCACGAGAACAAAAACAAATTGTAGTTTTAAATCAAAAGGTTGAGTAATACTTAATAAGATAATAAAAATGGCAAAAACAGCAATGATCGATAATAGAGCGTATTGCCATAGTGGCGTGTTTGTTTTCTTATGATGGATCATATCTCGCGCAACAGGAGATAAGCGAGCAAAGAGATTTTGATAATACTGTCTAATATAGACAATAAATTGAATCGGTTTTTTCACCAAGGTGAGCATCAAATAATGGCAAATAAGCCAAATACTTTGTAATAAGTATCGGATCGGATCGCATAATTTAGGGCGACGCGGATTAATATGAGGAAATAGTTGTTGTTGTTTTTGTGCTATTTTCTGCCAAAAAGGGGATTCCATACGCAAAAAGAGCCACATTAATACCCAGAAAAGCTCATTCACGATAGCCGCACTGAATGAAGCCCCATTATGACGATAAAATTTGTAATAACGGGTTAAGATATGCGACTGCATAGTAGCCTGTTGCCTTATCGAGCGGGACGCTTTTTTCTCTGGATAATCGATGGTTGACATTGTGGCTATCCTTTTTTGCTTAACAATAAAGGCAAACACCATTGTAGAAGTTGATTAATTTCTTCAACTAACATGCAATTAGCGCGGTAATCATATAAAGGTAAGCGTGAAGCACAGGCTTCTAATAATGCTTCATCGCGATGAAGTTTTATTGGGCAGAAAGGAAACTGACTGGTTTGCCAAAATTGATAAAAATCTTGATGAATTTGGCTAGTGGCACAAAATTGATTCACCAGAATATACTCATTGGCAGCAAAGGTATGTTGGTTAAGCCGAATATGACAGTTACTTTCAGCTGTGGTAACGGTTAATACGATATTGGCTTTCGCAACCCATGATTTAAAAAGGGTATCGTGCTCTGGTTGTAAATCGAGAAAAATTAAAGTGTCTGGGTATTGTTGAGTAAAAGCGGTAAAAAAATGCTGCAGATGTTGATTGGCAGTGGCAGATGCTTGCAAATGCAATTTATCTTCTGAATTAACGACTCCAAAAGGTAAAATTTGATAACCGTTTTGATAATCACAAATCGCTTGTTCTATTGGGGTATGCGCGAGTAGTGCTTGTCCTAATGTGGTGACTTGTGATTTTTCTGGAAAATAGAAATGTAAGATATTATTCACACAGTTATCGATAACAATGACATTGTATTTATGGTGATGAAATTGGCGAGCCAGTGCAATGGTTATTGAGGTGGTTCCTACTCCACCTCTGAGCCCTTTTAATACAATTAGTGGCATAGTTTTTCTCATTTAGTTATTGAATTAAATGTGTTGAGTAATGGCCAACGATAAATAAGGCTATGTTGATTTTCTTCGTTATTAATATCTCTATAGTGATAGTTGTTTATTGAAAATAATTTCTTTAATTTATTTATATCTTGGTTTGTACTCTCTTTTTCTCTTTTTATCTCCGAGCGAATAATTTTTTTATTTTCCATTTTTTAACCCTCATATAAAAATAAATTCTTAACCTGTAATTTTATTTTTCTTAGTCAGAAAAGGGGTAAGTGTTAAATAAAATATTAATATTCTTTATTTAAGGATATGCCTTAAAAATAGTTATTTCAATTACGTATAAATACATAAATTAAATATACGAATTTAAATTTCATTGGGAATAAATAATAACCCTCTTTGACAATGATAATATTCTCAATAAATTCATTTAAATAATAACTAAACCATTGTTAGTCAAAAAAACGAAATATAAGATAATTGTAAATTACCTATTTATAACAAATTCTAAGATAGTCTTTTTTAGATGATCAAAAAAGATTTGATTTTTATCAAGTAGAATACCATTAAATTAGTTAAATCATCTGTTTATTATTGTTTTCATTTTATTTTTTAGCTTTATGTTCTTGTGGTGTTTGTTTTGTAATGCTTATGTTAATTTAATCGATCTATTTGTGATTATTTTGTTTGGTTTTGGATATAAGAAAATAAGATAACTCTGTGTTGCTATTTATTTTTTAAAATAACAACACAACTATAAAATTTATGTCTATTATATAAATATAAAGTGGCGTTTTGTTTATTAATCAACTTAATTATTTTTAAGTTGATTGCTTATATTTATTTGTCAGTAATTTATTTTATGTACTTTTTCTTTTACATATAAGTAGTTTTACTAATTAATGGGGGAATATTCTATTAAGAGTTAACTTTATAGTTATTTATAAAAATAAGAAGTATAAAAAGGCAAATATGAATATTCATATCAATGTCGGATATTATATAGATACGAATAAGTAGGTAATTAAAATGAACAAGACTAAAACAACTCGGTTCAGTTTTTTACATTACTGGCATGGGTTGGGCGCCTGGAATTTTTATTTTTTGCTAAAGTTTGTTTTGCTTTGGTATGGTTATTTAAAATTTGATGCATTTAGCAATTTACTCTTTCTAGCATTTTTATTATTTCCACTACCGAAAACATTTTGGCATAAATTACGTAATTGGATAGCGATCCCTATAGGGATTATGCTTTTCTACCACGACACTTGGCTACCTAGTTTTTCAACGGTATTAGAACAAGGAGGGCAGTTAAAAAATTTTTCATTCTCTTACCTCATTGAATTAGTTGTTAATTTTATTAACTTAAAGATGATCGGGGTGGCATTTATTTTACTGGTAGGGTATCTCTTTATTGAACAGTGGGTAAGAGTGTCGGTGTTTATTATCGCGGGTGTAGTGTGGCTTAATATTAGTGGTTTTACCCATTTTTCAGGTGCTATGGCTTCTGCTGTTTCTGCCAATAGCTTTACTCAGCAAACCAACACATCTATCGATCAGCCACAGCCGCAAAATACAGAAATATTATCGACAGCTCAGACTAGAGCGCCAAATAATAACGTACTGAGTTCACCTTATCCGCCACAAAAACAGCCTGCTAATAACAAAGTGTTAGATGAATGGCTTGCTCAGTTTTATCGTTACGAAAATAAACGCAGCACACCGGCTCCCGCTCAGCTCTCTTCTTATGCACAACCCTTTGATATTTTAATTATTAATATTTGTTCACTCTCTACCGCTGATGCGGCAGCCGTCGGATTACAGCAACATCCTATTTGGGGTAACTTTGATGTGTTATTTAATCGCTTTAATAGTGTTGCTTCTTATAGTGGTCCCGCTTCATTACGTTTATTAAGAGCCAGTTGTGGCCAAACACAACACGCTGATTTGTATGATCCTGCCGATATGCAATGCTTATTGATGGATAATCTGGCTGCTTTAGGTTTTGAGAAGAAATTGGTGCTCGATCATAATGGCGAGTTTGGTCATTATCTTCAAGAAATTAGGGAGTTAGGTAATCTTAATGTGCCGTTGCAAGATCAACGCGGGCTCTCTCATCAAATTACCGCTTTTGATGGCTCTAAAATCTATAACGATAAAGAGACTTTAGAGCGTTGGTTAAAAGCACGAGAAAAATCAGATGAAAAACGGACGGTGACCTTTGTCAATTTAGTGTCACTTCATGATGGTAATAGGTTCGTTGGCGAAAATACAACGGCTGATTATGGCAAAAGAGCCTCAGCACTACTTGATAACTTAAATGCTTTTATTAATACCCTTGATAAACGTGGCAGAAAAGTGATGGTGGTAATTGTTCCTGAACATGGAGCCGCATTACAAGGTGATATAACTCAGATGTCTGGTTTGCGAGATATTCCAAGCCGAAGTATTACTACGGTTCCTGTCGGTATTCGTTTTACTGGACTTAAAAATCAACGTTTACCTCATACGCCTATGATGATCGATAAACCAAGCAGTTATTTAGCGTTATCCGATTTTATTCTCCGTAATGTGAATGGCGATATCTTTAATCAACCCACCATTGATTGGAATGCTTTAACCCGTGAATTACCACAAACCGCGACGGTATCAGAAAATCAAAATACCATTGTGGTTGATTATCAAGGGAAATCTTATATCAAATTGAATGAAGGAGAGTGGATAGACTACCCTGATTGATTTGTTTATTTCATCATCACTCCCTGTTCTCTTACTGACTTTGAGTTCCCCGTTAATATTGCGGGGTTTTTTTATGGTTAACAAACAGATAAATTTCAGGAATAAAAAAACCACACCTAAAAGATGTGGTTTAATGAGTTTGCTATGAAACAAGGGAAATTTATTTTAAACCCGCAGCTTCACGTAAAATCTCAGCTTTATCTGTTGCTTCCCAAGGGAATTCAGCACGACCAAAATGACCGTATGCTGCTGTTTTTTGGTAGATCGGATGCAGTAAATCCAGCATTTGAATTAAGCCATAAGGGCGTAAATCAAAGAACTCACGTACTAATAAGATCAGTTGTGAGGTAGGGATTTTTTCAGTACCAAATGTTTCGACCATAATAGATGTTGGCTCTGCAACACCAATAGCGTAAGACACTTGAATTTCACAGCGATCTGCTAAGCCCGCAGCAACAATATTTTTTGCAACATAACGTGCAGCATAAGCCGCAGAACGGTCAACTTTGGAAGGATCTTTACCAGAGAATGCCCCACCGCCGTGGCGTGCCATACCACCATAAGTATCAACAATGATCTTACGACCTGTTAATCCACAGTCGCCCATTGGGCCACCGATAACAAAACGACCTGTTGGGTTAATGAAATATTTGGTTTGTTCATTTAACCATTCTGTTGGCAGAATAGGTTTAATGATCTCTTCCATTACCGCTTCATGTAAGTCTTTTTGTGAAATATCTTCAGCATGCTGAGTTGATAAAACCACGGCATCAATACCAACAATGTTGTTATTGTCGTATTGGAAAGTGATCTGACTTTTAGCATCTGGACGTAACCATGGTAGTGTGCCATTTTTACGTACTTGAGCTTGGCGCTGGACTAAGCGGTGAGCATAAGTAATAGGCGCTGGCATCAGAACGTCGGTTTCATTAGTGGCATAACCAAACATTAAGCCTTGGTCACCGGCACCTTGTTCAAGGGGATCTGCGCGGTCAACACCTTGGTTGATATCTGGGGATTGTTTACCAATCGCACTGATAACGGCGCAGGAATTAGCATCAAAGCCCATATCTGAACTGGTATAACCGATTTCACGTACTGTTTTACGCGTGATCTCTTCGATATCAACCCAAGCTTTGGTGGTAATTTCTCCGCCTACCATCACCATGCCTGTTTTAACGTAAGTTTCACAGGCAACACGTGCTTTTGGATCTTGTTCTAAAATTGCATCCAATACGGCATCAGAAATTTGATCCGCAATTTTGTCTGGATGACCTTCTGATACTGATTCAGAAGTAAAAAGGTGTGTAGTCATTATATCTCGTTACCTTAATACAGATGGTCTAAGGATGGATGTTTTAACATCTAGACGTCCATTTTAGGACTGTTTTCTCTTTAATTCCAGCTTTTTTTAATCAAATATAGGGATAAACTCGCATCCAATAGTTGATATCATTTTTTGTGTGACACAATTTTTCAAGTGAGCAAAAAGAAAAATAATAAAAAAAAGCGATTTATCTATTTTGTTTTTGCATTTTGATTCAACTACAGGTATAACCTCGCCGTTACTGTGAAAACTGAATCACAGTGTAAACCGCAGGATTGCTGATCCTGTTTCTCTGTTAGGGAAATGGCTTATAAGGTTAAGCCATGTGTGGAGTGAATGGGTAATGATCCATTGTCTACTGGTTATTCTTTTCAAAAACCAAAACAGTACTCGCCAATACTATACCCGTAGTATGTCTAGAGTGATTTCCTCTTTGAGCTCTTTTTCTTTAGAGCGAAGTTGTCTGTTACTTGCCAATAGGTGATTGTGTTAACTATTAGTCGGTTAACTTCATCGCTTTCTACTACTATATCCTGCGTTAGGCTGGATAATCATACAAAAATATATAGTGAGTCATTACTTCTAACTGTTATTTATCGGTCATTTCAGCTAGCCATGAAATTATTGACTACTATAGTGACAGGCAAGGTATAAACTCATACTCCCTAAGGAGAATGTCATGAATGATAACATCGCTCGTAAGATGCAACAGACTTATAACATCACATATTGGGGGGGAGGATACTACTGCGCGAATAATCGCGGCAATATTAGTGTTTGCCCAAATCCTGATGTGCCTGAAGCAACGCTGGATTTAACAGAATTAGTTAAGCAAGTACAAGAAGAGCATTCACATTTACGCCTTCCTGCGCTGTTTTGTTTTCCACAAATTTTACAGCACCGTTTGCGCTCAATTAATGCCGCTTTTCATCGTGCACGTGAGTCTTATGGCTACAAAGGGGATTACTTTTTAGTTTATCCAATTAAAGTCAATCAACAGCGTCGTGTGATTGAATCGCTGATTAATGCTGGAGAGCCATTAGGATTAGAAGCTGGCTCTAAAGCTGAATTAATGGCAGTGCTTGCTCATGCCAATATGACCAGTTCGGTGATTGTTTGTAATGGTTACAAAGATCGCGAATATATTCGTTTAGCCCTTACAGGGGAAAAGCTCGGTCATAAAGTGTTCTTGGTCATTGAAAAAATGTCTGAGATAAAAATGGTACTTGAAGAAGCCGAACGTTTAGAAGTGATCCCCCGCTTAGGGGTTCGTGCTCGCCTTGCTTCTCAAGGCTCAGGTAAATGGCAAGCCAGTGGGGGTGAAAAATCTAAATTCGGCCTAGCTGCAACACAAGTACTACAACTGATTGATACGCTACGCCAAGCTGGTCGTTTAGATAGTTTGCAGTTATTGCATTTTCACCTTGGATCACAGATGGCTAATATCCGTGATATTGCGACAGGTGTGCGTGAATCAGCCCGTTTTTATGTTGAGTTACATAAATTAGGGGTCAATATTCAGTATTTTGATGTTGGTGGTGGCTTGGGCGTTGATTATGAAGGTACGCGCTCACAATCTGATTGCTCTGTTAACTATGGCCTTAATGAATACGCTAATAACGTGATTTGGGCGATTGGTGATGCTTGTGATGAAAATGAATTACCTCATCCAACCGTTATTACAGAATCAGGTCGAGCATTAACTGCGCATCATACGGTGCTTATTTCCAATGTTATTGGTGTTGAACGTAACGAATTTACTGCAATCACGCCGCCGGACGAAGATGCACCAAGACCTATCGCAAGCCTTTGGGAAACATGGGAAGAGATGCAAACCAAAGGGAATAGCCGTTCATTGCGTGAATGGCTGCATGATAGCCAATTAGATTTACATGATGTCCATACTCAATATGTACACGGTATGTTAAGTCTGACAGAGCGTGCATGGGCGGAAGAGTTATATCTGAATATCTGTCGTCATATTCAATATGATTTAGATCCAAGTAATCGAGCCCATCGCCCGATTATTGATGAACTGCAAGAGCGTATGTCAGATAAGTTCTATGTCAACTTTTCACTGTTCCAGTCATTGCCTGATGCTTGGGGAATTGATCAATTATTCCCTGTATTGCCAATTGAAGGTTTAGATAAACCGCTCGATCGCCGTGCTGTATTGCTAGATATCACTTGTGATTCAGATGGTATTATCGATCATTATGTCGATGGTGATGGGGTCGAAACCACGATGCCAATGCCAGCTTATGATCCTGAATATCCACCAATGATTGGCTTTTTTATGGTGGGCGCGTATCAGGAAATCCTTGGTAATATGCATAACTTATTTGGTGATACAGCTGCTGTTGATGTTTATCTTGATGAGAAAGGCAATCTTACTTATCAGTTGAGTGAAGAGGGTGATACCGTTGCGGATATGCTTCAATATGTAAAACTTAATCCAGCGGTATTGTTGGAGCGCTTCCGTACTCAAGTGAAAAATGCACAGTTAGATAAAGCACTCCAAGAGCAGTTCCTAACTGAATTTGAAAGTGGCTTATACGGTTATACCTATCTGGAAGAAGAGGAGTAATGCTTACTTCCTAATGCAGAGTGGTGTTGATACATCACTCTTTATCTATCATATTGATTTATATGTTGCTTGTTAAAATAAGTAACAGAGGTAATGGCATGAAAAATTGTACGTTAGGTAATGAGACTGATAATTCTTTGATCTCAAATGCATTTGGTTTTTTACGTTTTCCACTGAATTTTCAACCTTATAGCAGTGATGCTGATTGGGTGATCACTGGGGTGCCTTTTGATATGGCAACTTCAGGTCGTGCAGGTACTCGCCATGGACCCGGCGCTATTCGCCAGATTTCGACTAACTTAGCGTGGGAAGGACATCGCTGGCCTTGGCACTTCGATATGCGTGAACGCCTCAAAGTTGTTGATTGTGGTGATTTAGTATTTAACTTCGGTGATGCGCAAGATATGAGTGATAAGCTACAAGCTCATACGGAAAAATTGCTAGCAGCAGGTAAAAGATGTTTAACCTTTGGTGGTGATCACTTTGTGACATTACCGCTATTACGTGCTCACGCTAAACACTTTGGCAAAATGGCTTTGGTGCATTTTGATGCTCATACCGATACTTATGCTAATGGCAGTAAGTTTGATCACGGTACGATGTTCTATCATGCTCCTAATGAAGGTTTGATTGATCCACAGCATTCAGTGCAAATTGGTATTCGTACCGAGCATGACACTAATAACGGCTTTACTGTCTTGGATGCTGCACAAGTTAATGATCGTGGCGTTGATGATTTAGTCGCGCAAATTAAAGAGATTGTGGGTTCACTTCCTGTTTATTTGACTTTTGATATTGATTGCCTTGATCCCGCATTTGCACCGGGTACAGGAACACCGGTTGTGGGTGGATTAACCACGGATAAGGCGCTGAAAATGCTGCGTGCTCTACAGCCGTTAAATATTGTAGGCATGGATTTAGTTGAAGTATCGCCAGCGTATGATCAATCAGATATTACTGCCCTTGCCGGAGCAACCATTGCACTTGATATGCTATATCTGCAAGCGGCTAAAAAATAATTACTTTTTTTTGTCATAAATAATGTCAAGGCAATATCTATTTAGATATTGCCTTATTTTTATCCATTAAATGAATGAGTTAAGCATTTTTTGCTAACTATAAAGTTAATGAGTAAAAAAGATCATCTGCTCTTTTGCAACAGATGATGGCCTTTTGGTAACTTGTTATTCTAAATGATAATTATTTTCACTATATTCTATTCTACTTATTATGTTTATTAGTGAATGATCATTTCTTTGTCACATCGCACTTTAATTGCTACTGTTAAATTATTAATAAAGTTCTTTTTTGGAAGAGCTTTTTCATCTGTAAATATTCAGGAGAAAGACAATGGCTTTGAATGGTAAAGTAATTTTAGTTACAGGTGCTGCTCAGGGAATTGGTCGTGGTATCGCATTACGTCTTGCTAAAGAGGGTGCCGATATTGCTCTGGTTGACTTAAAAGCAGATAAATTATCCGATGTAGCAAAAGAAATTGAAGCTTTAGGGCGTAAAGTAACGACCTTTGCTGCAGATATTAGCAACCGTGATGAAGTCTTTGCGGCTGTTGAACATGCTGAAAAAACCTTAGGCGGTTTTGATGTTATGATCAATAACGCAGGTATTGCACAGGTGAAACCTCTTGCAGATGTGACCCCGGAAGATATGGATCGGATCTTCAAAATTAACGTTAATGGTGTGATGTGGGGTATTCAGGCCGCTTCTGAGAAATTTAAAGCATTAGGCCATAAAGGGAAGATTATTAATGCATCTTCTATTGCTGGGCACGATGGTTTTGCCATGTTAGGGGTTTATTCTGCCACTAAATTTGCAGTACGTGCATTAACACAAGCGGCAGCTAAAGAGTATGCAAGCGCAGGCATCACTGTTAATGCTTATTGCCCGGGCATTGTCGGCACCGATATGTGGGTTGAGATTGACGAGCGTTTCGCTGAAATTACTGGAGCACCAAAAGGTGAGACCTATAAAAAATATGTGGACGGTATTGCTCTAGGTCGTGCTCAAACTCCTGATGACGTAGCTGCGTTAGTTTCCTTCTTGGCAAGTGATGATTCCGACTATATAACGGGTCAAGCTATCTTAACAGATGGCGGTATTGTCTATCGTTAATTATTGATTAATTAATCATAATTATTATTTGTGCCCCGAGTTATTCACTAAGATAACTCGGGGCATTTTTTATGATGTGTGTACGAAAAATATTTCCTCTTTGATTTTTGTCTGTTATAAGTTACATTTTTAGTGTGATTTATAAGCAACAATTAGGACTTTGGCAATAAGGAAAGCAAATGCCATATAAAATAGATATAGTAAAAAGAAAAACTGTTCCTGCATATCTTGACCATGATTTAGAGATGATAAATGAACTACGAGAAGATCCTGATTATGCTGAGGTGTATTTGCAAACGGCGTTAGAAGGTATTTATGAGCCTGGGGGAATAGGTGCATTTTTAATTGCATTACGGCAAATTATTGAGGCTCATGGTGGAGTGGGCGTGATTGCGAAAAAATCAGGATTATCTCGACAACATATTTATCGAGCATTATCTGAAAATGGTAATCCAACACTGACAACATTGACAGAAATCACCAGAGCAGTAGGCGTTCGATTAGCATCAACTCACTGTGTTTAATAATTTACCAGCAAAAAATACGATGTGCCTCGAGTTATTCACTAAGATAACTCGGGGCATTTTGTTTACTGTAACGCATTAAAGTTGGAAATAACGAGCAATCAGTGGCGCTGTAAAGTTCTTTTTTAAATAAAAACCACGGGGAAGTGTCATGATGCGTTGTCCATTTTCACCAATGGCTTCGGTTAATGCCTTACTGTTAGCAGCCTTAGGGCGAATTTGTAATACTTGTCCGTGACGCGCAGTAATGCTTTCTACTTTTCCTAAGACAATCATATCCATTAACTCTTCCCAATCGTGACGCAGTAGCTCTTCTTCAAGATGATTGGGGCTCCAAAGTAGCGGGGAAGCGACTCTACGCTGTGCTAATGGGATCTCCCGTTCTCCCTCTACAGGTACCCATAATACTTTTGACAGCTTGCGTTTTACATGGCTATTCTCCCATGTGATCCCACTGTTTCCTGTAAGTGCGGCTACACAAACAAAGGTGGTTTCTAATGGCATACCAAAACGGTCGATAGGGATGGTTTTTAGCTCAACACCGATATGAGAAAAATCTTGTTCAGGTTTACTGCCGGCACTGGCACCTAAATAGTATTCCAATAGCATACCAACCCAACCTTTATCACGCTTTAAATTTTCAGGAATAGAAAGCTGTGCAAAAGCAGCGAGTTCACCGAAGGTATAACCAGCCAGCGCTTGTGCTCGTGCGAGTAAAACGGATTCATTTTCAGGTGCTGCTGGTGGCGTAAACATAAATAACTGTCTTCCTGTACAATAAATAAACAGAAAAAAAGGATGATGGAAAATGTTTTTTCACTGATTTAAGTTAAAACATAATAGCATGATATATCATCATTTTTTTATGTGAATCGAGGTTTTAATAATAAATGATATAAGTTGTTCAGGGTTATCCTTAGATCATAAACAGGCTTTTGCACTAGGTTATCCACAGCTTTGTGGGATAACTCCGCAAAAGTGAGATCACTGTTCTGATTTACAGCCTTGACTTTTGCCGATATTCCCCAAAATCTGCCTATTTCGATTAACTAATCGGCACAACCTGTGGATAAAACCGACTATGATTGTTTTTCGTACAATTTAACCATTGGACTTTATTCATTGGTTTATCCAATCGTTGAAATAGGGATAAAAGCTTATCTACTAATTTGAATTATAAGTGATATTTTAAAAAATGTTTCAACAGCCTGTACGCTAATATAAAAACTATACCCTGATTATCTCACTCTTTTTCACATAGATATCCACAGAAAAAGTGAATAAATCCCCTAGGCCTTACTGTTGGTGTTTATAACTTTGCAGGTTTCTGTGAATTAACATAATTATAAGTGAAAACGTTATTTGAATGGGGGCGTTTCTAAATCAGGTATAAACCATGCCGATTTAAAATCAAACCAACCAAAGGTATTCATTTTTACACCGCGTATCGTACGTTGCCCTTGTAATTCAAGTAAATGGTGAAATAACGGGAAAAGCCAATTATTTTGTGTTAATTGGCGACACCACTCTTCAAGCGGTAATACTTTTTGACGCCATAAGGCTAGGGCATCTTCATAACGTTTACCCATGCACTGGTGAAATAGAGGCAGTTCATAAAGTGCTGCAAAAATAGAAAACTCGAGCGGTTTATAGAAATTGACGGTAGCTAACCAGATATCACTCTTTGCATCACCATAATACCACTGTTCATAATCAAGCACTTGAATAGATAATTCGATATCATAGTCAGATAAGATTTTTTTGATCAGTTCAGCAATAGTGCTGTATTCGTGGTGCTCTTTATACAGTGTAATGGTCAGTTTTGTGAGCGAAGCGGGTTTAGCATGCGGTGGGATCAGTTTGCTATGGTGCCAGTGTAACAATAAACCATAAGCAGGTGACCAATGGCGTTGATAAGAGGGCGCACAATGGGCCAACATATTCACCGGTGTTAATACACTACTAAGCCATTCGCGGATCTCAGGTTGTTGGCATTGTGTTGAGCGACTATCGTAAAGTAAAAAATAACAGCCTTCCTCTTTGCGGCTTTCCAGTGAGTTGTTATGAGTATCATCATCGGTTAAATGAAGGGTAGAGCAAACCATTTTGTCTTTTAATTCAGGAACCACCCAAATATCGATGTTATCTAATAGTGCGCGTAAACCAAAATAGCGATCAAACGCTTTGATTTGCAGTTTATGTTGATCATTGCTCATCACTTGGTATGCCCCTGTGCCAATGGGGTGCTGAGAAAAATTAGCGAGAGTTCGCCATTCTTGGGGTAAGATCGCTGCTTGTGGACTACCTAATAGGGTGGCAAATTGTTTATCCGGTACGGTTAAATAAATATCAATAACATAAGGTTGCGGTGAGGTTATTTTCTCAATATGTGCATAAAGTGGATTGCAGACTTTCATTCTCATTAAAGAGGTGCTGATATCCTCTATGGTTAATTCTCGTCCATGGTGAAAATAGATAGCAGGGCGTAAATAAAAGCGCCAATGTTGCTCGCTGATCATCTGCCAGTGATGGGCTAATTCCGCTTCGACTTCCCCATTTTCCTCTTTTAAGTGAAGTAATGAATTAAATATTTGGCTCATTAAATGTAATTCAGAGCGCCGAAGCGGCGTACCGGGTAATAAATTACGAAAAGGGCGATAGTAAATTATTCGTAGACGTTGTTGGCTAGGGTGAAAGCTTTTTTCAATCTGTGAAAGCACCATTTGCCGTAACGAGTCTTTATCGCCCATCAGTGCAACGAGCTTTTCTATATCATTTTCTTCCAGTAATCGCTCTGCTCGGCTTTGTTGGATGTCAAAGGCGTTAGAATGAAAAGTCAGGGTGGATTTTTTTCCTCTTCCTACTTCTGCTTGCCAATCTATCCAACCAGTTTGATGCATTTTGTTTAGTAACGAACGCACATGGCGACGAGTGCAATGTAATGTTTCAGCAAGCTCTTGTAATGTGGTTTCAGTCTCTTTTCCCTCAAAAGCTTGCCATAAGCGAATAAATTGCAACTCTAAGCGGGGTGATGTCATAAAAGAGGAAATCCCTTATTAAAGTGATCAATTTTAATTTCCTTATATTAGACCGATAATGTTTGTGTTTAAAGTTAGCTCCTATGTTAGTTATCACAAATTATGAATACTAACAGACTCCCCCTTTGAGCATGCGGTGATTACCGGCCAGTGATAATAGTTCACTGGCTTTTTTGTTCGTTTTATTGAAAAAAAATGCCGCGAGGTAAATAGCGGCGAGAATGACAAAGTTTAAATTTTTACAGATAACAAACAGTGAAATAAGGTAATTGAGTCAGTGATTAACGCATAAAAGCAGGTTGTTTAGCTTCATAAGCACTTATCTCTGCTTGGTGTTGTAACGTTAATCCGATACTGTCTAATCCTTCAATCATGCAATGACGGCGAAATGCATCGATTTCAAATGAGAAGCATAATTCACCGGCGATCACTTGTTGGGCAACTAAATCAACGGTAATAGGCGTACCAGCATGCTCTGTTACCCAATTAAATAACTGGGTAACTTGCTCATCACTTAATTTGATTGGCAATAACTGGTTATTAAAGGAATTGCCGTAAAAAATATCAGCAAAACTCGGCGCGATCACCGCATGAAAGCCATAATCTGTGAGCGCCCAAGGCGCATGTTCGCGAGAAGATCCACAACCAAAATTCTCGCGCGCCAATAAAATAGAAGCATCTTGATAGATGGGCTGATTTAAAATAAATGATGGGTTAGGCTGGGTGCCTTCATCATCTAAAAATCGCCAATCATGAAATAAGTGTTTACCAAATCCTGTGCGAGTGACTTTTTGTAAAAATTGTTTGGGAATAATCGCATCAGTATCCACGTTGGCAGCATCTAAAGGTACTGGAATTCCAGTGTGTTGTGTGAATTTATTCATTAGGCTCTCCGTTATGATACTGTTGCAAAAGTGCGAATATCAGCAAAATGTCCATGAATGGCGGCGGCAGCGGCCATTGCCGGACTGACTAAATGAGTTCTGCCACCACGACCTTGGCGACCTTCAAAATTACGATTGCTGGTCGATGCGCAACGCTCTCCGGGATTTAATCGGTCATTGTTCATTGCCAAGCACATTGAGCAGCCGGGTAAACGCCATTCAAAACCTGCTTCAATAAAAATTTTATCTAAACCTTCTGCTTCTGCTTGGGCTTTAACAGGGCCTGAGCCGGGAACAACAATTGCCTGTACATGGGAGGCGACTTTATGCCCTTTAGCTATCTTTGCTGCTGCGCGTAAATCTTCAATACGAGAGTTAGTGCAAGAGCCTATAAAAACTTTATCTATTGTAATATCAGTTAAGTTAACACCTTCAGTTAATCCCATATAAGCTAAGGCTTTTTCGGCGCTAGCTCGTTCAACAGGATCGTTAAAACTGTTCAATCGCGGAACAATTTGGTCAATAGCAATCACTTGTCCCGGATTCGTCCCCCAAGTCACTTGTGGTGCAATCTCTGCGGCATTAATCGTCACAGTAGCATCAAAAATAGCATCTTCGTCCGACTTTAACGTTTTCCAATAGGCGACAGCTTCATCCCACAATGGGGCTTGAGGGGCAAATTGACGTCCTTTTAAGTAAGCAAATGTAGTCTCATCAGGAGCAACTAAGCCTGCTTTTGCCCCCATCTCTATCGCCATATTGCATAACGTCATTCGCCCTTCCATACTCAAAGCTTCAATAGCTTCTCCCGTAAATTCAATGATATACCCCGTACCTCCCGCACTACCTAATTTTCCGATAATCGCCAATACGATATCTTTTGCCGTGATGCCATTGGCTGTTTTGCCTTGTACTTCGATTTTTAAGGTTTTAGCACGTGATTGTTTTAAGGTTTGTGTTGCTAATACGTGCTCAACCTCAGAAGTGCCAATACCGAAAGCTAATGCGCCAAAGGCACCATGTGTTGCTGTATGTGAGTCGCCACAAACAATTGTCATGCCTGGTAAAGTTAAGCCTTGTTCAGGCCCCATAACATGAACAATTCCTTGATATGGGTGATTCAAGTCATACAAGGTCACACCAAATTCTTGACAGTTTTTCATTAACTCTTGCATTTGAATACGCGCCATATCACCACAGGCGTTGATATCTTTGGTTTGAGTTGAAACGTTGTGATCCATTGTGGCAAAGGTTTTGTTGGGTTGACGAACAGCACGACCTTTGGTTCTTAAACCATCAAAAGCTTGAGGTGAAGTCACTTCATGCACTAAATGTCTATCGATATATATAATAGGTGTTTCATTCGCTACTTCTCTGACAACATGTGCATCGTAAATTTTTTGATATAATGTTTTACCCATGTTATGCCCCTTCTTGAATAAACTGAGCGATATGATCACCCATTTCTGCGGTTGTTATTGCGTTTCCTTCTCCCGCTAAATCTGCGGTGCGATAGCCTGTTGCTAGTACTCTTGTAATTGCTTCTTCAATGGCTTGGGCTGCTTTATCTTCATTAAAGCTATAACGCAGTAATAGGGCGGTTGATAAAATTTGTGCTATTGGATTGGCGATATTTTTACCGGCAATATCTGGTGCGGAGCCACCTGCGGGTTCATATAAACCAAAATGTGCTTCATTTACGCTTGCAGAGGGCAACATGCCCATTGAACCGGTGATCATGGCGCATTCGTCTGATAAAATATCGCCAAAGATATTGGAGCACAGCAATACATCAAATTGCGCTGGATCTTTAATTAATTGCATTGTCGCATTATCGATATACATATGTTGCAAGGTCACATCAGGGTATTGCTTAGCGACCTCAGTGACGACTTCACGCCATAAAATAGAGCTTTGTAAAACGTTGGCTTTATCAATCGACGTGACTTTATAACGACGTTTTTGCGCTGATTTGAAAGCAAAATGAGCAATACGTTCGATTTCATAGCGATGGTAAACCTCGGTATCAAAAGCACGCTCTTCGCGACCTTCACCATCACGGCCTTTAGGTTGACCGAAATAGATCCCCCCAGTTAATTCACGGACACATAAAATATCAAAACCGCGTTGCGCAATATCAGCACGCAATGGACAATAAGCTTCTAAACCTTTATATAAACGAGCTGGGCGCAGATTGCAGAATAATTTAAAGTGTTTACGTAAAGGTAATAATGCGCCACGTTCCGGTTGTTGATCTGCCGGTAAATGCTCCCATTTAGGCCCCCCCACAGAGCCGAATAAAATCGCATCAGCTTGCTCACATCCAGCTAAGGTGGTTGCCGGTAATGGTGTGCCATGATTATCGATAGCAATACCACCAATATCGTACTCTTTGGTCGTGATATTCAGTGAAAATCGTTTATTTACCGCATCGATCACTTTTTGTGCTTGCGCCATAACTTCAGGGCCAATGCCATCTCCGGGCAATACTGCAATATGATAATGTTTAGACATAATGATTAAACCGCTTCTTGTGTTGTATGGTGTTTGCGTTTTTCTATTTCGACTTGCTCTGAACGCCAAATACTGTTGATAACATGCATCATGGCGTTGGCGGATGAACCGACGATATCAGTTTCTAATCCCATGCCATGAAATTTACGTCCTTGGTATTCAACTACGATATCAACTTGTCCTAATGCATCTCGTCCTTCACCTTTGGCTGTTAATTGATAAGTCACCAGTTTTAAGGGATAACCTGTAGCACGAGAAATAGCTTGATAGACAGCATCAACGGGACCATTTCCTGTTGCTGCTTCAGTGATTTCTTCATTTTTACGACTAATGCTGACACTGGCCGTGGCAACTGTTGAGGAGCCGGATTGAGTATTAAAATAGTTCATTACAAACTCATCAGGCTCTTGTTGCTGTTGCCCCATAAAAGCCAATGCTTCTAAGTCATAGTCAAAAACTTGGCCTTTTTTATCAGCTAAACGTAAGAAAGCGGCATATAAAGAATCTAAGTTATAATCTGTTTCGCGATAGCCCATCTCTTCCATACGGTGTTTTACCGCAGCTCGACCAGAGCGAGACGTTAAGTTCAATTGCACCTCTTTTAAACCAATTGATTCAG
The DNA here is from genome assembly GCF_963896135.1 of Proteus sp. G2609. Taxonomy (NCBI): domain Bacteria; kingdom Pseudomonadati; phylum Pseudomonadota; class Gammaproteobacteria; order Enterobacterales; family Morganellaceae; genus Proteus; species Proteus sp. G2609. Next base: position 153,375 of record NZ_CAWQNB010000030.1, on the reverse strand, counting down.
GTGTCATAATTTCGTAAGTTTCACGATTTTTCAGTACGCCATCTTGGTGAATACCAGAGGAGTGCGCAAAGGCATTCGAGCCAACGATGGATTTATTGGCATGAATAGGGGTATTACATAATTGACTGACTAACTGGCTGGTACGGTAGATCTCTTTGTGATTAATACGCGTTTGTACATTCATCATTTGTTCACGTACTTTTATCGCCATAATCACTTCTTCTAAAGCGCAGTTACCGGCTCGTTCACCTAAGCCGTTGATAGTCCCTTCAACTTGTCTTGCACCTGCTTGTACTGCGGTAATAGAGTTTGCAACAGCCATACCTAAATCATCATGGCAATGAACGGAGATCACCGCTTTATCAATATTAGGTACACGTTCAAATAAATTAGTGATAATGCCACCGAATTGATAAGGCGTGGTATAACCTACGGTGTCTGGAATATTAATGGTTGTTGCGCCCGCGTTGATGGCACTTTCCACAATGCGACATAAATTATCAATATGGGTACGCCCCGCATCTTCGCAAGAAAACTCAACATCATCAGTATAGCGTCGGGCGCGTTTAATTGAGCGTGTTCCCATTTCAATAATGTCATCAAAGGATTTTTTTAACTTATGTTCAGCATGCAAAGCGGAGGTGGCTAAAAAAACATGAATACGAAATGCCTCGGCAATGTTTAATGACTCTGCGGCAACGTCAATATCATTATCAACACAGCGAGCTAACGCACAAATGCGACTATTTTTAATTTCTCGAGCGATGGTTTGTACAGATTCAAAATCCCCAGGGGAAGAGACAGGAAAACCCGCTTCAATGATATCTACACCTAAACGTTCTAAGGCATAAGCAATTTGTAACTTCTCTTTTACGCTTAAGCTAGCTTGCAATGCTTGTTCGCCATCTCTTAATGTGGTGTCAAAAATAATCACATTGTTGCTCATAATCTGTTCCTTATACTTTTTTATTTCGTTTTTTGCGCTCTCCCAGGTATAAAAAAACCCGCGATTAGCGCGGGTTTTTCTCTAAGGGTAGGTATGTTTCATTTTTTACCCATCAGCCGACCGCGCATCAATGTTGCGAATAGTAGTAGGCTTGATAGTAAAATTGCGTTTAACATGAAACATCCTTACATTTGTTCTTAATAATGTTTATTTATTGATACCGGATACCAATCATTATGTCAAGCATTGGAATTTTTTAATTTGTTTTGATGTGTGAATTATATTTTATTCTTAGTAATTCTGACTAATATCTAAATTTTTAGTAATGATTATATCTATCAAACAATCATTGATTAGGTTAATGTTTCACATAATCGCTCTCGGGGAGTGAAATAAAAAATTAAACAATTGTTTGCTTTTTTTTTGAACAACTAACTATCAGGGGGATGAGCGGTTGTAGTTAACAACAATATCAATAAATTTGAGCAACATTTTGAATATAAGAATAAAAATTATTACCGTGGTGACTGTAATAGTTCTGAAAGTGTCCTGTAAGGTGATAGATTTTATTATTTTATTATGATTTTTATCATATTTTGTTTTATTATTTGCAAGGCATAAGGTAAAACAGGTTGTAATATATATCGGTATAATCATTTCATTAATATGTAATTTAAATGTCAATTTATTCTCTTTAATATAAAGATGAATTATTTTTTGGTGTTTGTGTTATACATTTTGTGATGTACATGGATGATGAATAATAAGTAGTAATATTTTTATAAAAGTTACAGTCATGGTTAGATATATAATTTATTAATATGCTTTTATATTATTAATAAGTTTTAATTCGCCAATTATAATAACATAGTGGAGTAAAAAATGACGGATTACACATCAGCAACAACGACCAATAAAGAGTCAGCAGATATGCATTTACGTAATGTTGATCTTAATTTATTAACGGTGTTTGATGCTGTTATGCAAATGCAAAATGTCACACGAGCAGCACAGGTGTTAGGTATGTCTCAACCGGCAGTCAGTAATGCAGTTTCTCGTCTTAAGATCATGTTTAATGACGAGTTATTTGTTCGGTATGGCCGAGGTATTCAACCAACATTAAGAGCCAAACAATTATTTGGCCCTGTTCGACAAGCATTACAATTAGTCCATAATGAATTGCCAGGGGCGGGATTTGAACCGGAACAAAGTGATCGTGTGTTTAGCTTATCTATTTGCAGTCCATTAGATATCAAGTTAGCGCCAAAAATTGTAGAGAGAATAAAAAATAAAACCCCTAATATTAATGTAAATATTAAGTCTTATTTGAATAGTAATATTGAACACCAATTAAAATATCAGGAAGTTGAGTTCTTTATTAATTATAAACAATTTGATAAACCAGAGTTTCATTCACACCCTTTATTCAATGATGAAGTGGTTTTGGCTGTCTCTAACCAACACCCACGAATTAAAGAAAGCGTTACTGAAGAGATGTTATTAAATGAGCATCATTCTATTGTTTCTTTAGAAGATGTGGGGTCTTTTAGTGCGGCTTATTATAAGAATACAGAGTTAGAAGATTTAATTACTTATGAAGGTACTGATTTAAATAGTGTATTAAATCTAGTCTCAAAAACTTATTCGGTCGCTATTGCGCCTAGATGGTTAGTTGAAAGCTATTCAGAACAATTGAACATTAAGGCGATATCATTACCTTGGGAGAAGGTAGAACGTCCATGCTATTTAATTTGGCATGAGTCAACGGCGCGAGATAAAGGCCATTTATGGATGAAAAATTTACTTAGTGAGGTTTGTCAAAACTAAGAGTGATTCACTCATAATTAGCACTCTATGCTAATTATGCAGAAATAGTGGCAGATAACGTTAGCTTACTGCTAATAACCAATAAAAGATATTCTTTAATAGTAAATAATAAAGATAAGTCTCTTGGGTAGCTGTCACTATTTTTGCCCTAATTGTTATCCTATCCCTATCAGTTGCAACTATTGTCATCTAATCGATTTTTTTCTTTATTTTCTCTGTCATTAATCTTGTAAATGAATAAATTTATCTAATTACTTTTTGATTTTATTATGTTTTTCTTGTTAATACTTTGTTTGTTCACAAAGTGTTCAGGCTCATTTTTACATTTTCATTAGTATGATGAAATTGACAAAACTTTTCATGACTCACAATTTTACAAATTTATGTAAAATTAGATTCCTTTATTTTTGCGGATCACTTAGACTTTCAGATAAGTCAGCGAACAGGTGTAAGCTGAAATTAGAAGATGACATTATTCTTTATTTCAACTTAATTATTCCTACGCTTTTCCATAAATAACAGGAAAATCATGATAAATAATAATAATCTATATGATTATCATATAATTAGAAGATTGCAGATGCAATTTTCATCTTCTGGGGAAAAAACGGCTTATCGTCAGTGGGAGGCTAAGTCTGAAATCGCCATGTCATGGGCGTCAGTAGCAAAGAAAACACGTGCACTCTCAAATGCATTACTCGATATGGGCGTGGCTGTTCAAGAAAATGTGGGGATTTTTTCCCAAAACAGCATTGATTGGTCTATTGCTGATATTGCTACTTTGCAGTTGCGTGCTGTCACAGTTCCTCTTTATGCAACAAGTAGTGTGGAACAAGCCGCTTATATCATCAATGATGCGGATATTCGTATTCTTTTTGTTGGTGACCAAAAGGAATATGACGTTGTTTCTGAGTTAGCGCTATTATGCCCGCAACTTAAACATATTATTGTGTTTAATTCTCAGGTCGTTTTAAATCCGACAATACCTTCTTATCATCTGACAAACTTAATCAGTGACTGTCAATCTCAATATGATTCTCTGCTACAACAACGTATTGATGAATGTTGTTTAGATGATTTGTTTACACTGATTTATACCTCGGGTACAACAGGTGAGCCTAAAGGTGTTATGCTTGATTACACCAATCTGGCTTCTCAACTTTATCTGCATGATCAGCGCCTTTCATTATCGGATAAAGATGTTTCATTATGCTTTTTACCGTTATCACATGTATTTGAACGGGCATGGAGCTTCTATGTTATGCATACTGGGGCTATTAATGTTTATCTCACAGATACCCATGCCGTAAGGGAAGCAATGGCTGCAGTAAAACCAACGGTTATGTGTGCTGTGCCACGCTTTTACGAAAAAGTATATAGCGCCATTCAAGAGAAAGTTTCTCAAGCACCTCGACTACGCCAATGGATGTTTAAATGGGCTCTTAAACAGGGTGAAAAACAACGTCAGGCACACTTAGCTGGACGTTCATTAGGTGTACTATCTCAATGGTGTTATCGCTTTGCGGATAAAAAAGTTCTTCAACCACTACGTCAAATTTTAGGTGGGCGAGTTCGTTTTTTACCTGCCGCAGGTGCTCGTTTAGATGATGCGGTGATCGGCTTTTTCTTAGCCGCGGGTATTAATATTAAATATGGTTATGGCATGACAGAGACTTGTGCCACGGTATCTTGTTGGGAAGAAAACCATTATAAACTAGGCTCTATTGGTACTCCGTTACCGGGGGTTGAGGTACGTATAGGCGAAGAAAACGAGATCCAAGTGCGTGGTAGTATCGTGATGAAAGGTTATTTTAATAAGCCTGAAGAGACGGTTGCCGCGTTTACTGAAGATGGTTGGTTACGTACCGGTGATGCGGGTGCATTAGATGAAGATGGGATGTTGTATATTACCGAACGTTTGAAAGATCTTATGAAAACCTCAAATGGAAAATATATTGCACCGCAAATGATTGAAGGTACATTAGGGCAAGATCGCTTTATTGAGCATATCGCTGTGATTGCAGATACCCGTAAATTTGTTTCTGCACTGATCGTGCCTTGCTTTGATGCATTAGAAGAACATGCTCGAGCATTAAATTTAAAATATCACGATCGGATAGAGTTATTACGCCATACTAAGATCAAAGAATTATTTGATGAACGCTTGCGTGAAATGCAACGTAATTTTGCTAGTTTCCATCAAGTTAAACGATTTACCCTATTAGCGGAAGGGTTTACGATGGAGTCTGGAGAATTGACACCTACCTTAAAATTAAGACGTAAAATAATTTCTGAACGCTATCGAAATGAAATTGAGCAGATGTATCAAGAGTCGTGATCACCAGACAAAAAAGCACCGTAAAGGTGCTTTTTTATTGCACTTTAGGTAAGTCATAGGCAGTAACAATGCAAGTAATTGGTAAAAGGTATAAACGGAAACGTTGACGCATACGGTTTTATCAGTAAATTGTGTTAAAATACAGATTCAGATCAGCATGATGACTGAAAACCATAGCAATAATGTAATAAATACCCTATTAATAATTAGAAGAGGCTAAAGTGAAACTGGATGAAATCGCCCGCTTGGCTGGTGTTTCACGAACAACAGCGAGTTATGTCATTAATGGTAAAGCTAAACAGTACCGTGTAAGTGACAAGACTGTTGAAAAAGTGATGGCGGTGGTCAGAGAGCACAATTACCACCCGAACGCTGTTGCCGCGGGATTACGTGCTGGTCGTACGCGTTCTATAGGTTTGGTTATTCCTGATTTGGAAAATACCAGTTATACCAGAATTGCCAATTATCTTGAACGACAAGCGCGTCAACGTGGTTATCAATTGCTGATTGCCTGCTCAGAAGATCAACCTGACAACGAAATTCGTTGTGTAGAACATCTACTACAACGCCAAGTTGATGCCATTATTGTATCAACGGCATTACCCCCAGAGCACCCATTTTATCAGCGTTGGGCTAATCGTTCGTTGCCTATCATTGCCTTAGATAGGGCGTTAGAGAGTGAACATTTTATTAGTGTCGTCGGTGATGATTTAGAAGACGCAAAAATGTTAGCGAGTGAGCTTAAAGCTTTTCCTTCTCAATCGGTTCTCTATCTAGGCGCATTGCCCGAACTATCAGTCAGTTTTTTACGTGAACAGGGCTTTCGTAGTGTGTGGCAAGATGATCCACGACAAGTGACTTATCTTTATGCGAATAGTTATGAACGAGAAGCGGCGGCAGAGGTATTTTCGGAATGGTTAAATAATAACCCGATGCCTGATGCACTCTTTACGACCTCCTTTGCGCTATTACAAGGTGTGATGGATGTAACGTTGCAAAGAAGTGGACGCTTACCTACGCAGTTAGTGATTGCTACATTTGGTGATCATGAATTATTAGATTTCCTCGAATGTCCAGTATTATCGGTGGCTCAGCGACATCGTGATATTGCACAACGTGTATTAGAGTTGGTTTTAGCAAGTCTTGAAGAAGAGCAAAAACCACAAGCCGGTATTACACGTATTCGACGTGATTTATGTCGCCGAGGTAGTTTAGGACGTACTCGTTAATTAGAGTTCACTTTCTGACTCAGCATTTTTTATAATGACTATCCCTGCTTTATTAAATTAAAGCAGGGATAGTTTATTTGGTTAAATAATGTCGGGTGACTTAAATAAAATAAAATTTGAGATTAATCTTAAACGTTTTTTTACAATTTATCGTGTTTTGTTTAATTCGCGGGTGAAATTTTGATATTTCTATAAGTGATATTACTTAAATAAAATAATTTATTTATTAACTTTGCAGAAAGAAAACTCGACAGTAAAAAATTATCTACATGATATCACATTATTTTTTCAGTAGATTAAGCCAGTTCTTTAATTTAAAGAGGGCTTTGTATTGTTATGTTGGTTAAAGGCAAATGAACGACAATAAATAGGCATTATCTCATTAAATAGGTCATTTTCTTTTTATGACTTCTTTATCTTATTTTTCCCTTTTTCATCTCTATAAATAATCACTATTTGAGAACAAATAAGAAAAATAAAAAATAACCGATAGGAATCATAGTGTTAATATTCTTCTTTTTTAGCCTGCTGATAATTTGTTCATTTCGATGAGATTATAAAATTACTGTAAATATCAATAAAGCGTCCTACAACTGGCTTGACAACGTTTTCATACGATCCGTAAACTCTATTTGTGGGGATTTGTGGGATAATGTGGTGTAAATTATAACGCTGAGGGAAATGAGGATGTTTCGTGGTGCAACACTCGTTAATCTCGACAGCAAAGGGCGAATAACAGTTCCTTCCCGTTATCGAACAACGCTGAACGAGGCTTCTGAAGGTCAAATGGTCTGTACCATTGATCTCAATCAGCCATGTTTATTGCTGTATACCCTTCCTGAATGGGAAAAAATTGAGTTAAAACTGGCGGCGCTTTCTTCCATGAACCCCGCCGAACGAAGAGTGCAGCGTTTATTACTTGGGCATGCCAGTGAATGCCAAATGGATAGCGCAGGACGTCTTTTGTTAGCTAGCACGCTAAGACAGCACGCGGGGCTAACCAAAGAGGTCATGTTAGTCGGTCAATTCAATAAATTTGAATTGTGGGATGAACAGGTCTGGTATCAACAGATCAAAGAAGACATTTTGGCAGAGCAAACCTCACAGGAACCGTTATCGACACGACTATTGGATTTATCACTTTAAATAATGACAACGAATAATTTTAGCCATACCAGTGTATTACTGGATGAAGCAGTAAACGGCCTGAATATTAAACCTTCAGGTATTTATATTGACGGTACTTTTGGCCGTGGTGGGCACTCTCGTCTGATTTTATCGCAATTAGGTGAACAAGGCCGTCTCATTGCGATTGATAGAGATCCACAAGCTATCGCAGTGGCAAATGAAATTGATGATCCACGATTCTCTATTATTCATGGGCCTTTTTCAAATATTGAACACTATATCAATGAGTTAGGTTTAAGTGGCAAAGTTGATGGCGTATTATTAGATTTAGGCGTTTCTTCACCGCAATTAGATGATCCTGAACGAGGATTCTCTTTTATGCGTGATGGGCCACTCGATATGCGTATGGACCCAACCACAGGACAATCAGCTGCACAGTGGTTAATGAATGCCGAAGAAGATGATATTACTTGGGTGCTAAAAACCTTCGGTGAAGAGCGTTTCGCGAAACGCATTGCCCGTGCCATTGTGGCGCGTAATAAAACTGAAGAGCCATTAACACGTACTAAACAGTTAGCGGATTTGATTAGTGAAGCAAGTCCAGTAAAAGAGCGACATAAGCACCCTGCAACACGTAGCTTTCAAGCGATCCGTATCTATATCAATAGCGAGTTAGATGAGATTGAAAAAGCATTAAAAGGCGCCGTGTCTATTTTAGCGCCAGCAGGGCGTTTATCGGTGATTAGTTTCCACTCTTTAGAAGACCGATTAGTTAAACGCTTTATAAGAGATGAAAGTAAAGGGCCTGTTGTTCCAGCGGGGATCCCATTAACAGAAGAACAAATTAAAGCACTAGGAAGTGCTCGCCTGAGTAGCATTCATAAAATGAAACCTACCGGTGTTGAAGTTGAGGAGAATCCACGAGCGCGAAGTTCTGTTTTACGTGTCGCACAGCGTATTGAGGAATAAATGTCTACTGAACGCCATTCATTACCGGGAGTGATAGGACAAGATTTACTGCGTCACGGCAAATTGCCACTTATTCTTTTTTTCGCCGTTATTATCTCAGCGATCTATGTGGTAACGACAGCACATAAAACACGCTTACTGACAGCAGAAAAAGAGCGCTTAGTGTTAGAAAAAAATGTATTGGATATTGAATGGCGCAACTTGATCCTTGAGGAAAATGCATTGGCGGACCATAGCCGAGTTGAACGTTTTGCAAGTGAACAGTTAGGCATGGTTCATGTTGATCCAACTAAAGAGAATATTGTGGTTACTAAATAATTAAGGCAAGTATGAAATTTTCACGTTCGGCAAAAGCGAAGACAAAGACAAAGTCAAATGCCAAACTCCGTAAACCTGAAGAAAAAACAGGATTTGTGAGTTGGCGTTTTGCGTTGCTTTGCGGTGGTATTGGTATTGCTTTAGCGGCGTTATTAATACGAGTTGCCTATTTACAGATTATTAACCCAGATCCCCTGATCCGCGAAGGGGATCTGCGCTCTTTACGTGTGCAAAAAGTCCCCACTGCTCGTGGCATGATAAGCGATCGTATGGGAAGACCATTGGCGGTGAGTGTCCCTGTATATGCTATTTGGGCTGATCCTAAAGTTGTGTTAGAAGCTAACCCTGATATGACCGATTCACGTTGGTTAGCACTTGCTGATGCATTAAAACTTCCCGTTAATCAAATTTCTCAAAAAATTTCTGCAACACCTTCCGCTCGTTTTATCTATCTTGCGCGCCAAGTTAATCCTGAAATTAGTGATTACATAAGTAAGCTGAAAATCAAAGGGATAAACATGCGCCAAGAGTCCAAACGCTATTATCCTTCAGGAGAAGTGACCGCTCACATCATTGGTGTTACAAACATTGATGGCGATGGTATTGAAGGGGTTGAAAAAAGCTTTAACCAATGGCTTACCGGTGCCCCCGGAGAGCGAGTTGTACGCAAAGATGGCTTTAACCGTGTGATTGAAAATATTGCTCAAACAGATAGCCAAGCTGCTCACAACTTAATGTTAAGCATTGATGAGCGTTTACAATCTGTTGTGTATAGAGAGTTAACCAATGCAGTCATTGAAAATAAAGCCGAATCAGGTACGGCGGTTTTGGTTGATGTCAATACAGGCGAAGTGTTAGCGATGGCAAATAGCCCATCCTATAACCCGAATAATTTAGCGGGAACGCCAAAAGATGCGATGCGTAATCGAGCTATCACCGATATTTTTGAGCCAGGCTCTACGGTAAAGCCGATGGTGGTTATGAGTGCGCTAAACAATAATATTATTAAAGAAAATACCGTTATTAATACTGTTCCTTATCGAATTAGTGGTCATCAGATAAAAGATGTTGCGCTTTATCGTGAGCTTTCGATAACTGGAATTTTACAGAAATCGAGTAACGTAGGGGTATCTCGCCTTGCGTTAGCGATGCCGGCGTCTGAACTGGTAGATGTTTATTCCCGTTTTGGCCTCGGAAAACCAACTAACTTGGGGCTAGTTGGTGAAAGTAGTGGCATATTTCCAATAAAAAAACAACGGTGGTCCGATCTTGAAAGGGCCACCTTCTCATTCGGATATGGGCTAATGGTAACGCCATTACAGTTAGCGCGTGTCTATGCAACTATCGGTAGTTTTGGTATTTATCGACCGCTTTCTATTACTAAAGTCGACCCTCCTGTACCGGGTACTCGCGTTTTTCCTGAAAAAGTCATGAGAACAGTGGTTCATATGATGGAAAGTGTCGCCTTACCGGGCGGTGGTGGCGTTCGTGCTGCGATCAAAGGGTATCGTGTTGCGATTAAGACCGGGACCGCGAAAAAAGTCGGCCCAGATGGAAAGTATATTAATGCCTACATTTCTTATGCAGCCGGTGTTGCACCGGCAAGCCGTCCACGCTTTGCCTTAGTAGTGATCATTAACGAGCCAAAAGCGGGCAAATATTATGGGGGTGCAGTTTCTGCACCAGTGTTTGGCACAATTATGGGCGCGGTTCTACGTACGATGAATGTAGAGCCTGATGCATTAACGCCAGACGATAAAAGTGAAATAGTGATTAATAAAAAAGAGGATACAAGTGGCAGATCCTAATTTAAGTGACCTATTAGGGGCACTCGGGATACAAGCACCGTCTTTAACGCTTAAAGACATGACACTCGACAGCCGAAAAGCCGCGAGTGGTGATCTGTTTGTGGCAATTAAAGGCCATGAAACGGATGGTAGACGCTATATTCCTCAGGCAATTGCACAAGGTGTTTGCGCTGTTTTAGCGGAAGCTGAAGGTATTGCTACTCATGGCGAAATTCGTGAAAGTCATGGTATACCCGTTATTTATATTGAAAACCTAAATTGTCAATTATCAAAACTTGCAGGAATTTTTTATCATCAACCGGCAGATAAATTAAAGCTGATTGGTGTCACTGGTACTAACGGAAAAACGACAACAACACAATTGTTAGCACAGTGGGCGCAAGGTTTAGGTGAAGTCAGTGCCGTTATGGGAACGGTAGGCAATGGGTTATTAGATCATATTGTTCCGGCAATGAATACAACCGGTTCAGCGGTTGATATCCAATTAGAATTACAGCAATTAGTTAATCAAGGCGCTACCTTTACCGCAATGGAGGTTTCGTCACACGGTTTAGTTCAAGGGCGCGTTAGTGCGCTACCTTTTGTCGCCAGCGTATTTACCAACTTAAGTCGCGATCACCTTGATTATCATGGTGATATGGCCAATTACGAACAGGCTAAATGGTTGTTATTTTCGACCCACCATAGTGGCGAAAAAATCATTAATGCTGATGATGCGGTAGGGCATAAATGGTTGACGCATCTACCCGATGCAGTGGCGGTGACTATGGCGGATAAATTGCCGGCAAATTGGCAAGGACGCTATGTGCAAGCAACACAAATCAATTACCATGATGCGGGTGCCACTATCCATTTTAATTCAAGTTGGGGAGAAGGTGAAATTGAAAGCCCATTAATGGGGGCTTTTAATGTCAGTAACTTACTCTGTGCTTTAGCTACACTTTTGGCACTTGAATACCCTCTTGATGCAGTGATTAAAGCTTCCAGTGCATTAACGCCCGTTTGTGGTCGTATGGAAGTATTTAGTGCGGATAATCGTCCTACGGTGATCGTTGATTATGCCCACACGCCAGATGCCTTAGAAAAAGCGTTACAAGCGGCACGCTTACACTGTACTGGCAAACTGTGGTGTATCTTTGGTTGTGGTGGTGATAGAGATAAAGGTAAGCGCCCACTAATGGGCGCTGTAGCAGAGCAGTTTGCTGATAAAGTGGTTATCACCGATGACAATCCACGTAGTGAAGAGCCACAAGCCATTATTCAAGATATCCTTTCTGGGTTAATGGATCCTGGTCGTGCATTAGCGATTGAAGGTCGAGCAGAAGCCGTGACGAATGTAGTAATGCAAGCCTCTCCCGCTGATATGATCTTAGTGGCAGGAAAAGGGCACGAAGATTATCAAATCGTTGGCACTCGCCGTCTTGATTATTCTGACCGATTAACTGTTGCACGGTTATTGGGGGTGATCGCATGATAGCGCTTTCTCTCGAAACCATTGCACAAGTCACTCAAGGCGTGTTGAGTACTATTACTCAAAGCCAAGCCAATCAATTAATGATCAAATCAATTTCTACCGATAGCCGTAAAATTGATGATGCTTGTCTGTTTATTGCTTTAGCAGGTGATCGTTTTGATGCTCATGACTTTATTGCTGATGTCAAACAAAAGGGTGCCGTTGCGGTTTTAGTTAATCGGAAAATCGATGTTGAATGTCCACAAATCATCGTAAAAGATACCCGTTTAGCAATGGGGCATATTGCCGCTTATATCCGTTCGCTTAGCAATGCTAAAATTGTGGCATTAACGGGCTCTTCGGGTAAAACATCCGTTAAAGAAATGACGGCTTCGATACTGCGTCACTGTGGTGAAACCTTATATACACATGGCAATTTAAATAATGATATTGGTGTTCCCCTGACACTCTTTCGTCTAACCCCTGAACATCGTTTTGCCGTGATTGAACTTGGTGCTAACCATATTGGTGAAATAGCCTATACCGTGGATATGGTTAAACCCGATAGTGCATTGGTCAATAATCTTTTTTCTGCACATATTGAAGGTTTTGGTTCCTTACAAGGGATTGCTCAAGCTAAAGGTGAAATATTCACTGGCTTAAAAGAGCAAGGCACAGCCATTATTAATCAGCAAAGTAATGATGTTGCGCTATGGCAACAGCATTTTAACTCACGTCAAACTCAGTGGTCTTTCTCTTTATCTGCAGACACTCAGGCCGATTTCTACCCAACGGATATCGTTGTTAATCAACTCACCACCGATTTTACATTGCATACGCCAGAAGGGTGTGTAGCAATCACCCTACCTTTACCTGGTCGCCATAATATTGCCAATGCGTTAGCCGCAAGTGCGTTAGCCTTGTCGGTAGGGGCGACATTAACGGATATTCAGCAAGGTTTAGCGGTACTGAAAGCCGTACCTGGCAGACTCTATCCTGTTGAATTAACAACAGGAAAAATAGTGTTAGATGATACCTATAATGCTAATGATGGGTCGATGATGGCAGGGCTGCAAGTATTATCTCAATTACCAGGATATAAAATCTTTGTCGCTGGAGATATAGCTGAACTAGGCGAGGATTCAGAAAAATGTCACCGTGACGTGGGACGTTTTGCTCATCAAGTCGGTATCGATCGGGTATTAACCGTGGGTCATTACAGCCAGTTTATTAGTCAAGAAAATGAAGGCGGTGAGCATTTTTCATTTAAAGCTGATTTGCTTACCCAATTAATTCCATTATTACAGCAGCATGATGTTGTTTCAGTTTTAGTAAAAGGTTCACGAAGCTCAGCAATGGAGGATATCGTGAACGCATTAAAGGAGTGCTTTGAATGTTAGTTTGGCTAGCCGAATATTTGGTTAAATATCATACATTTTTTAATGTGTTTTCTTATCTGACATTCAGAGCGATTGTTGGTTTATTGACGGCATTAATTATTGCGTTATGGATGGGACCCCATTTAATTGCATGGTTACAAAAAATGCAAATCGGGCAAGTGGTGCGTAACGAAGGCCCTGAGTCACACTTTAGCAAACGTGGTACGCCGACCATGGGTGGGATCATGATCCTATTTTCTATCGCTGTATCAACCTTATTGTGGGCGCGATTAGATAATCCTTATGTATGGTGTGTACTCTTGGTGCTAATTGGTTATGGCATCATCGGTTTTATCGATGATTATCGCAAAGTAGTGCGTAAAGATACTCGAGGCTTAATAGCGCGTTGGAAATATTTCTGGCAATCGGTATTAGCTTTAGCGGTTGCATTTAGTATGTACGCGATTGGTAAAGATACCCCAGCAACGCAACTTGTCGTGCCTTTCTTTAAAGATGTCATGCCACAACTTGGCATGTTGTATATCTTACTGGCTTATTTTGTCATTGTTGGCACCAGTAACGCGGTAAATTTAACCGATGGTTTAGATGGCTTAGCCATTATGCCTACGGTGTTTGTAGCGGCTGGATTTGCATTAGTTGCATGGGCTACAGGTAATGTCAATTTTGCCAGCTACCTAAAAATTCCTTATTTAATGCATGCAGGCGAATTGGTGATTGTTTGTACCGCCATTGTCGGCGCGGGATTAGGCTTCCTTTGGTTTAATACTTATCCTGCCCAAGTCTTTATGGGTGATGTTGGCTCTTTAGCATTAGGTGGCGCATTAGGTACTATCGCCGTGTTATTACGCCAAGAATTTTTATTAGTGATTATGGGGGGCGTGTTCGTTGTTGAAACGCTCTCGGTTATTTTACAAGTAGGTTCATTTAAACTGCGCGGCCAACGTATTTTCCGTATGGCGCCAATCCATCATCACTATGAATTAAAAGGTTGGCCAGAGCCTCGTGTGATTGTCCGCTTTTGGATCATCTCTCTTATGTTAGTCCTTATTGGTTTAGCGACATTAAAGGTACGTTAACATGGCAAATTATCAGGGGAAAAAAGTTGTTATCGTGGGACTAGGCATTACTGGTCTATCCTGCGTTGACTTTTTTATCCGCCAAGGTGTAACACCTAAAGTGATAGATACTCGCCAGCATCCCGCGGGTTTAGATAAGCTACCTGCTGATGTTGAGTATCATACGGGGAGTTTTCATCAAGTATGGCTTAATGATGCTGATTTAATTGTCTCAAGTCCGGGTATTGCGTTATCAACGCCTGAGTTAGTTGAAGCGCGAGATCATGGAGTGGAAATTGTCGGTGATATTGAGCTATTTTGCCGTGAGGCAAAAGCACCTATTGTGGCGATAACAGGCTCTAATGGCAAAAGTACCGTAACGACGTTGGTGGGGGAAATGGCTAAAGCTGACGGGATCCCTGTCGGTGTCGGTGGCAATATTGGTGTACCTGCTTTAACGTTATTAACACAGCCTTATGACTTATATGTCTTAGAGCTATCGAGCTTTCAATTAGAGACAACCTATAGCTTAACAGCGGCGGCTGCCACGGTATTAAATATTAGCGAAGATCATATGAATCGCTATCCGTTAGGATTAGAACAATACCGTGAAGCTAAATTACGTATTTATGATAATGCTAAAACCTGTGTCTATAACGCAGATGATGTTCTGACATTGCCTTTAGCTGGCAAAGATGCACGTTGTGTGAGTTTTGGTATCGGACAAGGTGATTATCAACTTGATAATACCAATCGTTACTTGAACGTAAATGGTGAAAATATTCTTGCCACTTCACAGATGTTCCTTTCTGGTCAACACAATTACACCAATGCATTAGCCGCATTAGCGTTAGCTGATGCGGTGGGAATTTCTCGTAAAGCATCACTGGCTGTTTTAAACACCTATCATGGCCTTGCTCATCGTTTCCAATTAGTTTACTCCCATAATGGGGTACGTTGGATCAATGATTCTAAAGCGACTAATGTAGGTAGCACAGAAGCAGCTTTAAGAGGGCTTGAAGTAGAAGGGACTTTGCACCTGTTGTTAGGTGGGGACGGTAAGTCTGCTGATTTTAGCGCGCTATTACCTTATCTCAGTGGCGATAATATTCGCTTATATTGCTTCGGACAAGATGGTCAAGCATTGGCAAATTTACGACCACAAGTCTCACAATTAACCGCGACTATGGAAGAGGCGATGCGATTACTTGCACCAACAGTGCAAACTGGCGATATGGTGCTACTTTCACCCGCTTGTGCAAGTCTAGATCAGTTTAAAAGTTTCGAACAACGTGGTGATGAGTTTGCCCGTTTAGCGCAGGAGCTTGGCTGATGAGTGTATACGCAATGCGAAGATTAAAACAGTGGCTGGTGGGAAGTTATCAAACAGATAACAGCGCGTTCGTGCCTTATGATCGCACTTTGCTCTGGTTTACATTCGGATTAGCGGTTGTCGGGTTTGTGATGGTAACCTCGGCGTCAATGCCTGTTGGACAACGTTTAGCAGAAGATCCTTTTCTATTTGCTAAACGTGACGGCATTTATATGATTGTTGCCCTTTGCCTTGCATTAGTGACAATGCGAGTGCCAATGGCGGTATGGCAACGCTACAGTAGCTTAATGCTGTTTGGTTCTATCTTGCTATTACTCGTGGTATTGGCAGTGGGTAGCTCAGTAAATGGCGCATCACGTTGGATTGCATTTGGGCCTTTACGTATTCAGCCGGCAGAACTTTCTAAATTGGCACTGTTTTGTTATCTCTCTAGTTATTTGGTGAGAAAAGTAGAAGAAGTGAGAAACAACTTTTGGGGATTCTGTAAACCTATGGGGGTGATGTTAATATTAGCCGTATTACTGCTATTACAACCCGACTTAGGTACGGTGGTCGTGCTGTTTGTGACCACATTAGCGTTGCTTTTTTTAGCCGGTGCAAAAATTTGGCAATTCCTCGCCATTATTGGTACAGGTATTGCCGCTGTTGTGATGTTAATTATTGTTGAGCCTTACCGTGTACGACGTATCACTTCTTTCTTAGAACCTTGGGAAGATCCTTTTGGTAGTGGTTATCAGTTAACACAATCCTTGATGGCTTTTGGACGCGGTGATCTACTGGGTCAAGGGTTAGGAAATTCAGTACAAAAGTTAGAATATCTACCTGAAGCTCATACTGACTTTATTTTCTCCATTTTAGCAGAAGAACTTGGTTATATCGGTGTGGTTTTAGTGCTTTTAATGGTATTCTTCATCGCTTTTCGTGCGATGCAAATTGGACGCCGTGCTTTGTTACTCGATCAACGTTTTTCAGGTTTTTTAGCTTGTTCGATTGGGATCTGGTTTACCTTCCAGACGTTAGTCAACGTTGGTGCGGCAGCCGGTATGTTGCCAACAAAAGGGTTAACGTTACCTCTTATTAGTTACGGTGGTTCGAGTTTGATTATTATGTCAACGGCTATCGTGATGTTGTTACGAATTGATTATGAATCACGCCTAGCACAGGCTCAGGCGTTTGTAAGGAGTCCTAAATGAGCGAACGTAAACGCCGATTAATGGTGATGGCCGGCGGAACAGGGGGGCATGTCTTTCCTGGATTAGCAGTTGCTCATTATCTGCAATCCCAAGGCTGGGATATTCGTTGGTTAGGAACTGCGGATAGAATGGAAGCACAATTAGTGCCTAAACATGGCATTGAAATCGAGTATATCCGTATTTCGGGTCTGCGAGGTAAAGGGGTAAAAGCGTTAATTGCGGCACCTATTCGTATTATAAAAGCGATTTTTCAAGCCCGCCGGATTATGAAGCGCTATCAGCCTGATGCCGTATTAGGCATGGGGGGCTATGTTTCTGGGCCTGGCGGTGTTGCGGCATGGAGCTGTGGCATTCCCGTTGTTTTACATGAACAAAATGGTATTGCAGGCTTAACTAATCGTTGGTTGTCAAAAATAGCCAAACGTGTGTTACAAGCATTCCCCGGTGCGTTTGCTAATGCGCCTGTTGTTGGTAATCCCGTTCGTGACGATGTCTTAGCACTTGAAGCGCCAGCAGAGAGATTAAAAGGCAGAGAAGGTGCTGTCCGAGTGCTGGTTATTGGTGGTAGCCAAGGTGCGCGTATCTTAAATCATACAATGCCCGTAGTGGCTGGATTATTAGGAGAGCGGGTTACAATTTGGCATCAGGCCGGCAAAGGGAGCGAAAGTGATACCAAATTACGCTATCAAAATGAACTTTCTAAAAATTCAGTTAAATCTGAGTATAAAGTTACTGAATTTATTGATGATATAGCGCAAGCTTATCAATGGGCAGATGTTGTTGTATGTCGTTCTGGTGCATTAACAGTTAGCGAGATTGCCGCTGCGGGGTTACCCGCTATTTTTGTTCCTTTTCAACATAAAGATAGACAGCAATATTGGAATGCATTGCCATTAGAAAATGCCGGTGCGGCGCGTATTATTGAACAGAATGATTTAACGCCAGAAGCGATAGCTGACACCCTAGAAAATTGGGATAGACATCAGCTAATGCTAATGGCAGAAAAAGCACAAAGTGTTGCGATTACGGATGCTACTGAGCGAGTCGCTAATGTAATTATCGAAGTGGCTAAAAAATAAACGTAACTTGTAACCATTAACTTAGAGTGAAGAAGTAAATAGTGAATACACAACAGCTGGCGAAATTAAGATCTTTTGTGCCTGAGATGAGAAAAGTTAGGCATATCCACTTTGTTGGCATTGGTGGTGCCGGCATGGGCGGGATCGCCGAAGTGTTGGCTAATGAAGGTTATGCAATCAGTGGTTCTGATTTAGCGCCTAATGTAGTCACACAACAACTCGTTGCATTAGGGGCGACAATCTATTTTAATCATCGCCCTGAAAATATTCGTGATGCTAGTGTTGTGGTGGTTTCTACCGCAATTAGTGCAGATAATCCGGAAATTATTGCAGCAAGAGAAGCGCGTATTCCTGTGATACGTCGTGCAGAAATGTTAGCGGAGTTAATGCGTTATCGTCACGGGGTTGCGATTGCAGGAACCCACGGTAAAACAACAACAACGGCGATGATTTCGAATATTTATGCACAAGCAGGATTAGATCCAACCTTTGTTAATGGCGGTTTAGTGAAATCAGCCGGTACCCATGCTCGTTTAGGTTGTAGCCGCTATTTAATTGCAGAAGCGGATGAGAGTGATGCTTCTTTCTTACATCTTCAACCTATGGTTGCAGTGGTAACGAATATTGAAGCTGACCATATGGACACTTATCACGGTAATTTTGATAATTTAAAAGAGACTTTTGTTACTTTTTTACACAATTTACCGTTTTATGGTCGCGCAGTGATGTGTATTGATGACGATGTAATTCGGTCAATTATTCCTAAAGTAGGGCGTTATATTACTACCTATGGTTTTAGTGAAGATGCTGATGTACGTATTACTCATTACGAACAAAAAGGTGCGCAAGGATTTTTCACTATTTCTCGTGAAGATATGCCTGATTTAGATGTGGTATTAAATGCGCCGGGACGTCATAACGCCTTAAATGCAACCGCAGCCGTGGCTGTTGCCACAGAAGAAGGGATTGCTGATGAGCATATTTTAGCCGCACTACTTAATTTCCAAGGCACTGGGCGTCGTTTCGATTTCTTGGGAAATTTCAGTCTTGATCATGTGAATGGCCAAGAAGGGGAAGTCATGCTGGTGGATGATTATGGACATCACCCAACAGAAGTTGATGCAACGATAAAAGCGGCACGAGCAGGTTGGCCTGATAAACGTTTAGTGATGTTATTTCAACCACATCGTTATACACGTACTCGTGATTTATATGAAGATTTTGCAACGGTGCTTAATCAAGTTGATATTTTATTATTAACCGATGTTTATGCAGCAGGAGAGGCGCCTATTCCCGGTGCAGATAGTCGTTCACTGTGTCGTACTATTCGTCAACGTGGCAAACTAGATCCGATTTGGGTTTCTGATGTTGAGAACATCTCCTCAATATTAGCGGGTGTATTAACAGATAATGATCTTGTTTTAGTTCAAGGTGCTGGAAATATTGGTAAAATAGCGCGTCGCTTAGCAGAAACAAAATTACAACCATCTTTAAGCGAGGATTAAGACGGATGTTTGAGCAAGTGAACATCATTTATGGTGAAATAGTTAAGAAAATGACTGTAATGGTGGGAGATTTTAGTCAAAAAGAGATCTTATTTGCGAAAAATACGATCGGTAATTCGCTTGCTCAAAGAGATGTGGGAAAAAATTATCAGTTAAAAGTAGCGAAATTTAAAGAAAAACTCGCTATTTTGACTTTTAAGGTAAATAATTCTCAACAGATTGAACAATTTAGTGATTTAATTATCAAAGCTAAAGGTATTTATAGAGTATATATATCTAGTGGAAGTATTAATCGTAGGAATATCGTACAAAAGAATAGCCGATTCTCTTATTTGAATGTTGCGCAGGGGTGAATGAATTTACTATGTCACAAGCAGCGCTAAATAATAAAGAGATAAAAGAGAAACGTCATTCTGATAGACCGAGTAATGGTAGCTATTTATCAGGATTAATCTTCTTCTTATGTGTGATTGCCACCATTATTTGGGGCGGAATACAAGTTGTGAATTGGATGAAAGATGCTAATCGTCTGCCGATATCAAAGCTTGTACTTACTGGTGAGCGGCATTACACAACGAATGATGATGTGCGTCAGGCCATTTTATCTTTAGGCCAACCAGGCACTTTTATGACACAGGATGTCAATATCATTCAGCAACAAATTGAACGTATGCCATGGATCAGGCAAGTGACCGTACGTAAACAATGGCCAGACGAATTAAAAATCCATCTGGTGGAGTATGTGCCATTTACCCGTTGGAATGACACACATTTTCTTGATAGAGAAGGCCGAATTTTCAGTCTGCCAACGCGATTGGAAACACAAGGAAATTACCCACTATTATATGGGCCGCAAGGAAGTGAGAAAATGGTATTAGCAGGTTATTTAGCAATGAGAGATCAGCTTCTTGCCAGTAATCTGAAATTAAAAGCAGCATCAATGTCAGCTCGTCAAGGATGGCAATTAGTCTTAGACAATGATGTCCGATTGGAGTTAGGGCGTAAGGATACCGAAAAACGGATTGCTCGCTTTATTGAGCTGTATCCTATCTTGCAACAACAAACTGACAAACGGGTTGATTATGTCGATTTACGTTATGACAGTGGTGGTGCAGTTGGATGGGCTCCTTTATTACTTGATGTGAATGAATAAACAAGACGTGGCAGATGACACGATGAAGGCGAAGGCAGAACAATAATGATCAAAGCGACGGACAGAAAATTAGTAGTTGGTCTTGAGATTGGTACGGCCAAAGTAGCCACCCTTGTCGGTGAGATCCTGCCTGATGGCGTAGTGAATATTATCGGGGTGGGAAGTTGCCCATCTCGGGGTATGGACAAAGGTGGCGTGAACGATCTCGAATCCGTCGTAAAATGTGTACAACGGGCTGTAGATCAGGCTGAATTGATGGCAGATTGCCAAATATCGTCAGTATATTTGGCATTATCAGGCAAACATATTAGCTGCCAAAATGAAATTGGTATGGTGCCAATTTCAGAAGAAGAAGTAACACAAGATGATGTTGATAGCGTGGTGCATACTGCGAAATCCGTCAAAATAAAAGATGAACACCGTGTTTTACACGTAATACCGCAAGAGTACGCCATTGATTACCAAGAAGGGATCAAAAACCCTGTAGGGTTATCCGGTGTACGTATGCAGGCTAAAGTACATCTGATTACCTGCCATAACGATATGGCGAAGAATATAGTAAAAGCAGTTGAGCGCTGTGGTTTAAAAGTGGATCAACTGATTTTTGCAGGACTGGCTTCAAGTTTTGCTGTGCTAACAGAAGATGAGCGCGAATTAGGTGTTTGTGTCGTTGATATGGGTGGCGGAACCATGGATATCGCCATATATACCGGTGGTGCATTAAGACATACTCGTGTCATTCCTTATGCAGGCAACGTTGTGACTAGCGATATTGCTTACGCTTTTGGTACACCACCAAATGACGCTGAAGCAATAAAAGTGCGTCATGGCTGTGCATTAGGCTCTTTAGTTGGCAAAGATGAAAATGTCGAAGTTCCAAGTGTCGGAGGTAGACCACCAAGAAGTCTACAACGGCAAACACTTGCTGAGGTGATTGAACCGCGTTATACCGAGCTTCTAAATCTTGTTAATGAAGAGATTTTGAGTGTTCAGGAACAATTACGTCAGCAAGGAATAAAGCACCATTTAGCGGCAGGTATTGTTTTAACAGGTGGTGCTGCACAGATAGATGGACTTGTTGAATGTGCTCAACGTGTTTTCCACACGCAAGTACGGATCGGTAAACCGTTAAATATTACCGGGCTAACAGATTATGCGCAGGATCCCTTCTATTCTACGGCAGTCGGGCTTTTGCATTACGGTAAAGAATCTCACTTTGGTGAGGAAACTGAAACCGAAAAACGCTCTGCAGTTAGTGGTTGGCTAAAAAAACTCACTGGCTGGTTAAAAAGAGAGTTTTAATCATCAGACAAATTTAAAAAGAGGTCGTTTGAGCAAGCGACCCTAAAAGGCACAAAACGGAGAGAAATTATGTTTGAACCTATGGAATTAACCAACGATGCGGTGATCAAAGTCATCGGCGTTGGTGGCGGCGGCGGTAATGCGGTTGAGCACATGGTTCGTGAACGTATTGAAGGCGTTGATTTCTTCGCGGTCAATACTGATGCTCAAGCATTACGTAAAACAGCAGTTGGACAAACTATCCAAATCGGTAATGCCATTACGAAAGGCTTAGGTGCAGGTGCAAACCCTGAGGTAGGCCGTAATGCTGCCGAAGAAGATCGTGAAGCGTTACGCGCTGCACTAGAAGGTGCGGATATGGTGTTTATCGCTGCGGGTATGGGCGGTGGTACTGGTACCGGTGCTGCGCCAGTCGTTGCCGAAGTTGCGAAAGAGTTAGGTATTTTAACGGTTGCTGTTGTGACTAAGCCTTTTAATTTTGAAGGCAAAAAGCGTATGGCATTTGCTGAGCAGGGAATTACTGAGTTATCTAAGCATGTTGATTCATTAATCACTATTCCAAATGACAAGCTACTAAAAGTACTCGGCCGTGGTATTTCGTTACTTGACGCATTTGGTGCGGCAAATGATGTATTAAAAGGTGCTGTTCAAGGTATCGCAGAACTGATCACTCGCCCAGGTTTGATGAACGTCGACTTTGCTGACGTGAGAACGGTGATGTCAGAGATGGGTTATGCCATGATGGGATCTGGTGCAGCTAAAGGCGAAGATCGTGCTGAAGAAGCCGCTGAAATGGCGATTTCAAGTCCATTACTGGAAGATATCGACCTGTCTGGCGCACGTGGTGTGTTAGTTAATATTACAGCAGGCTTTGACTTACGTCTTGATGAGTTTGAAACCGTCGGTAACACCATTCGTGCATTTGCATCAGATAACGCTACAGTGGTGATTGGTACTTCTCTTGACCCTGAAATGAACGATGAACTGCGTGTTACTGTGGTTGCTACAGGTATCGGCATGGATAAACGTCCAGAAATTACGCTGGTAACTAATAAGCAAAATCAACAAAACGCTATGGAAAATCGTTATCAGCAAATGCAAAATAGCATGTCCTCTTTCTCTACAGTAGAAGAGAGCAAGCCTGCAACTAAAGCGGTTAATGAACAATCTACTCAAGCTAACAAAGAGCCAGATTATTTAGATATCCCTGCTTTCTTAAGAAAACAGGCTGATTAATCGTCAAAAAGATTGGCATCTCCGCTTTTTGTGCTAAACTGTCCTGCCAATTATAAGTATAATAATTGGTAGGACGGATAATATTGCGAGATAAAATGATGATCAAACAACGGACATTAAAACGAATTGTACAAGCAACTGGTGTGGGGCTCCACACGGGTAAAAAAGTTACGCTTACAATGCGTCCGGCGCCAGCTAATACTGGGGTCATCTACCGTCGTACTGACTTAAATCCACCGGTGGATTTTCCAGCAGACGCAAAATCAGTTCGTGACACTATGTTATGTACTTGCTTAGTGAATGAAGATGATGTGCGTATATCAACCGTTGAGCATTTAAATGCAGCACTGGCTGGTTTAGGCATTGATAATATCGTAATTGAAGTGGATGCACCTGAAATTCCTATTATGGATGGCAGTGCAGCACCTTTTGTTTTCTTATTGCTTGATGCAGGTATTGAAGAGCTTCGCACTGCGAAAAAATTCATCCGTATCAAGGAAACAGTACGTGTTGAAGATGGCGATAAATGGGCGGAAATGCGTCCTTATAATGGTTTTAAATTAGATTTTACTATCGATTTTAACCATCCTGCTATCGATGCAAGTACTCAGCGTTATAAATTAGATTTCTCTGCTGAATCCTTTATGAGTCAAATAAGTCGTGCTCGTACATTTGGATTTATGCGTGATATTGAATATTTACAATCGAAAGGATTGTGTTTAGGCGGTAGCTTTGATTGCGCTATCGTGGTTGATGACTATCGTGTCCTCAACGATGATGGTTTACGTTTTGAAGACGAATTTGTTCGTCATAAAATGTTAGATGCAATCGGTGATTTATTTATGTGTGGCTATAACATTATCGGTGAATTTACCGCGTTTAAATCAGGTCATGCACTAAATAATAAATTGCTTCAAGCTGTTTTAGCAAAAGAGTCTGCTTGGGAATTCGTCACCTTTGAAGACGAAGCGAAAATGCCAGTGGCATTTAAAGCGCCATCGACAGTTTTTGCTTAATCGCTCAATTGGAAAGCACGTTAATTATCTCTAATTAGCGTCATCTTTGGCTGTACTTGTACTCTCTCCGGCAAGTGCAGCCAACCGTTCTAATCTTTCTCTTAATTTCTTCGGGCTTTTCTCTGCCAAATATTTCAATGATTGTGCACTCTCTACACTTAAATGGCGTTTTTTTACGGGTGTTGGATCTTTTAATGATGAAGTGGCACTCTTTTTTCCTGCTTTTATGCTTAAAGAAGGATTTATTTTGATGTCTATTGAGGATAACGATGGTAAAATTTCCTTTCTTAATGCAGAAAGTAATGATGGAATTTCATAACGTAATCGGGTCATCCAACTTGCGTTTGTGACTTCAATAATTAAAATAGCATTGCGATAATTGGCGACACGGCATTTACCTTGTAACGGTGCTGGTAAAAGTGCCATGACGGTACGATTTAATTTGAGTAAAATTGTTGCACGCTGTTGTATAAGCTGTAATGTGCTTTTATTGGAACCTTCAAGCTCTTTTAGGATGTTTTCCAATGATTGTGGGTAGCTATCCCGCATAGATTTTGACTCCACAAATTATAAAATTAAATAACGAAGGTTAATGAGCATTATAAATTTTTGGCGACAATTTGGCAGACGATATTTTTGGTCGCATCTGCTATTAGGGATGGTAGCAGCAGGTATTGGTATGCCTTCGCTGGTGTCTGCCCATGCTGAAAATCCATCACAAACGGATACACCTTCCTCACAAAATCGTCAAAGCCAAGCATTAATCGCTTTTGATAATTTATTCTTACGCCAGAGTGTACAGAATCCTGCTTCATCCTTCACCTTTAATTACTGGCAACAGCATGCCGTTAAAAATGTGATTAAGCAGCTCTCTTTTGCTTTTACCATTCATTCACCTGAATTGATGGTAAAAGCAAAAGATGAGCCATCACCTGTTGCGAATGTTGCTGAGGTCATGCTTGATACGCTTTATGCGTTACTGACTCAAGCGCCATCTTCTACCCTGGTTAATTTACCGATTTCCCGTGGCGTATTAACGGAAAATCGTATTTCCTATCATACCGGATTATGGCTTGCTCAGATCCGCGGTATCCGTGCTGGACCTTACCTAACAGCCTAATTGAGTTTGTTAATCTTTGTTAGATTATGCTTATCTCTATGATTTATCGTCGATAAACATAGAGGCTGTATTCGGCGTATTTACGCCATAAATGAGAATAAAGAGTTATGTTAGGTAAAATTGTAACCAAAATTTTTGGTAGTCGTAATGAACGCGCTATTCGTCGTATGCGTAAAGTGGTTGCTCAAATCAATCAACTAGAGCCAGAATTTGAAAAATTAACCGACGATGAATTGAAAGCCAAAACAGATGAGTTTCGTGAGCGTTTAAAAAAAGGTGAAAAAGAAGAGGATATTTTACCTGAAGCTTTTGCCACTGTACGTGAAGCGAGTAAACGTGTTTTTGGTATGCGTCACTTTGACGTACAGCTTATTGGCGGTATGGTATTAAATGATCGCTGTATTGCAGAGATGCGTACAGGGGAAGGTAAAACCTTAACTGCAACACTGCCTGCTTATTTAAATGCGCTATCAGGTAAAGGGGTGCATGTTGTTACCGTCAATGACTATTTGGCGCAACGGGATGCGGAAAATAACCGCCCACTATTTGAATTCTTAGGGTTAAGTGTTGGTATCAACCTCCCTAATATGGCACCACCAGCAAAACGTGAAGCTTATAACGCAGATATCACTTACGGTACAAATAACGAATTTGGTTTCGACTATTTGCGTGACAATATGGCGTTTAGCCCTGAAGAGCGTGTCCAACGTAAATTACACTATGCATTAGTGGATGAGGTTGACTCCATTTTAATTGATGAAGCTCGTACCCCACTGATTATTTCAGGGCCTGCTGAGGATAGCTCTGAACTTTATATTAAAATGAATAAAGTTATTCCTCATTTAGTGCCTCAAGAAAAAGAAGATTCAGATACCTTCCAAGGGGAAGGGGATTACTCTGTCGACGAAAAAACGCGTCAAGTGAATATTACTGAGCGTGGCTTAGTTAAAATTGAAGGGTTATTAGCCGAAGCAGGTATGATGAAAGAGGGCGAGTCACTTTACTCACCTGCTAACATCATGCTTATGCACCATGTAACGGCAGCCTTACGTGCCCATGCATTATTTACAAAAGATGTTGATTACATTGTTAAAGATGGCGAAGTTATCATTGTTGACGAACATACCGGTCGTACCATGCAAGGTCGTCGTTGGTCAGATGGTCTACACCAAGCGGTAGAAGCAAAAGAAGGTGTGAAGATCCAAAATGAGAACCAAACATTAGCGTCCATTACATTCCAGAACTATTTCCGTTTATATGAGAAATTAGCGGGGATGACCGGTACTGCAGATACCGAAGCTTTTGAATTTAACTCTATCTACCGTTTAGAAACTATCGTTATTCCAACTAACCGCCCAATGGTACGTAAAGATTTACCTGATTTAGTTTATATGAATGAAAAAGGTAAATTTGCCGCGATTATTGAAGATATTCGTGAACGTACTAAAAATGGACAACCGGTACTGGTGGGGACCATCTCGATTGAAAAATCTGAAGAGATCTCCCAAGCACTCACAAAAGCGAATATTCATCATAATGTCCTGAATGCCAAATTCCATGCTATGGAAGCAGATATCATTGCTAATGCGGGGTTACCATCAGCGGTGACTATCGCAACTAATATGGCTGGTCGTGGTACCGATATCGTATTAGGGGGAAGTTGGCAAACTGAAGTTGCGAAGCTGGAAAATCCAACAGAAGAGCAAATTGAAGAGATCAAAGCACAATGGCAAAAACGCCATGATGCGGTATTAGCTTCTGGTGGTTTACATATTATTGGTACTGAACGCCATGAATCACGTCGTATCGATAACCAGTTACGTGGTCGTGCGGGGCGTCAAGGGGATGAGGGTTCTTCTCGTTTCTATCTGTCAATGGAAGACTCCTTAATGCGTATTTTTGCCTCTGATAAAGTATCAGGCATGATGCGTAAACTGGGAATGAACGAAACAGAAGCTATTGAGCATCCATGGGTAACTAAAGCGATTGCTAATGCACAACGTAAAGTAGAAAACCGTAACTTCGATATTCGTAAACAATTACTTGAGTATGATGATGTAGCCAATGATCAGCGTCGAGCTATTTATACTCAACGTAATGAGTTGTTAGATGTTGCTGATGTCAGTGAAACTATCGACAGTATTCGCCAAG
Source organism: Proteus sp. G2609 (assembly GCF_963896135.1). Classification (NCBI taxonomy): domain Bacteria; kingdom Pseudomonadati; phylum Pseudomonadota; class Gammaproteobacteria; order Enterobacterales; family Morganellaceae; genus Proteus; species Proteus sp. G2609. The sequence continues at coordinate 125,816 of NZ_CAWQNB010000030.1, read as the reverse complement.
ATGTGTTTACTTCGATGATTGATAACTATATTCCACCTCAATCACTAGAAGAGATGTGGGATATTGAAGGTTTAACGGCCTGTCTGCAAAATGACTTTGATTTAAATTTACCTATCAAAGAGTGGTTAGATAAAGAGCCTGAACTACACGAAGAAACACTGCGCGAACGTATTTTAGAAAAATCAATCGAAGTCTATAAAGCAAAAGAAGAGATTGTCAGTGCTGAAATGATGCGTAACTTTGAAAAAGGTGTCATGTTACAAACACTGGATTCACTGTGGAAAGAGCACTTAGCGGCGATGGATTATCTGCGTCAAGGTATCCATTTACGTGGTTATGCACAAAAAGATCCAAAACAAGAGTACAAACGTGAATCTTTTGCTATGTTCGCTAATATGTTGGAATCACTGAAATATGAAGTGATCAGCACATTAAGTAAAGTACAAGTTCGTTTACCTGAAGAAGTTGAAGAGTTAGAGCGTCGTCGTCGTGAAGAGGCGGAGCGTTTAGCTAAACAGCAACAACTTAGCCATGAAGTGACAAAAGAATCACAAATGTCTGCCGTTGATGGTCAAGTGGCATCAGGCAAAAAAGTGGGTCGTAACGAACCTTGCCCTTGTGGTTCAGGTAAAAAATATAAGCATTGTCACGGTAAATTAGGTTAATTGTCATCACACAATAGAATTTAATTATCGAATATAGCGAGTACAAGTAAAGTAACCCCCAATAGCTGGATAACCAATTATTGGGGGTTTTTCTATAAAGCGTAGCCGTGTGACTAACAGACTATGCTGGTCTTATTTTGTATTATTTCTTTTCAGAAATAGATGCTTTTGTATTGACGGTTTCATTCGTTTTAACGGGGGATTTAAAAGAAATATCTCCACCTACCAGTTGTTTTGCTAAATCCACCACAGAGGATTTCAGATCAAGATCAGCGCCGGCTTCATAATGATGACCTTCAATATTTTCTAATTTAACGCTACTTCCCCCTAAATCAACTTGGCCTTGTTGACTCACAATTTCTGCTCCGGTGAGTTTTGTCGAGCCATTCACATTTAATGATAGGTCGTTGTTGCTAGTTAAGGAGGTGGTTTTAGTGACAGCATCATTATCTACATGAGTGACTTTGATATCTGCATTAGCAGTATGACCCTCAGCACCTGTTACGATATTCTTAATACCATTACCAACTTTACCAAAACCTTGATCAATTTTGGCTTTAGTTTCATCACTGATACCTGTTTTATCTGCAAGAGTTGAAGAGAGGGAATTGTATTTATCAGAGATAGCATCGGTTGATGATTTAATTCCTGAATCAATCGTATCTTTGATGGTTTTCTCTAATAATGACCCTCCGGCTTTAGCCGTTTTATTCACTTGGCTTGATTTAGGATCGTTGGTGTGGTTATAGCCAACATTGACGCCAACAGTGACATGGCGATCACTCTCTTTTTGGCTAGCAATATTGAGTGAACCACCGACATTACCCGTAACGCTATCAGCAGTCACATTAGCACCAGATAGTGTCAGATCTTTATTACTATTAATCGTTAATGTACCTGTTTCTAAGGTTGCATTTTGGTGGCTCGTTTTTTGTTGATCTTCCACATTAACCAGTAATTTACCCCCTATGTTATGAATAGAGGTCGCAGGTTTCTCCTCTGTAACTTCTTTTGGGGTGGTATTGGTTTTTTTGCCATTAAAGCCAATATCTGTTCCCCAATTGTTTTTATAATCAGTAGACTGTGCGGATGTGATCTCGATATCACCGGATTGTGATGTTAGCTGAGTATCTTTACTATTAACTTGTGCTCCTTGAAGATGGACGCTACTGCCATTAATCGTTAAGTTTCCTGAGTTATTAATCGTTCCTCCTTCTCGAGATACGCTTTTCTCATCTTGTTTACCAATAGCAAATTGGGCACTGCCTAAACCATTCACAGATGAAGCATCATCGGTCATTTTTTTACCAAAGCCTGCTTGTACTCCTCCAGATAAATTATTGCCTTTTTCAGTACGTTCAGAGCTCGCTGATTGTAGGTCGACTTTATTAGTTGCATTTAATGCAATATCTTGTTCGCTACTTAAATGAGTACCTTGTAAAGTCAGGTTATGCCCAGCGTTTAATTCAATACCTTGAGAGCCAGTGATAGCGCCCACTTTTGCGGTAGTCTGCTCTTTGCTGTGATGAGTGGTCCCTGCATTGAAACCTCCACCATAGTCTTTACTCTCTGGCGTGGTGCCCACTTTCAGATTTGCACTACCATTAACATTAGATTGACTTTCGCTATGAGTATCAGTCGCCTGTGCAAGAGTGAGATCACCCCCCGCATTGATAACTGTTTTGCCCTTTTGTGCATCAAATTGAGCACCTTCATAATGGGCATCTTCACCTACATTAATCGAAATATCGCCATTTGAGGTAAATTGGCTACCTTTAGCCTTTGTTTCCATTAAGGCGTTATCAGTTGTTTGGCCTTCACCTTTAATAGCAACGGTAATATCACTGCCCGTTTTGGTACTGACACCAACTTGTCCACCGCCTTTTGTTTCATGGAATGTCGTTTGATGTTTATCTTGCGCGACCTCACTTGTGTGGGTGTTTGCTGTGAGAGAAATACCCTCTTGGGTTGATTGATAGTGAGTACCTTGATCATGTAACTTATTATTACTATCAATGTTGATTTTTCCTGCATTGATAGAGGTTGAAACGGCTTGGCTATCAGTTTGTGATTGCTGACTACCACCACCTTTAATACCCACTTCAACACCGACATTGGGGGTCTCTAAATTGCTAAGATTAGCTAAATTAGCAATTGCATCTCTTGCTGTAACTTTTTTAGTTAAATCGGTATTGTTACCCGGTTTGGTTGTGTTAACACCATCTTCGATTGCTTTCTTAACTGGCTTAGTTACACCGCTATAATCAAGATTAACGCCAACATCGATACCAACATTTAAGCTGTCAGTTTTAGATGTTTCACTATCATTGACGGCAAGATGCTGAATATTTTCACCAGACTCTTGATAACGCCCCTCAACATGGTGAGAAGCCCCTTCGTGAAGCAAATCTTTGTTCGCGGTAATAGTCAAATCACCTGCAACCTCTGTTTGGCTGCCTCTATTTTTTGTTACCTCTGTTTGTGTATGTTGTTTGTCATATTGAAAATCGGCTTTAGAACCGACTTTATCTACACCTCCTGTGTAGCTAAAACCTCCTGAAATAGTGGTATCTGTGTTGTCCGTTTGTTTTTTATTTTCCGTGCTAACAAAGGCAACATTATCACCCGTAATAGAGGCATTCCCTGCGGTAGTCTTTAGATCAGATCCCGCAAAAGTCACATCTTTATTCGCTTGCAGATCAACATTGGCGCCACTAATGGTTGAGTTAGCTTGCTCTGTTTCAGTACTAGTATTTTTATTGGTGGTATGAGTGATATGAAAGCCCGCACTATATTGCTTGTCTTCAACTTCTTTGGCGTGCCCAGTAATGGCTAATGATGTTTTTTCATCATCAATCTTAGTGACTTGTTGTGCTGATTTAACGTTGATATCACCTAAAGAATGAATACCTAATTTATCAGCGCTTTTGATCAAACTACCAATGACATTAACATCATTGCCACTGACAACGGTCAATTGTGCATCGGAAATGAGTTCACTACCTGTAGATGTTTGTTTATTAGTTTCATTTTTATGTGAACTTTTAGTGATATTAAACGCGGTTCCTGTGCGTTCATCGATTTTACTGATGGTTTCACTCAGCGCATTATCAATGACGACATCACCTTGTGTGGTTTTAACAAAAGCACCTTGGTTGCCTTTTACTTGGCTACCGGTAATGTTGACATTGTTATCTGCAGCAAGGAGCAATTGACCATCAGCGGTTAATTGTGTTGCATGACTAACTTGTTGTTGATTATTATTATTTTTATTCTGACCACCACCAATACCTCCCCACATAACATGATTATCGGTGACTGTTTTATCATTATTGGTTTTTTGGACGTTTAAATTAATGTTATCTTTGGCATTGACCAGCACATTTTCATTCGCATGCAGTTTAGCACCTTGCGCCGTTATTGAGCCTTGAGCATCTAAACCAAGATCTTTACCTGCCGTTAATTCACTGGCTTTCAACGTCTCAGTTTGGTGGCTGTTACTCCAACTACCACTTTCTAAGCGAGAAGTATGATTACGTTTATTGCCATTTTCACTACGACTTTCTTTCTCAACTAATCCATTGATATGGATATCTTTATTGGCATTAATTGCAAGGTTATTCCCCGCATTAATTTTAGCCGCGTCTAAGGTAACATCTCCTTTAGTTGCGGTTAATGTTGCATTATTTTTAGCATCAATTTGGCTACCAATTTGCTGTATTTGTTCTTTCTCTTTAGTCACATCGTATTTCCACGAGTAGAACCAGCGATTATCAATATCGGTCTCTTTTTGCTGTAGCTGTTTACCATCGATAGTTAAGTCAGCACCTTGTAAAGTGATATCATCCCCCATTAAATCAGAGGCTTTGATTTGATTATGGCTACTTGCTACTAATGTGATGTTTTTACCTTTTAATTCGGTTTTAGTGAGTGTTTGACTAGAGCCACTATTATTAACCGTGATCCCGCCACGATAGTTTTGGTAATTTTCACTGCCATCTTTATCGTAACTGTCATAACGGACTTGACTATCTGTTTGAATATTATCGGCTTTAACACTTAGGTCGTTATCTGCGGTAAATTTACCTGCTAATTTAACTCCACTACCTTCAGCCGTATTAATAATGCGGATACGACCCGATTGCATACTACCAAAGAAATAGCTATCTAATGCTGAAACGGGTTTTTGTGAAGAGAGAATATCAAAATGTTGTGAGAAGGTGTTTTGTCCAGTAAAGGCTGAAATTTCAGCAGCAGTGATTTTCCCTCTACTATCAATACGAGGAGCAATTAAGTCTAACAACCCTGTTGTATTTAAGCCATTTTTACCAAGCGATAGTAAATTTGTGTTGTTGAGGGTGCTATAGCCTTTTAGCTGACCATTTTCAAAGAGCGGATTACCAACAACTAATGAAGAGCGGCTGGTATTTATAAAACCACAACCATCACATGTGATACCATTTGGGTTAGAAAGCACATATTCAGCAGCGATACCAAAGACCTCTTGCTGACCTAATAAGAATGATGGGTTGCGGCTAACAACTTCATTCAAAATTAAAGAGGCAGCTTGACCATTTAAATTGCTGTTAGCGTTTAAATGACCCGCAAGTTGAGATTGTCCCGCTTCTAATGCGTTATTAAATACAGCCCCAGGCTTGCCAACATTGAAGTCTTGGTATTGGTTATGAGAAATCCCTTCGTTATTTGGCGTGACTATATTAATCACTTGCGTACCACCATTAACAGCAGAGACATCCGGCCCTTGATGGCCTGCATCGGGCACGATGCCATTGCCATAAGCATTAAGAGAGACAAAAATTATTGCTAAAGACGCAGCAAGTCGCCCAGAGGGTGAAAGTTTAAAGTTTTTTGATTTCATAGAGTTATCTCCATTTGTTGCTATGAATGTAGATCAAAATAAGTATGAAAATTTAACCAGTAGTTGAGTAGGATCTTTGGTTTTATTGGAATTTGTTTGGTGATACAGTAACTCGCCTTTTGCAACTTCAAGGTCGAGTTGTGCTTGTTGATATTGAATATTTAAGCCGGAGCTTAGGCCGTAACCACCTTGCCATCCTTTGTAGTTACCATGTTGTTTTACTTGACCGATATCTACCCCTATACGAGGTGTGATAGAAAAGTGGTTAAGTCGATAGGGATAGGAGAGGGTATTGCGTAAATAGCCACCGTTATCACCAGAAAGTGTGCTTTGATCAAAACCACGAATAGCGTTTTTGTCTGTTAAACTTAGCCATTCAACGCCGGGGAGTGTGTCGTGGCTGTATTGGCCTAAAAAAGTACTATTGAATAAAAATGTAGAATGCCATAGAGAAAAGCGTTGATACCAATTGGCAAATAGCTTAACTTTTGTAAAGCGATAGTCGTTACCATTACCGTTAGCGATATAGGGTGTTTCCTCTGCGCCAAACCAGCCGACCGCTTTTTCAACACTCAAATTAGTGCTCAATACGCCATTTGGAATAATCTGCAAATGATTAATCCCTAATTCAATCGTGGTTAATTTAGGGCTACTGAGATCTAAACGAATTTGGCTAAAATAGTTGCGTATACGTTTATGAGTGACTTGAATATTTAAGGTATCAATTTGTTTTTGGCTACGGCTAAAAGCATAATCGCCTCTAATACCTACTTGAGTGGTATCGCCATATAAGCTGACAGTACGTGTTTGTAATTTTTGGTGAAATTGGTACTCCGAATAACTACCAAAAGAGCTAAAAGTAAAACCACCATAAGGAATTGAATAGAGCAAAGTATAAGCACGATTAAAACGGGTATTCGGGTTATCTGTTGTTATGTTGGCATTTAAGCTTACAAAATCAGATAAACCTAATGGGCTATCTAAACTAGCATTCGTTCGTATTAACCAGCGGCCTGAATTTTTCTGTCCATAATTGTCACTAGCGATATTGAGATGCCAAGGTGATTTTCGTTGATTAGACAACTTAATGACAGAGCCCCCCAATTCGGTACCGGGAAGAATATCCACTGTGACTTTATTTGATTGCAAGCGGTTAGCTTGATCTAAGCCTTGATCGAGTGTAGCGAGTTTTAATGGTTGCCCTTTGATTCGAGGAAATAGTAGTGTGGTGTTAACACCTCGATCACCTCCTTCAATACGTTCAACAAACCCTTCAATAGCATACAGACCTAATTCGCCATGTTGGTTAGGACGTAAGAATTGGATACGTGCGGTAATATAACCATGTTGAAGATAACGCTGAGTGAGTTCTTTTACGAGGCGATTAATATCAGCACTCTTAATACATTGATCTGGTAATGGAGATAATGAATTGAGATCCTTCTCAGTAAGTAAAGTAATACCTTGAATATAAACGCCTTTTATAGGCAAACAGTGTTCTGACTCAGTAATTAAAGTTGGGGTAGGTGAAATATTTACCGCTTTTTCTTGCAGTTGCTGATAGCGATTTTGTTCTATTAATTGATTAATTTCACGTTGGCTATCTTGCAATGCACGCCTTGATTCACTGATTGAGCCTAAATTTCCTGTTTCATTTGCGCTTAATCCACTGGTAGAAAAACAGCTTAATAGTGTTAATAAAACAACTTTTTTTTTCATTTTACCTCGAGATAAAGGTATTAATTCAAATATAATAATAGGGCTTTAATATATATAGATAATAAATAATGTTTTATTATTATATTGAAATTAAAAATAATAAATACCAGTTACTCTTTAATTGAATATATTTTTAAAATTGATGGATTTAAGTAAAACTTTCCCTTTTTTTAGTATTAACTATCAATAAACGTAAAATAATCAGTATGATTTTGTTAGAGAGAATAAGCGTTATCTACAAATAAAATCATTTGTTTAATTTTTATTGTTATTGTATTTGTTGTGATTTTTGCTATGTAAATTACCAGTTAGAAAAAATCAATTAACCAAAAAATAGGTTTTTTAGAGAAAAAAGAAGAATACTGAGAGCGGTTTTGAAAATATTTAATTAAGTTAAAAGCGACTTTTCATTTGTTGGCAGTGATTTATTTATTTCATTATATAAAATATTCATTCTGTGAATAATTATTTCATTTTAATAAATAAAATATAAAAGCATTTATACTTTTACTATTTATTTATCTTAATAAATAGTGATGATTGAGTTTAAACGAAAAGAGTCCAACTTTTGCGGGTCGTTCATCAGGGGAGGGAGCAGATGCCGAATAGTGAAGAAAGAAAATCAACCTCATACTATTGGATCTACGGTATAATGGTGAAGTTTGTCAGTGAAACGTATGATCTAATAAGGCTGTTTATGATAGATAAAAAAAAACTACATATTGCTGCAGGTGTGATTTGTGATAAGCAAAATAATGTATTTATTACCCAACGCCCTTTGACATCTCATATGGGAGGATATTGGGAGTTTCCTGGTGGAAAACTAGAAGATAAAGAGACGCCAGAGCAGGCATTATACCGTGAGTTGCAAGAAGAAATAGGTATTAATGTGACGCAATGCCAGTTGCTTGAAACAGTAGAGCATGATTTTATTGATAGGCATATTACATTATCATTCTTTTTAGTCACTGAGTGGGAAAATAAACCTTACGGTAAAGAGGGGCAACTTTCCCGCTGGGTACCTATTATGTCCTTAAATGCCGAAGATTTTCCGCCAGCTAATCGCTCTATTGTTGCCTTATTGCAAAAATAATCAATACAGCCACTTCATGATTGTTGTGGCTGTATGAGTATGCTATGGGCGTTTAATTAAACGGCTTAGGATCTTGCTCTGGCATTTCACTCCATTCATCGCTGTCATTGCTTTCGCTTTGACTTGGAATTCGCTTCTCTTCAGCCGCCCATTCGCCTAAATCGATTAACTGGCAACGCTTACAACAAAAAGGACGATAAGGGCTACTTTCATCCCATATTACCTCGGTTCGGCATGTTGGGCATTTCACTATTAATTTTTCGCTCATTATCTCTCCTGAATTTAATTGAGATGATTTCTGTTGTTGATATTAAGCTATATTAACAACATGAAATCTCAAAAGGTAGTTCAGAAGGGATTGTGCCATGCTCACTATCAAGAGGCAAAAAGCGAATAGCATAACGGTTTTTGTGTCCTGAGACTTGAGGGTAAATTTGCTGGCTGGCAAGTAGCTTGATCCGCAATAATTCACCTTCTTCCGTACTGTCTTGATAAAAACCATTATGGCTTAATACCGGTTTAAATGTATCTGATTGACGAATAAGTGTTAATAGGGCATTTAATGCATTTTGTAGAGGATATAACCCTTCCTGCCAACAAGTTAACTTTTCAGTACGCACCGTTTGAGGAAGATTTAACCACAAATGCAAAGTAGGGACATCAAAGCTACAACATCCTCCCGGAATGCTGAGGCGTTGTTTTACTAAGCTGATGATTTTATCTTGTTTTAAATGTTGTCCAATACGTGGTGCTTTACTTAATGCGCAAGCACTTTCTGATAACTCATTAATAATATGACTGACAATCTCTTTATCGACATTAGGAAAGGATAACCACTGTTGCAGTTTTTTTTGTCTTTTTTCTAACTCTTTAAGTAGCTCTGCGCGGATCTCCCCGCGATCTAAAACTTCAATAAATTCTGAAACGGCACGAAAAAAAGATAATGCAGAAGATAATGAATTAATAGATTGAAAACTATTTAATTGAATTAATGAGTTTTCAATTCTAAGCCATGAACGCATTTTCTCATTAAGCGGGTGTTCAAAAATAATTGTTGAGGTTTCTTCACTCATGGCTATTGTCCTGTATTGCTTTTTTGAGCTAATTCTAAGTAATGCTGATGAAGTTGTTTTATTTGTTCATCTTGATTTAAGCTATTATCGTGATTTTCAATAATATCATCAGCAACGGCTAATCGTTGTTCTCTTTTAGCTTGGGCTTGTAAAATTTTGAGTACATGATCTCGGCTTACACCATCACGTTGCATAGTTCTGGTAATTTGTTCTTCTTCAGTCACATCAACCACAAGAATACGATCGGCTAAATGTGTTAGTTTATTTTCAACTAATAAAGGAACAACCCAAATAAAATAAGGGGCGCGAATTTGTTGAATTTGTTTTTGCGTCTCTTGTTGTATCAGTGGATGGAGTAACTGGTTTACCCACGCTTTTTCTTGTTGATTTTGAAAAATAATATGACGTAATTGTGCTCTATTTAACTTGCCATCAGGCAATAAAATTGTGTCACCGAAGTGTTGCTGTAAGGCTTTTAATCCCGGCGAATCTGGCTCTACCACTAATCGGGCAATGACATCCGCATCCACAAGAGGGACGCCGAGTGAGGCAAAACCATTAGCGATGGTCGTTTTACCACTACCAATACCACCTGTAAGAGCAACTGTATAAGTCATTGCGTTCGTCTATTTTTAATTAATCAAAATTTACTGTTGATTGCGATATTCTAAAGCTTAAACTGATTTTTATCACAAGATAATAACCGCAATATTTGGGTTTTATTCAGTTATTATGATAAGCGATTTTCTGCTACCCTGACAGCCTAGCTTACAGTAAGTGGCTAAATCTTCGCTTAATCGGCTATTAATATATCAAAATGTAATGGTGATGCATTGTATCACTGATATTTTGATTATTAGACGCATTGTTAACGACTTTAGGATATTGCTAGCATCAATGTATGGTATCACCTAGTTGTAACACCGGAAGATACATCGCAATAATAAGCGTGCCAGTAATCAATGCGATCAGTGTCATTAAAATAGGCTCAAGCCATGTTTTTACACTATCAAGACGTTCTTCTAATTGATGATAAAACCAGTGGGTAAGTTGCTGGCAAAAAAACTGTAGTTGTCCAGAATTTTCTGCTGAAGAGATAAATTGATAACAGATTGGCGGGAATAGAGGATTATGTCGCATAAATGAGCTAAGTGATTTGCCTTGAGTAATATGCGCTATCATATCAGTGAGTGCTCGTTGATACAGTGAATGCGTTAATTGCTCTGTAATAATTTTTAATCCCTGTAATAGTGGTAATCCAGCTTGTTGTGTAATCGTCATTATCTGAAAAATAATATGTAGCTGGTGATATCTTAATAAGATGCCCAAGTAAGGAAGATTAAGCCAACATCGTTGTTCAATGTCGCGAAATTTAGCACTATGGTGTTTAATAGTGTAATAGCTATAAGAAATTATTAATATAAACAGCAGGATAATTAAACTATATTGAGAAAACCATTGAGAACATCTAATTAAGGTTAATGTTAGCATCGGTAGCTCAGTATTAAATGCACTGTATAAAGATTGATATTCAGGTAAAACATAGATCAACATAGATATTGTAATAACGATTAATGTTAATAATAAGAATAGAGGATACTGAAAAGCTTTTATTATTTTTTTTATTAAATCCCGCTGGTTTTTTAATTGCGTTGTTTGTAATAAGAGAACTTCATCAAGTTTACCACTCTCTTCGCCAATATAAATAAAATGGGTTAAATTAGCAGGAAAATAGAGTGGATAACGACTTAACTGTTTAGATAGCGCGCCTCCTTGATTGAGGTGAAAAATAATATCATTTAAAACACATTGCCAATGTAAATAACGACATTCTTCTTTAAGCAGTGTTAATGCGGGCAAAAGTGCTAAGCCTGAATGAAGTAATAACGCTAACTGTTCAAGAAGTTGAATGCGGTATTGTTTATCACTATTTTGAAAGATTATTACCCTATATAGGCGAATTTTTACTGGTAATTTTTGTTGTTGAATAAGTTGATCAATAACTTCATGTTTAGATTGAGCGACAACGTTGCCACTTAGCCATTTTCCTTGATAAGTTAATGCATTATAGCGATAGATAAAATGTAATTTCATTCAATATCTCCGACTACTTGATAAACTTCATCTAAAGACGTGATCCCCTTCTTTATCAGTTCAATACCTGAGTTAAATAGTGCGTAAGGTGAGGGAAGTGATTGCTTGGCAAGTTCAAAACAATCATAAATAGCTGTTCTGCCTTTGTAGCCGGAATAACAAAATTGACAACCTGTTGCTTGCCAATTGGGTAATATAATTTGTTGATTATTAATAATGAAATTTCTCTGTTCAGGTGATGGGTATTTACAGTTGCTACATAAGCATCGAACTAAACGTTGAGAAATAATTAATTTTACACAAGAGTCGATTAAATCTTTTGCGATGCCTAAATTAGCCAAACGGGCGAGTGTTGCTTGGGTAGAGTTAGTATGCAGTGTTGATAAAACTAGGTGGCCTGTTTGTGCCGCTTTTATTGCTATTTCTGCTGTTTGTTGATCACGTATTTCACCTATCATAATAACATCGGGATCTTGGCGTAATAGTGCTCGTAATATTGTTGCAAAAGTAATACCGGCTTTTTCTGTTATTTGTGTTTGATTAATGCCCTGGAGAGGTAATTCAATAGGATCTTCAATACTATTAATATTACGATTATCTTTATTTAAATATTGCAAACAACTATAGAGTGTTAAAGTTTTACCACTCCCTGTGGGGCCGGTGACTAAAATCATTCCCTGAGGTTGAGTAAGATATTTTTTTAATAGTGTTAAGTGTATTGTTTGAAAACCTAACTGTGCTAATTGTGGCTGTTGCAGATTATTCATGAGCCGCAACACTATTTTTTCTCCATATAAAGTAGGAAGTGTCGCAACACGTATTGAATAATTGTTTTTCTGGTAAGACCAATTAAATTGACCATCTTGTGGTAGGCGTTTTTCGGCAATATTAATATTCGCGAGAATTTTTAAACGTGTCAGGATCTCGTCAGCTAATTGATTGTCAGGGGGAGAAAATAACACTAGATGATTATCAATTCTCGCGCGAATTCTCAGGCTATTTTGTTGTGGCTCTAAATGAAGATCAGAAACACGTTGAGCAAGACTGTGACGTAACAATTGCTCAATAAACTCTGTTGCTGTATGGATAGTATTATTCATGAAAGCTCTTTTTTACGATAAATGATTTATGGATGGTAAGGGCTAGAAACAGAGCCTATTGGCTTTTCCACCTTTGTTGAGGTTGTCGTTTGATTGGTTTAATGAGATTTAAAAACCTTATGGCATAGCGTTTGTAACGCGGTGTTAGTTGATGTGCAGTTAATTTGCCATTGGGGAAGTGTCTCTTTACTGTTTGTTGCAGGAGTCATTACGATGGTTAGCCCTTCTAGTTGAGCCTTACCTTTTGCACTAATAACGCCATTGGCAACATGAATATCAGTAAGGTATCGACTACGAAATTGTTGAGGCATAAAACTGGCATCAGCATGGCATTGGTTATATTGATGTTCATAGTGACAAAGTTCCACTGCAGAACGATAAGGCGACAGGGTTTGTAATACATCAGTTAAGGCGGCCTTTTGGATATAACCATGATAAGCAGGGATCGCCACTGAGCTTAAAATTGAGATAATGGCAATCACAATCATTAATTCCATTAGCGTGAATCCATTCTCTGTTGAGTGATAATTTAATGTATTCATTTTTCTCTCCTTGATAAATAACCTGTTGAAGTATGAGAAAAAAGCGTTTTATTGGCGAATAGAGAAGCTAAGAATTGAGTAAAATATCGAAAAGAAAAAGGCGTGATACAAAATTAACCACTATTATTGAGAGCAAGTTCGCATTAATTGGCGGATATTATTAATAAAAATAGCTAATATGATTTTAAATGTAGAAAAAAGAGGGGTGTTGTGGAGATTAAGCAAGGCTGGCTAACGGGAGTAAAGCACGTTCCATCGCCAAATTATGACAATAGACCTGAAGGCGAAATCCCTTCATTGTTGATTATCCACAATATCAGTCTTCCTCCTGGGCAATTTGGTGGACCTTATATTGATCAACTGTTTACCAATACGCTTGTTGTTGATGATCATCCTTTTTTTAATGAGATTGCACATCTGTGTGTTTCTGCGCACTGTTTAATTCGCCGTGATGGTGAAATTGTGCAATATGTGCCTTTTACGGCACGAGCGTGGCATGCCGGGGTTTCCTTCTATAAAGGGCGAGAGAAATGCAATGATTTTTCGATTGGTATTGAGCTAGAAGGAACCGATGAGTGTGACTTTACGTCGCAGCAATATCAGCAATTATCGACACTCACTCAGCAACTTATTGAACACTATCCGGGCATTAAAGAAAATATTACCGGACATAGTGATGTTGCACCTGGTCGGAAAACAGATCCAGGACCTCATTTTAATTGGTCATATTACCGAGCACTATTAGCAAAATAACATAACAAAACGCATTAATAATTGATATTTTTGCATTGATAATCAATATATGAATGCTGTCACGCTTCAGTGTGACTGTTTATGTGTTTAATCAATGTTAAAAAATAGTGTTTTTAATCTTTTCTAATAATGCGATCTAGTTATCAAATTTGATGAATTTATCAAATAATTTGTTAAAATTTGCAGGTTTTTATGATTTCGCTCAACAACTGTATGGACAGTTAGTAAATACTTTGTTACTTTATTATCCATTACATTAAATTGGTATTACCAATTGACATTTCAATAACCAAGGTAATAGTTATCCAATAATGGCTTCTAGCAATATGGCTTACACAAAGATCCGCCAACCAAAGCTTTCTGATGTGATAGAACAACAACTTGAGCATCTTATTTTAGAAGGCACCCTACGTCCGGGGGAAAAACTCCTGCCTGAACGTGAGCTGGCAAAGCAATTTGATGTATCGCGTCCTTCATTGCGTGAAGCAATCCAAAAATTGGAAGCAAAAGGTTTTTTATTACGCCGCCAAGGTGGTGGAACCTTTGTGCAAGATAACCTTTGGCAAAGCTTTAGCGATCCTCTCGCTCAACTCCTCAGTGGGCATCCAGAATCTCAATTTGATCTGTTAGAAACACGCCATGCCCTTGAAGGTATTGCGGCTTATTATGCTGCATTACGCGGTACTGATGATGATCTTGAGCGTATTAAAGCCAGTCATGCTCGCATTATTGATGCCCATGATAAAGGGGATATCGCAGCGGAGTCGGATGCGGTATTGCAATACCAATTAATCGTTACGGAAGCTGCTCATAATGTCGTTTTGCTACACTTATTAAGGTGTATGGTGCCAATGCTTGAGCAGAATATCCGACAAAATTTTGAGTTTCTTTATACACGTAAAGAGATGTTAACTGCTGTAAGTGAGCATCGCACACAGATTTATCAGGCGATTATTAATAGAGAGCCAGAAGCAGCCCGTGAAGCTTCACACCGCCATCTGGCCTTTATTGAAGATGTTTTGTTGGATATGAGTCGTGAACATACTCGTCGTGAGCGTTCTTTACGCCGGCTCCAACAACATCCTGATTTATTTTAGTAGCACAGATCCTGACCGCTGAGTCTGTACTACCTATCTCCCTGCAATATTCAGGGGTAGCGGTAATAACAGCAGGGCCTATCTTCCCGTCATATCCCCGTGGTATCACGGGAAGATAGGCTCCTATAACCATTAGAAACAGATAACAGATAAGGAATACACCATGTCAGATATGCTGAAAAATGACGTGGATCCGATCGAAACTCGCGATTGGTTACAAGCGATCGACTCGGTCATCCGTGAAGAAGGTGTTGAGCGTGCACAGTTCCTGATTGATCAGGTATTAAAACAAGCCCGTAATGGCGGCCTTGATATTGCTTTAGGTGGCTCTGTACACAGTGATTATATCAATACTATTCCTGTTGAAGATGAACCCGCTTACCCTGGCAATCTGGAATTGGAACGTCGTATCCGTTCTGCTATTCGCTGGAACGCAGTAATGATGGTTCTGCGCGCGTCCAAAAAAGATTTGGAACTCGGCGGGCACATGGCGTCATACCAGTCTTCTGCAACTTTATATGAAGTTTGCTTTAACCACTTCTTCCGTGCTCATAATGACAATGATGGCGGTGACTTAGTTTACTTCCAAGGTCATATCTCTCCGGGGATCTACGCACGTGCATTCTTAGAAGGGCGTCTGACTGAAGAGCAATTAAATAACTTCCGTCAAGAAATTGGTGGTAAAGGTTTATCCTCTTATCCACACCCTAAATTAATGCCTGAATTCTGGCAGTTCCCAACCGTTTCAATGGGCTTGGGGCCACTATCTGCGATTTATCAAGCAAAATTCTTGAAATACTTAGATCACCGTGGCTTAAAAGATACCACTAAGCAACGTGTTTATGCGTTCTTAGGTGATGGTGAAATGGACGAGCCAGAATCTAAAGGTGCTATCACTATCGCTGTACGCGAAAAATTAGATAACCTGTGCTTCGTGGTTAACTGTAACTTACAGCGTCTTGATGGCCCAGTTACAGGTAACGGCAAAATTGTTAACGAATTAGAAGGTATCTTCGCCGGTGCTGGCTGGAATGTGATCAAAGTGATGTGGGGCGACCGTTGGGATGCACTACTACGTAAAGACACTTCCGGTAAACTGATCCAGTTAATGAATGAAACACTGGATGGTGACTACCAGACTTTCAAATCTCGCGACGGTGCTTATGTTCGTGAGCATTTCTTCAATCGTTACCCAGAAACTGCCGCATTAGTTAAAGATATGACTGATGACGAAATTTGGGCGTTAAACCGTGGTGGTCACGATCCGAAGAAAGTTTTTGCGGCATTCCAAAAAGCCAAAGAAACCAAAGATAAACCAACCGTTATTTTAGCTCAGACCATCAAAGGTTATGGTATGGGTGAAACGGCAGAAGGTAAAAACATCGCTCATCAAGTGAAAAAAATGAACATGGACGGTGTGAAACATTTCCGTGATCGTTTCAATATCCCTGTTAGCGATGAGAAAGTAGCAGAACTGCCTTATATCACTTTTGATAAAGATTCAGAAGAGTACAAATATCTGCATGCTCGCCGTCAGGAACTCGAAGGTTACTTACCTGCTCGTCGTACTCGTTTTGATGAAAAATTAGAAATTCCTACACTGGAAGATTTCAGCCAGTTATTAGAAGAACAATCTAAAGAGATTTCTACTACTATCGCATTCGTTCGTGCGTTGAACGTAATGTTGAAAAACAAATCTATTAAAGATCGTTTAGTCCCTATTATTGCTGATGAAGCACGTACTTTTGGTATGGAAGGTCTGTTCCGTCAAATCGGTATCTACAGCCCGAATGGCCAGCAATATACGCCTCAAGATCGTGAGCAAGTTGCTTACTATAAAGAAGACGTTAAAGGTCAGATCCTGCAAGAAGGTATTAACGAACTGGGTGCGGGTGCATCTTGGTTAGCGGCTGCAACATCTTACAGCACTAACAACTTGCCAATGATCCCATTCTATATCTACTACTCAATGTTTGGTTTCCAACGTATTGGTGACCTATGTTGGGCTGCGGGTGACCAACAAGCACGCGGCTTCTTAATTGGTGGTACTTCAGGTCGTACAACGCTAAACGGTGAAGGTTTGCAACACGAAGATGGTCATAGCCATATTCAATCACTGACTATTCCTAACTGTATCTCTTACGATCCGGCCTTCGCGTATGAAGTTGCTGTCATTATGCAAGATGGTTTAGAGCGTATGTATGGTGATAAACAAGAAAACGTTTATTACTACATCACAACGTTAAACGAAAACTATCATATGCCAGCAATGCCAGCTGGAGCAGAAGA
Source organism: Proteus sp. G2609 (assembly GCF_963896135.1). Lineage (NCBI taxonomy): Bacteria > Pseudomonadati > Pseudomonadota > Gammaproteobacteria > Enterobacterales > Morganellaceae > Proteus > Proteus sp. G2609. The sequence goes on along the minus strand of NZ_CAWQNB010000030.1, from coordinate 108,512 downwards.
GGGTATCCGTAAAGGTATCTATAAACTGGAATCTCTGGAAGGCGCGAAAGGTAAAGTTCAGTTACTGGGTTCTGGCTCTATTTTACGTCACGTACGTGAAGCGGCACAAATTCTGTCAACCGAATATGGTATTGGTTCCGATGTGTACAGTGTAACATCATTCACTGAATTGGCTCGTGATGGTCAAGATTGTGAACGTTGGAACATGCTACATCCATCAGAAGAGCCTCGTGTACCATACATTGCTCAAATCATGAATGATGCACCAGCTGTTGCTTCAACAGACTATATGAAACTGTTTGCAGAACAAGTTCGCACTTATGTGCCAGCTGACGACTATCGTGTCTTAGGTACAGATGGTTTCGGTCGTTCAGATAGCCGTGAAAATCTGCGTCACCACTTTGAAGTTGATACTTCTTATGTGATTGTTGCTGCATTAGGCGAATTAGCTAAACGTGGTGAGATTGATGTGAAGGTTGTTGAAGAAGCAATCAAAAAATACAACATCAACCCTGAAAAAGTAAACCCACGTCTGGCGTAAGAGGTAAAGTGAATGTCTATTGAAATTAAAGTCCCTGATATCGGTGCAGATGAAGTTGAAGTCACCGAAGTGATGGTGAAAGTCGGTGATCGTATTGAGGAAGAACAATCCTTGATCACCGTAGAAGGCGATAAAGCGTCTATGGAAGTGCCATCACCACAAGCGGGTATTGTTAAAGAGATCAAAATTGCCGTGGGCGACAAAGTCGAAACTGGCTCTCTTATCATGATCTTTGATACTGAAGAGGGTGCTCAGGCACCCGCTCAAGAAGCCGCTCCTGCGCCTTCTGCTGCCGCACCTGCTGCGAGCGAACTGAAAGAAGTTCATGTACCAGATATCGGTGGTGATGAAGTTGAAGTCACCGAGGTGATGGTCAATGTAGGTGATACCATTTCAGAAGAGCAATCTCTGATCACGGTTGAAGGTGACAAGGCTTCAATGGAAGTCCCTGCACCTTTTGCTGGCGTAGTAAAAGAGATCAAAATTGCTGTCGGTGATAAAGTGAGCACAGGCTCTCTTATCATGGTATTTGAAGTAGCAGGTAGCGCGCCAGCACCTTCTGCATCAGCTCCGGCTCCTGCAGCATCAGCACCAGCAGCCTCTGCTATTAAAGATGTTAATGTGCCAGATATCGGTGGTGATGAAGTTGAAGTCACCGAAGTGATGGTGAAAGTGGGTGATACCATTGCAGAAGAGCAATCTCTGATCACGGTTGAAGGTGATAAAGCTTCTATGGAAGTTCCAGCACCTTTTGCCGGTGTAGTAAAAGAGATCAAAATTGCTGTCGGTGATAAAGTGAAAACAGGCTCACTGATCATGACCTTTGAAGTTGCCGGTGCCGCACCAGCAGCACAAGCGCCAGCAGCGCCTGCAGCCTCTACATCAGCAGCACCAGCACCTTCTGCTCCAGCAAAAGCGCCTGCTTCTGCACCAGCAGCAAAAGAAGAATTTGTTGAAAACGAAGCTTATGTCCATGCAACACCTGTTATCCGCCGTTTAGCACGTGAATTCGGTGTGAACTTAGCGAAAGTTAAAGGAACAGGTCGTAAAGGACGTATCTTACGTGAAGACGTTCAGTCTTATGTGAAAGAGTTAATTAAACGTGCTGAATCTGCACCTGCTAATGCCGGTGGTGGATTACCAGGTATGTTGCCTTGGCCGAAAGTTGACTTCAGTAAATTTGGTGAAATTGAAGAAGTTGAACTAAGCCGTATCCAGAAAATCTCTGGCGCTAACTTAAGCCGTAACTGGGTAATGATCCCTCATGTTAATCTGTTTGATGAAGCAGATATCACAGAGGTTGAAGAATTCCGTAAACAGCAAAATAAAGAAGCTGAGAAGAAAAAACTGGATGTTAAGATCACGCCATTAGTCTTTGTGATGAAAGCAGCGGCTAAAGCACTGGCTGATATGCCTCGCTTTAACAGCTCAATTTCAGAAGATGGACAGAAACTGATCCTGAAAAAATACATCAATATCGGTATCGCCGTAGATACACCTAACGGTTTAGTTGTACCTGTGTTTAAAGATGTAAACAAAAAAGGCATCTTAGAGCTATCTTATGAATTAGCAGAAGTTTCTAAGAAAGCACGTGCAGGTAAACTGACTGCATCTGATATGCAAGGCGGATGCTTCACTATTTCTAGCCTTGGTGGTATCGGTACTACCGGTTTTGCACCAATCGTTAATGCGCCAGAAGTTGCGATTATGGGACTGTCTCGTTCTTCGATGAAACCAGTCTGGAACGGTAAAGAGTTCGTACCACGCTTAATGTTACCAATGTCATTATCTTTCGATCACCGTGTGATTGATGGTGCTGACGGTGCTCGATTTATCACTCTGATTAATCAGTACATGAGCGATTTACGTCGTTTGGTAATGTAATCATCTAAACCGGTGCTAAGCGCCGGTTTCTCTGATTGCCGTGACAGATTTTGCAGTCATACATTCTAGGTTGTGAGATCTGTCATGTTAGAGCGCTTTTCAGTTTATTAACATTTCTGTAAACTGCATGCGGTATGTAAGTCTCGGTGTTAAATATGGATTATCGTCTGACTCGCCGGACAAATAAATAATGAGGTCACGATGAGTACTGAAATTAAAGCACAGGTAGTGGTTCTCGGTGCAGGCCCTGCGGGTTATTCCGCGGCGTTCCGTTGCGCTGACTTAGGTTTAGATACAGTTTTAGTTGAACGTCACTCTACATTAGGTGGTGTTTGTCTGAACGTGGGGTGTATCCCTTCTAAAGCGTTACTCCACGTTGCTAAAGTAATCGAAGAAGCGAAAGCATTATCTGAACACGGTGTCGTTTTTGATGCACCGAAAACAGATATCGACAAAATTCGCATCTGGAAAGACAAAGTTATTTCTCAGTTAACCGGTGGCTTAGCTGGCATGGCTAAAGGCCGTAAAGTAAATGTTGTTAACGGCGAAGCTCGATTCACAGGCTCACATACATTGTCTGTTGAAGGTAGTGAAGGTACAACAACAATCACTTTCGAAAATGCTATCGTTGCCGCAGGCTCTCGTCCAATCGAATTACCTTTTATTCCACATGAAGATCCACGTGTGTGGGATTCAACAGATGCACTACAACTGAAAACAGTACCAGAGCGTTTACTGGTCATGGGTGGTGGGATCATCGGTTTGGAAATGGGTACTGTTTATCATGCGTTGGGTTCACAAATTGACGTGGTTGAAATGTTCGACCAAGTTATCCCAGCGGCAGATAAAGACGTAGTTAAAGTCTTTACTAAACGTATCAGCAAAAAATTCAATCTGATGCTAGAAACCAAAGTGACTGCGGTTGAAGCAAAAGAAGATGGTATCTATGTTACAATGGAAGGCAAAAAAGCACCTGCTGAGCCTCAACGTTATGATGCTGTATTAGTTGCTATCGGTCGTGTACCAAATGGTAAATTATTAGACGCAGGTAAAGCTGGTATTGAAGTTGATGATCGTGGCTTTATCCATGTTGATAAACAAATGCGTACTAATGTACCTCACATCTTTGCTATTGGTGATATTGTTGGTCAACCAATGCTGGCACACAAAGGTGTTCATGAAGGTCACGTTGCTGCTGAAGTTATCTCTGGTAAGAAACATTACTTTGATCCAAAAGTTATTCCATCAATCGCTTATACTGAGCCAGAAGTTGCATGGGTTGGTATGACTGAAAAAGAAGCGAAAGAGAAAGGTGTTAGCTATGAAGTAGCAACTTTCCCTTGGGCAGCATCTGGTCGTGCAATTGCATCAGACTGTGCAGATGGTATGACTAAACTGATTTTTGACAAAGAAACCAACCGTGTTATCGGTGGGGCAATTGTCGGCTCTAACGGTGGTGAACTGTTAGGTGAAATTGGTTTAGCTATTGAAATGGGTTGTGATGCTGAAGATATCGCATTAACCATCCACGCTCACCCAACGCTATACGAATCAATCGGTATGGCTGCGGAAGTATTTGAAGGTAGCATCACTGACCTGCCAAATCCAAAAGCGAAAAAGAAAAAATAAGTTGATTTTATAATCAAGACAAAGTGTAAATGTTAAGAGCCAAGTTCATTATGAGCTTGGCTCTTTTTTCATTATGATGGATTAAACAACATAGGAATTTAATTTGATACGATATTATTTTTCCATTGAGAGTACTCTAAGATAAAAACCTCTCGCGTCACAGTTCACATCCAACGGAGAGGATTTATTATAGTTATAGAGTATGGTTAAACTACACTAATATGCCTTTTCCTGAAATTGTATCTGTCCAAGCTACGGCTATCATTTGTTTAGCCTCATCACTTATATTATCGAAAAATCCGGATGCGCCTGCCTTCATAGGAAATGTACTCATGGCCTGAATTTGAATAGCGAGTGCATTGCTTGATAAAGCCGTATATTCGCGCTGATCAGAGTGATCTTTATCAGTCATTGCGATAACGATTTTTGCCTGATTACCATTGAAATAATCAGTAAAAGTAGTTGAGCCAATGCGCTCAAATGTGGCTTGTTCCCCTGTATTTTGTGGGAAGCGAATATGTGAGATCTTTAAATCATAGCCACTGCGTTCAAACCATAATTTATTCCAATCAATACCTCCAAGTACAATATTATCTTCTTGGCTAATATCGTCTATATAACAATCAATCACATTATTATTAATCAGGAAGCTATCGATACCGTTTCCACCTTTGAAGTGGTTCTGATATCCACCTAATATGATAATATCATTACCTGTATTACCATTAAGAAGGCTAAATTTCGAGAATGAAGCTGCAATTAGTTGATCATTTCCATCGCCTCCATCAACTACGGCGTGATAACCCATTAGTTGAATTTCGTCATCACCGCCCCCTCCATTCAACCTATTGTAGTTACCAAAAATTTTGGCAAAATCATTGCCTTCTTCTAAGGATATTTGGTTGTGGTTACCAATTGTGACAACAAAATCTTGTTCACTACCACTGAAAATGCGATTGTAGTTACCGGTAGTGACAGCATAGTCATTACCTGCATTAGTGTGAATTTCACCGCCTTCCCCAAAGACAAATGCTTTATCGAGTCCGTCACCTAAATAGACATTATTGATCCGACCGGCGATAATAGCAGTGTCATCTCCATCGCCTCCAAACATCATGTTTGAGCGCCCCATCAAGACGCCGAGATCATTTCCGTAACCCCCAGTAAAAATATTTGAGATCCCCGTTGCATAGAAAGTATCTGAACCACGCCCACCCCAAAAATTATTATTATCTCCTAGGTAAGCGCCGAGATCATTACCATCTCCCCCCCAGTTGAAATTATAGTTGCCAAGAGAGACATGTATGTCACCATCGCCTTTTAAATGACCACTATTACGCAAGAAATCGAGCGTTTTCTTCTCCATGTTCAGTAGATCAGCTGCTAAATTTTCTTTGAGGTTTTCTGCGAGATCACGCATATCTGTTTGTTTATCTTTATTAAAGATTGTGGCAAATAGATTGGGGATATTTAGCGAATTGAAGCCGAAAGGGCGATCATTTTCCTCTGTGATCTTGCTATTTTCAGTTTGACTCGTTGTTATTGGTGTTTGGGCATTAATTGAAACTTCAGATTCATTTTGTTGATCTTCTGTCGCTTTTTCTTTTAAACCATGGCTTTCAGCAAATGAAATAATACCATCCTTGCCCAGATTAATAGATGATTGGAGGTTATCTAATAATTTAGTCGGATCAGTAAATGCGGACAGTTTTTCACCTCCAAACTCAGTCACTACAGCGAGAATATCTTTCAAAATAGCGACAACATCAATGGGCTCACCATTACGAGAGATTATTTTTCCATCTGTGGTAGAGTCTACTCCAAAAATATCCCCCAGAGTCGTGTCTGAACTCACGCTGGCTAACCGACCTAGCAATTTATTTTTTAACTTAGTTGGTAAGTTTTGGGCGGTATAAGTAAAGGTGGTTTTCACCATACCAGTTGCTGTAAATTGCTGCGTCATTAAGCCAAATAATGAGCCAAGATTAGTGTCTATAATAGACTGGATATTATCACCAAACATCAAGTTCCAATTCCCGGCAGTAACTTGAATATCAGCACCTTGACCACCAATGGCGAAATTAAAAGCGATTTTACTATCTAGTTGACGAAATTGCTCAGCTCGGCTGATTTTTCCCATCTCGTTGTTATTGCCACTACCACCTAACCACTGGTTATATTTTTTGTTTAGTGTGGCTTCTAGATCACTCTTTAATCCACGGCTACTACGCTTATTCTGTGAATTCAGATCAGTCAGTGTTTTATAGTCAACATTGCTCGTTTGGTCTATTCCTGACATATCTATGGCAAATTTTTTAGCGCCAGCGAGTGTCCACTGATCGTTTTGTACCGACAACCAATCATTATCATTATTTTCACCTGAGCATGCGATTGACTCTAGAACTTTGGTGATTCTAGCAGCACCATCAAAAGGGTTGATCAGTGGAGGGGTTGGAATTGATTTTTCTAACATCACAATAAGATCATTACTACGCCCCAGATTAAAGCTGACGTTACGTGTACCAACAAATAATTGCATACCTTCGAAAGCTTGATAGCCAGCAATATCAACACTATGTTTACTATCACCATTACCAACGTGTACCATCACATTGTTATCACCGAAAACCAGTGATTTAAATCCGCCAGTACCTACTTTGATCCCAAGATTAGAGGTTCCCCAATTAACCGTTGTAAACTCGCCGTCACCCACACTGACTTGGATATTGCCAGAATAGCTTAGTGATGAATTATCACTTCCTGATGAGCTTTGTTTGGTTGATTTTTTACCTTTTTTGGGGGCGGTAAAGACTTCATTATTATCTGCAATTGCGCCACGTACTTTGTTGTCAGCTGAAGCACCTATTTTAGTCAAATCAATATCACCTTCAGCAACACCATTATGTATTTGCTCAAATTCAGTCGTGATTTTGCCTTCTTTATTCCAATTTAACACTACCTTGTTTTGGTTTTGTTTGGCTACCCACTCTCCGTTGTTATCTTTGGTGTATTTGTGACCATTGCTATCAACGGCGACCTCTGTTACTCGAGCAGAAACGCCACTACGAATGCCTTGTTGATCTAATGCATTGATAAACTGGTGGGCAAATCCTGCCTGCTTGTCATTACTTATTAATGAACAACCGACAATACTGATATGTTCAGGAGTTGTATTGATATTATTTTCTTTGCTGAATACGGTATTGAATTTAACCAATTGATTGGAAAGCTCATCAGCATTGTAGTTGCTAAGGCGTAAATGATTATTTTCGGTTGTTTCACGACCATGGCCAACAAGCTGCCAACGTATTTTACCTGAAAGTTGTGCTGGGTCGCCATAAGCTACGCGGTAATGACCATCGGCATCCAATTGTACCACGATACTATTTTTGGCATGTTTAGCGGCAAGTGCCGAAGCTGCTTGAGCGACTATCGGATCATCCTCTGTTTGGATAATAATCTGGCTATCAAAACGACTATCACCCCCATTATCATTGGGTTTTACATATACCATCCCCCAATCAGTCACCTTATTCTTTTTTATCGGGTTTTGTATCGAATCTAACGCATTTCTGTGATTGGTGTTATTTACATACTCTGGGGATAGTAAACTTGATATTATTTGTTTACCGTATTGATTCATCAACTTAAGGCTCTCTAAATGAGAAACATCGGTTCTTTCTCCTTTAACTAGATATCCTTTATCAAGTAATTTAGTGCGCATTTTTTCACCACCAATGCCCAGCTCGCCACAGTCAGTGAGCAATATAATGGGGATATCTTTTGAGAAACCCTGTAGATTTTTTTCTACGGAGAATTGGCCATTGATTTTTTTTGCGAGTTGTCCAGTCAATTTCTTAAGGCTATATTCATCATAAGATTCAATTGCTTTTGACATACTTGGCATTGGTCTATCTAAGAATAGCCCAGCTATATGCTGACCGTTAGCTGAAATATCGCTGGCTAATTTAGCCGCAATTGGTGCCCCCATGGAATAACCATGAATAATAATATTTTTAGGATCGATACCTTTATCATTAACGAGATAACGGAACATGGTTTGTGCATCAGCATACATTCCTTGCTCTGTTGGCGAGCCATCGCTTTCGCCAAACCCTCTCATGTTAATCGCTAACATATCGATGCCTTGTTGGTTATAATAATGATAAAAACTAGAGGATTGTTTTTCGGTAGGGGAATTTGAACCATGTAAAAATAGTACTACTTTCTTATCGGTAGCTTCTGGAATATTGTCGTTTCCTCTGTAATATGATCCTGTAAGACGGCCTGCATCCCCTTTTAATGTTATTTTTTCTTCATTTTTTATTCTCATCACCGTTGTCATGTCTCTACGACGTTCATAGCTGCCGAAAAAATGATCATTAAAAAAACGTGTTAATGGGCTAAGATTTTTTCTCTCGTTTGGTGATGTACCGTCATTATCAATAGCCACTTTATTGTGGTCTGATAATGCTTGTAAATTAGAATGTATAGGTTTGCCTTGTTGTACCGCAATTTGGGCTAAGCGTGCTTCCTGTATCTTTTGAGAAAATTTATACAACTCATTTGGTGTCCATATGCCAAATCGAGGTTTCCAATGATGACCAATCAGTTGATCTGCTCCGCCTGCTTTTAATATTCTAGCAACAATACTAGAACAGTTCTTGGTTAATAATTGGTAACGAGGATCAGACTGGCTATTAATGCGCTTCCACTCTTTTTGCATGGCGGCGGCATCAAGTCCCTCTAGATTAATGCGAAACACCACGCCATCATTTGTATCATCAGCGACACTTGTTTTGAAATTTTCTGTTTTTCGGTCTTCAATTTCTTTAATTTTCTTGATTTCCAATGCAAAGGTTTGGTTAATCATCGCTGTTGGAAAGGCGACTTTTAGCCAGTTTTTCACTGCGATTGAAAAGTTTGTTGATACTTCAAGTAGATTACTATTTGGGCTTTTCCACTGTTTAATAAAGGGGTGTGAAATTTCAGGTGGGATAAGTGTTTCTGGTATCCAATGAGGAGCATTCAACAGTAAGCCTGCGATTTCAGGTGTAATATTTTCGAGACCTCGGGTAAGATTCGTTTTATCTCTAAATTCTTTTAACTGTCTGTCATTTTCCCCTTCATCTTTATTTAATTTGAAATTCGTCTTTTCCTCTTCTTGAATATCAATTTGTAAAGTCATGAAATTTGTTGAGCGACTCACTGGTTGGCTTAAATCATACCAGCGTAATTTTAAATCAGGATTTTTTTCTGTTGTAATATTCAGTGGGTTTGCGAGCGATTTGCTCCCGGCAGGCCACCAACTGACATAATTATTATCATGGTTATCCTGCACACTATCGCTATCTAATTGTAAGCGCCCAGAACCTATTTGTAGCGCAGCATGTCCCAAGCGACTATGTTTGCTGGGCTTCCAGATATATAGTGTAGAACTGATTGGTGAAACTTGTTGTTCAATTGCTTGGTGAATTTTTTTCAATCCTGACAGGTCAATACCATGGCCATTTTGGGCAAATTCATTTTCTGTAAATTGATTAAATACCTGATTGGTAATTTCACTGCCATACTCTTTTTCGACCAATCTTTTAATGCTTGTGATTGCATTTTTACCACTGATAAGTTTGTCTTGGTTTTGTAAATTATTTTTCCCTTTTGTAACAAAGTTGCCGTTTTCATCAAGATAAATATGTTTGTTGATTTTTAAGTTAGCATTTGAAAAAATCTTATATAAATAACTAAAAGTATTATTTGAATCAACTTGCTGGCTATTACTTAATAAGATAGAAGCATGTTTATAACGTATATCAACTTGGTCGCGTAATTGTTGCAATGCTTCGTTACGTTTTGAATCAGGGTGTTTAAGCAGATAACTATTAATTTGTATACGTAATGTGGATAGTTGCTGAAATATATCTATTGGTGTGTTGTTTGTATTTGTACTTTGTAATTCATAATCTCTAAGCGATTGAATGATCGCTTTATAATTTTCACCGCGTGCTTTTCCTGTCACCTCTGCAGCGGAGGTTAATTCATCAGCAGTCATTAGATTCGAATAGGCAACAGGTTGCCAATTTTCACCGACTTTTTCTGATAATATTCGTGAATGGTTTTTATCGAGTGACACGATTGTATTATCTAAGAAATAAAGTTGCTCAGGGATAGAGTCAAAATCACGATAATGAGTGAGTATAAAATTACTCATTATTTTTTGTTGTTCTTGATTATCTCCATTTTTTATATAAATAAATTTTTCATTCGTTTCATCTGATGCTTGTGTCAGTAGAAAACCCGTTTCCTGTTCACTAAAAACAATATTGAGCTTTTGTTCAGCAGAAATAAGAGGGGAGGTGTTTTCTAGCTCTTGACGGATATTTTCAGAACCTGACAACGCGTGTAAGTTAGGTGGAATCATTCTACTTTGTTGTCGTGCCATTTGCGCTTCTTGTAACTCTTGAGCAAATGCGAACATTTGATTTGGTGTCCAAATATTATATTTAGGTTGCCAGTTATAGCCAATCAGTTCATCTGCGCCACCCGCTTTTAAAATTTTCGCTACGATACTCGAACAATTTTGGGTTAATAAATGATAACGACCATTAGGTGAATTTTTAATTCGTTGCCATTCAGCTTGCATAGCAGCAACGTCTAACCCCTCTAAATTAATACGGAATACTCGTCCTTCATCAGGTAAGCTGGTTTTAAATCTGTCAATACTTTTTTGTTTTTGCTCAGCAAATTCGTTTTCTACTAAAGCAATTCGTTTTTTCGTTAACGTTGGATCCTTACCTTCTTGTATCCAAGTCTTCATCGCTTTTAATAATTGAATAGATATATCTTCTTGTTGTGTTTTTATATTATCCCATTGTTCAATAAAAGGCTGTGCAACAGAAAGTGGGATTTTTCTTTTTGATAGTAACGTGGGCTCTGTCAATAGTATCATGGCACCATTTATAGTTATGGTATTGCCACTAAATTTACCTTGTACAGCTTCTAGAAAATTTGTGGCGATGTTGTTGAGTTTTTTCTGAGTTATTACCCATTCATCAATAAAAGGTTGTCCAATTGTTCGCGGTATTTTTGAATTTTCTATATAATTTGGGATCGTCAATATATTTTTTGCGTCTGCAAGAGATAAATCATCTGCAGTGCTGACCGTTTCACCTTTCGCAATATTCATGAGTCGGTCATATCTGTTTAGTTCTTTATATTTGTAATTTAAACCAAAGCCATCATTTTCTTCTGCTGCAACATCCGATGCTAACGACTCTTTTGGTTGTGAGGGGACTCCCATCACATCAAAATATGACTTCGCCTTGTTAGGCCACCAACTGATGTAGTTTTCTTTATGATTATTTTGTGCGTCTTCTGTGTTTAACAGTAAGCGACCTTGACCTATTTGTAGTGTGGCGTGTCCCAAATTACTATGATTGCTTGGTTTCCAGATATATAAGGTTGCACTATGAGGAGATAGTTCCCGCTCAATAGCTCTGTGAATTTTTTTTAACCCTGAAACATCAATACCCTCGCCGTTTTCAGCGAATTCATTATTTGCAAATTGACTGAAGACTTTATTGGCAATCGGTGCGCCATATTCTTTTTCTACGGCATTTTTTACTCGCTCAATCACTTCTTTTCCGCTGGTTAGTCTATTTTTCCCTTGCAGATTGTTTTTTCCTTCAGTGACAAAGTGTCCGTTAATATCAATATAAATGTGTTTACTTCTTTTTAAATTGGCATTTGAAAGTGAATCGTATAAGCGACTAAAGCTGCTATCAGCGTTGATGGTGTGACTATCTTGTATTAAAGCCGATGCGTGTTTATAACGTGTATTGACTTGAGTTTGTAACTGTTTCAATCCATCATTGCGTTCAGAGTCGGGGTGTCCTAATAGGTAACCATCAATTTGGTTTCGCAACTGAGCTAGCACTCTCAATTTCTCTATTGGTAAGCAGTTTGTATTCGATTCTTTTTCATGGTATTCCGAGAGAGTTGTAATGATTGATTTATAACTTTCGCCTTGTATTTTGCCTTTAACACTTGCAACTTTATGTAGTTCATCAACTGACATGACTTTTGAATCAGTTAGCATTTGCCATTTATGTTCTACGTATTCTGCAAGTATCCTATCTTTGTTGTTATGACTTGATTTAATTTTGTCATTTTCTAAATGAAGTTCATTAGGCATTGCTTCAAAATTTGAATAATTAGCTAAAATAAAGTGTTCTATTATTTTTTGCTGAGTGGGATCATTGATGTTATCCAAATAAATATTTTTTTGGATACGACCACTATTTTTTTCCAAAATAAAAGTAAAGTAAGTATTTCTATTCTTAATTTTTACATTGAATTTTTGTTTTAGCGTTTCAAAAATGGGGCTTTCGCCTAATCCAGAAAGATTGACCGCGATAGCTCCTATTTTGTGATATTGAAGATTGCCTGAACGAAGAGAAGGTTGTTGATAGGTTGCTACGTCATCTCCATTAAGGTCTGATGTAAAAGAGGGAAGAACGTTTGCCGATTTTTGTCGGATCCCAGCATTAATGCTTAAACGATTAATGGCTTGCTGAGCATCATCAAGTAATTCCTGATTAAATGTTGTCAGTTTATTATTGAAACGACCATCATTTTTTTTAGTTGATATTGGTTTGATATAACTGGATGGATTATCATCAGCCCCCTCTACATAGGCCGCTTCTCCGGATAAACCGCTACCATGCGCCCTGTGACGATTAGGTTTATCACTTTCTTTCAGTTGAACAGATTTAGCTTCTTTTTGTGCTTTATCCGATATGCTAGTCGCTGTTTTTTGCTCCGTATCTCCTCGTGATCTCGCATCTTCCACCATGGTTGATGCTTTTTTCTCTGCCATTTGAGCACTATTTTTTTTATCTATCGCGTCTGAGTATCTTTTATCTGCATCATTTTTTGCTTTGGAAGTATCGAGTTGCACTTCTTGACAATGTTCTTCACTTTGAATAACGCCATATTCCGATTTTTTTATCGATTTTTTCACCTTTGTAAGGTTTGCAACATACTGAGTTTTAATATTATTAACAGGCACTGAAACAATTTTTTTAGTATTAATTAAGCTCTTCTGTACATCCTTTAAAATTCCTTCCGCGAATGGCTCACTCCATGGTTGATCTGAGGGGGGGGCATCTTGTGAATATTCGCTGAGTACTTCCAGTGTTTGACCAACTGTGGTCAAATTGTGTGTTACTGAATTAGCTTCTTCAAGAATGGCATCGCGTTCTCTATGGCCGTTTTTCTCCAGTGCAAGGTGATCGGTCGATTCAAGTTCAGTCTGTGTGGTAGAGATGTGGTCTAATAGGCGTTGTTTTTCATCAGTTAGTTTTTGACGATTGGCATCTGCCTTCTTTTTGTCAGCGAGGGCATTTTTTGTCGCATCAGAATCTGAGATATGCTTGTTTATATTTGCTACAGCTGATTTAGCGACAATATTTCTTAGTCTGTAATTATTTCCTTGCAAGCCATCAGAGCCTGGAATGGTAAAAATAAGACGATTATTTTCTGCATTTGCGGTTAATTTAATTTGTTGTTGTTGCCATGCTATTGACTTATCATCACTTGATGAAGTGAAGACAACCTCACCATTCCAGATAACACTTAATTTATTCTCTGTTGGCGTATTATCTTGTCGTTCATACTCAAAACTTAATTCAATCACCTCATTTTGCATTAAACCACTAATATCTTGATATATAGCGATATTTGGTTCATATTCTTCCGTGTATTCTGCTATAAGTCCACCATCCCAATAATCTTTATTATTAGTATTAGTTGGTGTATCAATAGAGGCTCTATGTCCATATTGGCTAATTGCTGTAATTTTATCCTGAGTATATGCAATATTCCAACTTTCTGTTACAGGGTTAAATCCATGTTTAAAGTCACCATTTATGATCAAATTCGGACTGTTATTGGTTAAGTTGGATTCATCTGTATTAACATCACTTAAACTAGGGGTTTCTACCTCTGTGATATGACCTTTTAAATTTATATCAATGTTACTCTTCACTTCGTCGATTTTGTTCATTTTGAAACCGTCGATTGAAGATTTTTCAATTAAATGAATAGCGCCTTTGCCTTTGCGGGAGCCGGAAGTGGTTACATCATCACCTTGTACTAAATAGTTAATAGCCTGACTCCCGACCATACCAAGTACACTCTGTTTTATATTGCCGAAGAAAGTAGCGAGTTTATTACTTTGAGTATTACTAGAAGCAACCGATAAGCTGTAGATATCACCATTGCCAATTTTAACGATGACATTGTTTTTTGCGTAAGAGGCGTTAATACCTAAACCGTTACCAACATGGATATTTGCATTAGCGGTACCTTTCATGACCGAAACATTTAAGCCGTCACCCACTTTGGTACTTACGTTATATTTCCCCCAAGCAACGTTTACAGATACACCATTCCCCACTTTAGTATTGATATTTGCGTTGCCGTATGTAACGGTAACACCTAGGCCATCACCTACGGTTGTTGTAATATTTGCTTGGCCTTTTGCTATGGTGACTTGCGTGCCATTACCTACTTTTGTCGAAATATTGGCTTTACCCCAAACTATGCCATAGTTGTCACCTTTTCCGAGCATAGTGACAATATTTGCATGACCTTTTGCTAAGGTGACCTGACGACCATCACCAATTTGTGTTACAACATTCCCATTGCCCCATGCACCAGTATAATTATTTCCACTACCTACGTGTGTAATAATATTGATATTACCTTTAACAACAGAGGTTTCTTGTCCATTACCTACTTTGGTAATGATGTTGGCATTTCCTTTGGCGAAGTTATATCGTTCACCATCGCCGATATGAGTGAAAATATTGGCTTTACCCCATGCCGCATTAATGCCTAAACCATAGCCTACTTTTGTGATGATATTGGCGTTGCCTTTGGCAAAACCAATCGTGGTGCTATTACCAATATGGGTCATAATATTTCCCACCTTTGAAATCAGCAGACCCACGGTGAGCCCATCACCCACTTTTGTTAAAATATTCGCTTTTCCGCCGAGGATCGCAGCGGTTATTCCATCACCTACATGAGTAACGATATTTCCTTTCGCACCAGCAATGATTCCCGCAATGCCATCACCCACTTTTGTTATGATATTGGCTTGGCCTAATGCAAGTATGCCAGTTATCCCATCACCGATATGGGTCATAATATTGGCTTTGCCAAACATCGCTGATAATGTGGTTCCATTACCCACTTTGGTCATGATATTTGCTTTACCAGAAAACAGCCCAATACCAATGCCATCACCGACATGGGTATAAATATTAGCCACACCTAGCATTAATCCCAACGTTAATCCATTGCCAACTTTGGTAAGGACATTACCTTTACCCACCATTGCAGCAAAGGTTTCTTCATGCCCAATGTGAGTAAAAATATTAGCACTGCCAATCATTGCAGCTAATGTCATGCCATCGCCCACTTTTGTGGCTATATTGCCTATCGCTAACATTAGAGCAACCGACATTCCATCACCCACATGAGTGAACACATTCCCTTTGGCGATCATTAGTGCCAAAGTATTCCCATTGCCTATTTTGGTATAGACGTTGCCTAAACCTCCCATTAGCGCCCAAGCTTCACCATTACCTATATGGGTGAATATATTGCCACCACCGACCATGGCACCTATACTGGTTCCATTACCGACTTTAGTGAAAATATTCCCCACAGCGCCCATTATACCTAGGGTTTGCCCATCGCCAACATGTGTTAGTACATTACCAATACCTAGCATAATGCCTGAAAGATCACCATTACCTACTTTAGTTAAGATATTGGCACCTCCAAGCATAACGCCATGTATGTTACCGTTTCCGATATGTGTTAGGACATTGCCACCTCCCCCCATTATGGCTAAAATATCACCTTGACCTTTTTTTGTTAAAATATTTAATCCACCTAGGGCTATGGTGTAAGTGTTTGATTTTGATTTGTTTTTGCTGATATGTGTAATGATGTTAGCACCACCTAACATGATGCTACTTAGGTCGCCTTCACCCATTTTAGTCAGGACATTTCCACCGCCGCCGAGTAAAGATGTAATAGTACCAGCACCGACTTGTGTCATGACATTAAGTCCGCCTAATGCTCGCCATAAAGCCTTATCACGCTGATGACTATCAATCTGGGTATGGGTATTTAATCCTCCTAACATTGTGATATGACTATCACCTTGTCCTTTGTGAATAGAAACATTCCCTAATGCCGTAAGATGTGCTTTATATTCACCGTCACCAATTCGGATTAATACATT
This sequence comes from Proteus sp. G2609, assembly GCF_963896135.1. Taxonomy (NCBI): domain Bacteria; kingdom Pseudomonadati; phylum Pseudomonadota; class Gammaproteobacteria; order Enterobacterales; family Morganellaceae; genus Proteus; species Proteus sp. G2609. The sequence goes on along the minus strand of NZ_CAWQNB010000030.1, from coordinate 92,139 downwards.
CGTGGCACCAGTAGCATTAATGTTCATTCTTCCTTCTTTACTTTGATGTAGTAAGACATTTGCTAATCCTCCTCCATCAAATGTTAGGTCTCCTCTTTGACCTTTTTTTACAATGATGTTGGCTGCGCCTCCACCAGTAAAGTTGGTATTACCATAATTAGAGTTATGTTTTATTACATTTGCTATGCCGCCACCTGTAAAATTGATATCACCTTGTGTAACATCAGATTTAATGACATTACCAGCGCCACCACCTGTGAAATTGATATCACCAGAGCATTCAGCAGAATTATCGTCTTTAAAAAGTTCTTGTGCTACGCCCAACTTGATTGTTTCTAGAGACTTTCTTTGGATTTGTTCTGTATTAATGTGTTGAAATACTTTTAAATTAGATAATTGATAGTGGCTATCAGCATTTATTTTTGTGAAACGTGGTGATTCGATAATTTCTTGTTTTTCTAATGTATTCCAACAATTATTGACCACACTAAGATTATAGGTATCATCAAAATTTTTTTTATCAAAACGTATGTTCCTAATGTCCCCACTATCAGGCGTTATACGCCAAAGTTCGGAATCGTATTGAAGTTTTCCCGTTTCAGGATCATTGTAAATTTTGACTTTATTAAAGGTATAATCTCGACGACCATAGTCTGATATGAATAAATTGGTATCCCTTGGGCCCGGTGTTTTAAACAAATAAGTATTTGGTTCTCGCAATGATTTAATCGCTTTTACTTCAACAGGTTTACCGAATTCGAAATTTTGCTTATTATCACTTGTTAGAAAATTAATACTTTTATCTAAGTCTAGATTTAACATATAAGCACTTGTTAGAAAAATATTTTCAGCTTTCGTATATTCAACTAATAAATCATTATGAGGATGAACTTGAGTTGTACGAATGATCTCATTGTAAGCCCCAGCTCCATAAAATGTGATATTGCCTTGTGCTATATTGGAATAGATATGATTATAACCTCCCCCCCCCGAAAAATAGATATTGCCACTTGTTTCTTTATAGGTATCAGTATTTCGGCTGATACGTGTAAGCCTATTATTGGCTCCTGCTCCATACATAAAGATATCGCCTGATTTACCTTCGCGTATTAAGACGTTTTCTAAGCCACCTCCGGTAAATTTAATATCACCTGTTTCAACGCGAGAGAAGATTCCGTTGCCTCCGCCTAATCCTTCAAAATTAATATTTCCTTTTGAATTTTGATAGCTATTAAACCAAGTACGAACCAATTTATTATAGCCTCCCCCCCCTTTAAACGTCATATTGCCAGTATTGGTTTCATGCCAAATTTGATTGTAACCGCCAGCACCTTGGTAGTTGATATTACTGATTGCGCCTTTACGGGTGATGATATTTGCAATAGCAGCTCCTGAATAATTGATATTTCCATATTCATATCCAGTATGATTAATCTTAATCGCGGCAGAAGCACCAACATATCTCAGATCGCCATGACCGGACTTTTCAATTTCTCCCCATGCATTTAATCCTCTGACATCTAAATCACCGTTCTCATCAATAATCTTAAGATAAGCACTTCCCCCTCTGACAAAATCGTGCCCGTCTCCGGTGTAAGCGGTAACTGCAAATGTTCCGACTGTGATTGTATCGTGTCCCTTTCCTGCATAAATGATCCCTCCAAAACCTATGGCATCAATATCGTCATTTCCATCTGTACCATAACGTTTTCCTGCAAAAGTAAACTCTAAATCTTTTAAAATTTTTGACATCATTTTCCCTCAAACTTATTTTTAATAAAAAGTACAGTAATTTTTAAATACAGTAGTTCTAGCATCTCTATATACCCTTCTAGCGTCTGACTTGACTGAATTGTCTTTTTTAAGACAAAAAACCTGAAGAGAGAAGATTATTGTAAATAATCGTTTCCTTTCTTTAATTAGTTTTATTTATTTCAGTTGTTAATAAACAGGATAAGAGTTAATTTATGATGAATAAGTTCTTCTTTAAAATTATTCTTCTATTACTTGTTTTTTTTATTAAATGAAGGGCAGTAAAATTTTCAGTCATATTAGTTTTATTTTGAAGAATAGGAAGTAGATCTGCTGCAATTAGCTTTTCAAACTCTTTGTTTATGCATGGATTTTCCAGCATGCTTTTAATTATTGAAGCCATATAAATAAAACCAGAAGCAGGAATGTGGTTCACTTACTTTAGGGCTAATTCTTCATCTTTTTCTGGCATGATACCTTGTGCTATTTTATGAGGATCTTGACCGACAAAATAGAGTGAAAATATACCATTATTATAATTAATGCTTGATGTTTTTTGGACAAATTTTTCGTTAATTGCCATAAAGACTTTCTCCATATAATTAATCATTTTAATGAATAAATCGATAATTTTCTTTTTTTAAATGTAAAGGTTGAACGTAATTGCTAAGTGCTATTTGTAAATGAACTTAATGAAATTATTGTTTAAATAATTAGCATGGTAAAGCTATTTCATATTAATTTGTTAGATTTTAAAACGCTATCAAAAAATAATTATTATATGGGATTTATAGTAGTTTATTGATTAAGTTTTTATTTGTTGGTGATGTTGGGTTTATTTTTATAAGCATTCTATTTAAAATAATTCTAAAGGATGTATGTGTAAGGTTTATTGTTCTAGTTATTTATTACTTAAATCAAATGACTTTAATTTACAAGATAAGTTACGTTTACCGAGTAGCACTGATATCTATTTATTAACTGAGTTTATTGGTAAAAACGAGGCTGGTGAAAAATGCCTATTAGATTGAGTGTCATAATATGAATAAGGTGAGATTTACGTTTGTTGTATGTTGCTTTTATGTGAACGAATTAACATAGTGTTGAAAATTTGCTATGCTGATAGCCCTTAGCTGGGCATAATTTCACAACCATAGATGTTTTATGCGAGCAAAAGATCCTCTGACCTGGCATCCAACTAGATAGGGTGCAGACAGCCGGGTTATACAAAATGACAAAGAAGCGAGGAGAAAGTCGTGCTAGAAGAATACCGTAAGCACGTAGCAGAGCGTGCAGCTGAAGGTGTCGTTCCAAAACCTCTCGATGCCACACAAACAGCCGCACTTGTTGAGCTATTAAAGTCCCCCCCAAAAGGCGAAGAAGAATTCCTTCTTGATTTAATTGTTAACCGTGTTCCACCCGGCGTTGATGAAGCCGCTTATGTTAAAGCCGGTTTTTTAACGGCTCTCGCAAAAGGTGAAACAACATCACCGCTTATCACGCCAGAAAAAGCCGTAGAATTATTAGGTACTATGCAAGGTGGCTATAATATCCATGCATTAATAGAAGCGCTAGATAACGACAAACTGGCTCCTATTGCGGCAAAAGCACTTTCTCATACCTTATTGATGTTTGATAGCTTTTATGACGTTGAAGAAAAAGCGAAAGCCGGCAACGTTTACGCTAAACAAATTATGCAATCTTGGGCTGATGGAGAATGGTTTACTGAACGTCCAGAACTTGCTGAAAAAATCACGGTAACCGTGTTTAAAGTGACGGGTGAAACCAATACAGATGATTTATCACCAGCACCAGATGCTTGGTCTCGTCCTGATATCCCATTACACGCTTTAGCTATGCTAAAAAATGCCCGCGAAGGCATTGAACCCGACCAACCGGGTAGCGTTGGCCCGATTAAACAAATCGAAGCACTGAATAAAAAAGGTTTCCCACTGGCTTATGTGGGGGATGTTGTCGGAACAGGCTCTTCACGTAAATCTGCAACCAACTCGGTACTTTGGTTTATGGGGGATGATATCCCTTATGTACCAAATAAACGCGGTGGTGGAGTTGTATTGGGTGGCAAAATTGCCCCTATCTTTTTCAACACGATGGAAGATGCCGGTGCATTACCTATCGAAGTTGATGTTTCTAAATTAAATATGGGTGATGTTATTGATATTTACCCATACAAAGGTGAAATCCGTAACCATGAAACCAATGAGTTATTGGAAACCTTTGCACTAAAAACAGAAGTACTGATTGATGAAGTGCGTGCGGGTGGCCGTATTCCTTTGATCATCGGTCGTGGATTGACCTCAAAAGCTCGTAGCGCCTTAGGTTTACCACCTAGCACTTTATTCCGTCATGCCAAAGCAGTGGAACAGAGCGATCGTGGTTTCTCACTGGCACAAAAAATGGTGGGACGCGCTTGTGGTCGTGATGGTATTCGCCCTGGTGAATATTGCGAACCTAAAATGACCTCCGTTGGCTCTCAAGATACTACAGGGCCAATGACACGTGATGAACTGAAAGATTTAGCATGCTTAGGTTTCTCCGCTGATTTGGTTATGCAATCATTCTGTCATACCGCCGCTTATCCAAAACCTGTTGATGTAACCACCCATCACACGTTACCTGATTTTATTATGAATCGTGGAGGGGTTTCACTGCGTCCGGGTGATGGCATTATTCACTCATGGTTAAACCGCATGTTATTGCCAGATACTGTTGGTACTGGTGGTGACTCACATACACGTTTCCCTATTGGTATTTCATTCCCTGCAGGTTCAGGCTTAGTCGCTTTTGCTGCGGCTACAGGGGTAATGCCATTAGACATGCCAGAATCGGTGTTAGTACGCTTTAAAGGTAAAATGCAACCGGGGGTAACGCTACGTGATTTGGTTCATGCCATCCCACTTTATGCCATTAAAGAAGGGTTATTGACCGTTGAGAAAAAAGGTAAAAAGAATATTTTCTCTGGTCGTATCTTAGAAATTGAAGGTTTACCTGAACTTAAAGTTGAGCAAGCTTTTGAGCTAGCTGATGCATCGGCTGAGCGTTCTGCTGCGGGTTGTACGATTAAATTAGATAAAGCACCGATTATCGAATATCTACAATCTAACATTGTCTTATTAAAATGGATGATAGCAGAAGGTTATGGTGATCGTCGTACACTTGAGCGTCGTATTACGGCAATGGAAAATTGGTTAGCTGATCCGCAATTACTTGAAGCAGATGCGGATGCTGAATATGCTGCTGTAATTGAGATCGACTTAAACGAAATCAAAGAGCCTATTCTTTGCGCGCCAAACGATCCTGATGATGCTCGTCTATTATCAGAAGTGGCAAACAGCAAAATTGATGAAGTCTTTATTGGCTCTTGCATGACCAATATTGGGCATTTCCGTGCGGCGGGTAAATTACTCGACCAACATAAAGGTCAATTACCGACACGCTTATGGGTTGCACCACCAACAAAAATGGATGCAGCACAACTGACTGAAGAAGGTTATTACAGCGTCTTTGGTAAGAGTGGCGCTCGTATCGAAGTGCCGGGATGTTCATTATGTATGGGTAACCAAGCGCGAGTGGCGGATGGGGCAACGGTTGTTTCAACATCAACACGTAACTTCCCGAATCGTTTAGGTACGGGGGCGAATGTCTACCTTGCATCCGCAGAGCTTGCGGCAGTGGCTTCACTGTTAGGACGTCTACCAGAGCCACAAGAGTATCTTGATTTCATCAATAAAGTCGATGAAACGGCGGAAGATACTTACCGTTATCTCAATTTTGACCAACTAGAGCAATATACAGATAAAGCAACACAAGTGATTTTCCAAACCACGGTATAACTGAGTTTGATTTTTCACTAAAAATTGATTACAACTGCGTTCCAACATATAACGTTGTTCAGCAGTCTGAAACAGGAGGCAATGCCTCCTGTTTTTTTGTTATTTTTGCCATAATAACAATAGATATTTTATATAGAAAAAGGCGACAGCTAATTTAAGGGGCATACACCATGGACTATGAATTTCAGCGTGATCTTACTGGCGGTATATTGGCCCGTTTTTCAATGGATCATGAAGCGATTGGTTATTGGTTAAATGATGAGATCCAAGGTGATATCAGCTTAATCGATCAAATTTTGACTGAGATGGACGAAGTTAAAGGCAGTGAGAAACAGTGGCAATTGATTGGTAAAGAATACAGCTTATCTATTGATGATGAGGAAATTATGGTAAGGGCGAATACTCTCCATTTTGAAACCGATGATTTAGAAGAAGGGATGAGCTACTACGATAATGAAAGCATCGCATTTTGTGGATTAGATGATTTTGCTACTATGCTACAAAAATATCGGTTATTTATTCTGGAAAATAGAAGAAGTTAACAAATCCCATATATTTATTAAATAAATCTGCCACAATATACTATTGGTTGCTATTCTTTTTATTAGGATTATAAGTTTAAAAGGTGGTCTAATGAATGAATTACCTGCGAGTTTAGATGAAGCAACAGGTTGGTTTGTTGCTAATCAAGAACTCTTTATTCAATATGCTGTGAATATCGTTGCTGCATTCTTGATCCTATTTATTGGTCTTTTTGTCGCTAAAATGGTCAGTAAAGGGGTTGCACGAATTTTAACGTTACGCCATATCGACGCAACTGTTGTGACATTCTTGTCTGTCTTGGTGCGTTATACCGTTATTGCATTCACTTTGATTGCAGTATTAGGTCGATTAGGGGTTCAAACAGCTTCTGTTATCGCAGTACTTGGTGCGGCAGGTTTAGCGGTTGGTTTAGCATTACAAGGCTCACTCTCTAACTTTGCAGCGGGTGTTTTAATTGTTATCTTCCGTCCTATTCGTGCTGGTGAATACGTGATGATTGGTGCTGTCGAAGGTACGGTGCGAGATGTACAAATATTCTCGACCACATTACGTTCAGCGGATGACCGGATCATTGTTATTCCAAATAGCAAAATTATCAGTAGTGAAGTTATTAACCTTAGCCGTGAGCCAAATCGTCGTACACAAATTATTGTCGGCGTTGCTTATGATGCTGATATTGATAAAGTCAAAAAAGTGCTCGGTGATGTTGTTGCGCAAGATAAACGTATTCAACATAACCAAGGCGTGACAATACGTTTACATGAAATGGCGCCTTCTTCATTAAACTTTGTGGTACGTGTTTGGACCACCAATGATGATGCATGGCCAGTTTATTGGGATCTTATGGAAAACTTTAAACGCGCGCTAGATGCAAATAATATTGGTATTCCATTCCCACAAATGGATGTCTATATGCATCAAGCACAAAATACCGTGATGAAAGCAGAATAAGCACTATTGTTATAAAACACATCTCAAGAGCCACCGATTAAGCGTGGCTCTTTTATTTTTACCGCTATTAGTTTTTCTTATTATCAATAAGAATGATTCATTTCCTCTAATAACAAAATCCTTTTATTATTTTTCTTAATTTAATGAATAATTATTAGGATATTTTGCATGTTAACAACATTTTTTCAGGGGTTTTTATTAAGCGCAGCAATGATATTGCCCATTGGTGCGCAAAATGCCTTTGTTTTGCAACAAGGTAGTAAAAAACAATACCATTTAATGAGTGCATTTTTATGCGCTTTAAGTGACGTGATATTAATTAGCGGGGGAGTCTTTGGTGGAAGTGCATTACTGAGCCAATCAGAATATCTTTTATTACTGATCACTTGGGGCGGTGTGGCTTTTTTATTGTGGTATGGCTGGAATGCGTTTAAAACCGCTTTTACAAAAGAGATTGAATTATCACAACATAAAAATCAAGTGAAAAGTCGTTGGCGGGTGATTGTAACTTTAGTTGCCGTCACTTGGCTAAATCCCCATGTTTATCTTGATACCTTTGTAGTGCTTGGCAGTATCGGAGGGCAATTATCAGCAGAATTACGTCCTTGGTTTACTTTTGGCGCGGTATTCGCATCGATAAGTTGGTTTTTTGCTTTATCACTACTAGCGGCTTGGTTTTCACCTATTTTAAGCCAAGTGACCGCTCAACGTATCATCAACTTGTTTGTGGGGTGTGTGATGTGGTTTATTGCTCTGCAATTGGCCGCTCAGGGATGGAAAAACCTCTTTTAATCTGAAAGAACTTTACAACAGATATGCTAATGTTGTTATAACCGTAATTTAGTGACAATACCCATACATGATTTTTGTCAGGAGGTTTTTGTGAAAGTAAAAGCAATGGTATTAGCATCCATGTTAGCCCTTGGAGCACCCTCAATCGCTTTAGCCGGGGCGGTACCTGAAGGACCCCATATAACTACATCAGGTAATGCAACAATTAAAGCGACTCCTGATATGGCGACACTTAATATTCAGGTTAGTGAAAAAGCAAAAGATGCAGCTCAAGCTAAAAAACAAGTGGATGAGCGTGTTGCAAAATATTTTGCCTTTTTAAAAGAAAACGGTGTGACGAAAGAAGATATTGATGCTGCCAACATTCGTACACAGCCTAATTATGAGTATGATAAAAAAGCAGAACGTTCGGTGATTAATGGCTATACAGCAACACGAACCGTAGATGTAAAAATCAAAAAACTTGATCAGCTTAATACCTTACTGGATGGGGCATTAGCAGCAGGGCTAAATGAAATTAATAATGTTGAGTTTGGCGTTAATGATCCAGAACAGTACAAAGCCAAAGCACGAGAAGTGGCAATTAAAAATGCCATACAACAGGCAAGTTCAGTGGCAAAAGGGTTTGGTGCTGATTTAGGGGCTGTTTATAGTGTAAGTTATCGCGCACCAGAAGCAACACCTTATCCAATAGCACGAATGAAAATGGATGCTATGGCATTAAGTGCCCCGTCACCGGAAGCAGTAAAAGAGACCTATCAACAACAAAGCATTGAGTTTAAAGATTACGTTGACGTGGTATTTGAATTAAAAACAGCTAAATAATCTTTACCATCAAAGGATAAGATGTATTGGCTCAGCAGTGAGCTGATACATCTATATCAGCGTTGTAGTCTGCTAATAACAGGTTTATTGAAAAAAGAAATATTCTAATTCACTGTAATCACTTGTCAGTGTTATATTCTTATCTAAAAATGTCATGTTTTTCTGCAGAAAAACTTTACCATTTGCTAAGTAGATGTAGAACACTTAACGGGAGGCCAAAAATATGAAGATTAAACCTTTAGTTGAGAAGGAAATAAACCGGTTTGAATTTGGTAAAATTTTCACCTATAGAGATTTAACACCATATCTTTCAAATCCTGAAACAACAGTAAAAGCTGTCAGTCGCCTAGTGAAGAATGGTGACATTAAAAGGTTTGCTAAAGGGCAATTTTACCGTCCGAAAAAAGGGATATTTGGTGAAATGCAATTGAGTGATGCCGAGAAGTTAAAAACATTCATGTATCAGAATGGAAAGCGAAAAGGTTATATTACGGGAATGGGGCTTTATAATCGACTGGGACTGACTACCCAGATCCCGAAAACAATTACCATTGCTAGTGACAAATCACCACAGCGTAAGGATTTTGGTACCGTCGAGGTAAAATTAGTGAAAGCTAAAGTGCCTGTTTCCGAATCTAACAGGGAGTATCTTGAGATCCTTGATGTTCTTTCCAATATTAAGAAAATACCAGATAGTAACCCATCTGAAGTCATGAAAGTCATAGCAAAAAAACTAAAAAATATCAAAAAAGATGGCCTTTATGAGCTTATTAATTTGGCTAGTTTTTATTCGCCTGTAACGAGGGCTTTGTTAGGATTATTGATAGAGAATATTAATATAAATCTCGCTTTGGAACTTAAAAAACAGCTAAACCCTACTACTCATTATCGGATAGGGTTGGATAGTTATTGGGATAATGCAGAAGAATGGAATATTGAATGAATCTTCACAACAATCCAGATGTATTTCTGGAATTGATTAACCGGACAGCAGAGTATTTTAAGATCCCTGAAGTTTATGTTGAGAAGGATTATTGGGTTACACACGTCCTTCTCCAATTAAGTCTGTCTGAATTCAGGAACGATTTTATTTTCAAAGGTGGCACGGCGCTATCCAAGGTCTTTGGTCTAATCAAAAGATTTTCAGAAGATGTTGATCTTGCTATGTTTAATAACCGAGGACTGAGCAGTAATCAGATTAAAAAGTGCATGAAAGCAGCAGAGGAAACAATTGCTGCTGGATTGACATATATTCAAAAACCTGACGAGTCTAAAGGAAGCCAATTCCGAAAAGTCTATTATAAATTCCCACGAATTGTTAGCGGAGAATTTGGTCACGCTTCTGATGTTATTTTGCTGGAAACAAATAGTTTTACTTCACCAGAACCTTTTTCATTTATGCCTACTGAATCATTGATTGCTGAATTCATAAAGAAAGCACAGATTGAGGGTGGAAATGAAATCATAACACGCTATGGACTAGAAAAATTTGAAGTCAACGTTCTTGACATCAAACGAACAGTAGCAGAAAAAATATTAGGATTAGTTAGAGCATCGAGCGAAGCAGATCCAAAACAGGCTCTAGCTGATAAAATCCGTCATATTTATGATCTTTGCATGATCAAGCGTAATAAGCATTATAGCCAATTTTTTGATTCTGATAGTCTTTGGAAGATGATGGACATTGTTATTCAGGCTGACAGAGATCAGTTCAGAGAAGCAGGACAATGGCTTGACCAACCTCTACATAAGAGTGTGCTTTTCTCCAAGTCTAGTGAAATATGGGAAAATATCAGGGGGATTTTTCACGGCGAATTTTCTGAATTGGTTTATGACAGTGATCTTCCCTCTGATGATGAAGTTTTCAGCTTACTTTCCTCAGTGGCCAGTCTTTTGCAAAAATGGTCTGATTAATAAGCTGTGGTGATATATTTTTTGTATGAGTTATATCGTTAAGATGCAGTTTAGAGCCAACTGCCAGTCACTGTCTGAGTGAATATAGATAACAGACTAAAGTAAGGAAAATCAATTCGCCATTTTCCTTACTTATCGTTAAATCCCTTTCTAAGAATAGCGATAATATTGATCAAGAAACAACATCATCAACGTTACTTTTTACTCTTCATCTTGCTTAAGCACTTTACGACCATAATCAAGTAACGCATCTGTTACCTTTCTCATCGTTCTGCTTTCTGGGGCAAAACGGTGCCAATACAACATGCGGCGTTGGCATAATCCTGGCGTTAAATCAATCAATTCACCACTTTTTAGCTCATCGGCAATTTGTAGATGAGGGATCATACAACATGTTGAGCCTTGTTTAGCTAACTGAACAAAAGCTTCGGAAGAATTAACAATATGGCAAGGCACACTACCGGGAGATAAGCCGAAATTTTGCTGTAAGAAGGCCTGATGCATATCATCAAGATGGTCAAATGCGACAGCGGGGGCTTTTAACAGAGATGATTTAGTGACCCCATTTGCAAAATAGCGTTGGGCAAAATCAGGGGATGCCACAAAAAGATAGTCTAATGCGCCTAATTGGTCGACTAGACAGCTAGGCAATGCTTGGGGCTGAATACTGATAGCACCAACCACTTCACCACGTCTTAATCGCTCTTGGGTACGAGTTTCATCTTCTACTTGAATATTAAGCCGGATAGGAAGTTGTGTTAATACCGGGTGCAAAGCAGGCAATAACCAAGTAGCTAAACTATCCGCGTTGACAGCTAAAGAGAGTAAAAGAGGCGTCGAGCCACTATTTTCATCACCTAACCACTGCTCTTCTAACATTTCGACCTGATGCAGCAATGCGAGTAGCTTTTGCCCCTGCTCTGTGGGTTGGGGCGGAACCGTACGTACTAATAAAGGTTGTCCAAATAGATTCTCAAGTTGTTTTATTCTTTGTGAAACGGCAGATTGCGTAATACATAGTTTTTGTGCGGCTCGTTCAAAACCACGCTCTCGAATAACGGCATCAAGGGCTTGCAGGGCCCGATAATCAGGACGTTTCATTGACAGATTCTCTTTGATTTTATGTTCTACTGTGTACTATGCCATATTTTTAGTTTTTATGAGTTAAAATGTTGTGTCTCAAATTTTGATACACCTTGTGCGGATTTTATGGGCACTATGCTATTCTTATTCGATAAATGTGAAAAATAAGGTTTTGTAAATGACTCAAGATGAATTAAAAAAAGCAGTAGGTTGGGCCGCCCTTGAATATGTAAAACCGGGTACTATCGTGGGCGTTGGAACAGGCTCTACGGCTTCTCATTTTATTGATGCTCTTGCAACAATGAAAGGTCAAATTGAAGGGGCAGTTTCTAGCTCAGAGGCTTCAACGGCAAAACTAAAAAGCTACGGCATTCCCGTTTTTGACTGTAATGAAGTTGATTCGCTCGATATCTACGTAGACGGTGCTGATGAAATTAACCATCAAATGCAGATGATCAAAGGTGGTGGTGCGGCATTAACCCGTGAAAAAATTATTGCAGCGGTGGCAAAAACCTTTGTGTGTATTGTCGATGAATCAAAACAAGTGGATGTTTTGGGTAAATTCCCTCTGCCTGTTGAAGTTATCCCAATGGCTCGCTCTTATGTGGCTCGCGAGCTGGTTAAATTAGGTGGGTTACCTGAATATCGTGAAAACGTCGTGACGGATAATGGTAACGTGATCTTAGACGTTTATAATCTCACTATTTTGAACCCTATCGAGCTAGAAAATAAAATTAATAGTATTGCAGGGGTGGTTACTGTCGGGCTTTTCGCTAATCGCGGAGCAGACATTGTATTAATGGGGACTTCTGAAGGTGTGAAAACCATTAAATAGTACAATTAAACTGCATCTCTAGTCAGTGATAACAACATCCTCTTAAAGAGAGTGGGAGAACTATATTGTTTTCCCACTCTCTTTTATCTTTCCCCTTAGATAATCAGAATGATGACTTTTTGCAAATTATTTTGAAAACCATAAATTCAGTGATATATATCACACGATAGAGATATCTCTCTTTAAAATGCTGCCATTTTTATTGTCAAAATCATTTTGCTCGGTAGAAAATCACTTTATCTATCGCTTATTCTGTCAACAGTGCAATCGGTTGTATTGCCTCAAAATCTATTTTTGTTATGTTGGTGAAACAGGATTTCGTTTTTATTCATGTAACACAAATAGGGCAGGGTAAATGGTCAAGGTATCTTTGGAAAAAGAAAAGATAAAGTTCCTACTATTGGAAGGTGTACACCAAAGTGCGGTAGAGAATTTAAGAGCAGCAGGTTATACCAACATCGAATATCATAAAGGTGCATTATCGGGAGAAGAATTAAAACAAGCTATCCGTGATGCACGCTTTGTGGGGATCCGTTCCCGCACTCACTTAACAGAAGAAATTTTTGCAGCCGCTGAAAAATTAGTTGCTGTAGGCTGCTTCTGCATTGGTACTAACCAAGTTGACTTAGATGCGGCTGCCCGTCGTGGGATCCCTGTTTTTAATGCACCTTTTTCAAACACTCGTTCCGTGGCTGAAATGGTGTTAGGGGAATTACTGTTATTACTGCGTCGTATTCCAGAAGCTAATGCTAAAGCGCATCGTGGTATTTGGGATAAACAAGCTAAAGGCTGTTTTGAAGCGCGAGGTAAAAAACTGGGGATTATTGGCTATGGTCATATAGGCACCCAGTTAGGGATATTGGCGGAAAGTGTTGGTTTAGATGTCTATTTTTATGATATTGAAAACAAACTTCCTTTAGGAAATGCAACCCAAGTTCGCCACTTATCCGAACTGCTGAATATGTGTGACATTGTTAGCTTACACGTGCCAGAAACGCCATCAACAAAAAATATGATTGGTCACGAAGAGTTATTACGAATGAAGCCAGGCGCTATTCTTATTAATGCCTCTCGTGGAACTGTGGTTGATATTCCGGCATTAGCACAAGCGCTAGAGAGTAAGCATTTATCAGGTGCAGCGGTGGACGTTTTCCCAACGGAGCCGGGGGCAAATAACGATCCAAACGATCCTTTTGTATCAGAATTAATTAAATTTGATAATGTGATCTTAACGCCACATATTGGTGGTTCAACCCAAGAAGCTCAAGAAAATATTGGTTATGAAGTTGCTGGTAAGTTAGCTAAATATTCTGATAATGGTTCTACATTATCTGCGGTTAATTTCCCTGAAGTATCATTGCCTAGTCATGGTGATGATGTAAACCGTTTACTGCATATTCATGAAAACCGTCCGGGTATTATGAATAGTATCAATAACGTATTTACAGAAGAAAATATTAACGTTGCTGCGCAATATCTACGTACAGCTGGCAATGTGGGTTATGTAGTGATTGACGTTACTACACAAACGAAAGCACAAGCTGAGTTAGTATTGCAGAAACTAAAAGGACTACCGGGTACCATTCGTGCTCGTATGTTGTACTAATATCGCATATTTTTATATTAAGTATAAAGGCTCAATAATTAGAGCCTTTATTTTTATGGTTCATTAGTTATCACGGTTTATTGCTGTGTCTGTTGTTGCCACAATTGCTGATAAAGTGTTTTCTTATTTAATAAATCGCTATGTGTACCTTCTTCTAATATACGACCTTTATCAATAACATAAATATAATCTGAAATAGAAATAGCATTAAGTCGGTGAGCAATACAAATTACCGTTCTATTTTTACAAATAGCCGGAAGATTGGCTAAAATTTCCGCTTCTGAGGCATAATCTAACGCCGATGTTGCCTCATCTAAAATAAGAATTTGTGGATCAGGTAAAAGTGCTCTTGCTAGCGCAATACGCTGACGCTGCCCTCCTGACAAATTACTACCTCTTTCACCTACTTGTGTATTAAATCCCTCAGGGAGTTGAGTAATAAAATGAAAAGCGCCGGCTAATTTACTCGCTTCAATAATATCTTCTTCACTACAATCGGGTTTTGATAACCGAATATTTTCCATAATAGTGCCACTAAATAAAAAATTATCTTGTAAAACAACACTAATTGATTGGCGTAAAGTAAGGGGATTGGCAATGGCGAGATCCATACCATCAATATAAATCTGGCCTTGTTGAGGAGTATAAAAACGTTGAATTAAACGTGTGATAGTACTTTTTCCTGAACCAGAGGGGCCTGTAATACCAATAAATTTGCCCGCGGGGATCGAAAAAGAGAGTTGCTCAATCACATCTGGAGTATTGGCTGTATAACGAAAGCGTACATGAGAAAATACTATACTTCCTGCAATATTAGGTACAGTAGCAAGTCCTTGATGCTGATGCTCTGTGGGCGTATTAACAATCTCGCCAATACGACGTATAGAGATGCCTGTTTGTTGAACATCTTGCCAAAGTTGGGCTAAACGTAAAATAGGTTGTGTAATATGGGCGGCAAACATATTAAAAGCCACTAATTCTCCCACACTTAATTGCGCTTTCATAATCAGATTAACACCATGCCACAAGATAATTGCCATAGTAATTTTATGAATAGCCCCAATTAATTGCTGAGCAAGTAACGCTTTTTTGGCCGCTGAAAAACGCTTAAGGATATAATTAGTGAGTTTATATTGCCATTTTTCAATAAATTGATGTTCTGTTGCTGTTATTTTTATGGTTTCTATACCATTAATAGCTTCTGTTAATAAGCTCGTATTATCAGCATTTGCTTGATACTCTTGTTCAACCCAATAACGGATCATGGGGCCAAGTATCAGCCAAAATAAAAAATAAACGACTAATGCTGCTATGGTTATCCAAGTTAATAATACGGAATAAGCAAACATTACTGAAAGAAATACGATAATAAAAATAAAATCCAATACCATCATCAACGCAGAGCCAGTAATAAACTGGCGAATATGAGCAAGCTCTTGAATACGAGCAATAATTTGCCCAGATTGACGTTGATTAAAAAACTGACTGGGTAGCCGAATGAGGTGTTGATAAATTCTCCCTGAGAATTCGGCACCTAGGGTACAAGAAACAAAAGCATAAAGTTTATCTCGTAATAAAAGATAGATAGGCTCTATAATGGCAAGCAGCACGAGGAGTACCCCTAAAACTTGCAAATTAGAGAGGCTTCTCCCCGTTAATACTTTATCAATAATTTTTTCAAAAATAATTGGATTAACTAAAGCAAATAATTGAATAAAACAAGATAAAATAAAAATTAAATATAATGATTTTTTTTGTTTTAATAGCGATGGAATGCACCACATTAAGCTAAACTTGCTCTGTTTAGGGGTAAATATCTTATTAATAATTAGCAGTGTGGTATAAGTGATTTTTTTATCAATATGATAATGACTCTCTGTGTTAGTGCTTGGGTCAATAATAATTAATTTATCACTTGTTCTATTTTTTAGAATATACCAATAACCATTAATTTCGATAAGTGTATCAATAATTATTTTATCTTTATACTCACTTTCACTATTAAAAAATGAAAATTCGCATTTTAAATTGAGTTGTTGAGCGGCTTCTATGATATTTAATTCAGAGAGATTGTCGTCATTACCTAAAAAATGAATAAGCTGCTCTTTTTTTAATGTTCCTTTATTCTTTTTTGAAAAATAAATAAGCCCATCAATAATTGAAGGATGAAGAGATGGCGTATTTTTAGTTATATAGTTCATAGATATCTCGCTATTATTTTTCTCTTAATGCTTCATGTTGATAAACTTCTATTGGACTGAGTAAATAATCAATCACTCGACGTTTTTCAATTTTTATATCGGCAACTAAAGACATACCTGTGGCCAGTTTATATTGTGCTTCATCTTCACCCATCACTTGCTTATCAAGTTCAATCAGGACGGGATAAACTAAGCCTAATTGTTCATGTTGTATGGAATCTTTTGCTATATTGACAATGGTGCCTTCAATGGTGCCATAACGGGTATAAGGAAAAGCATCAATTTTAATCACCGTTTTTTGACCTGGATAGATAAAACCAATATCTTTATTGAGAATATTCACCTCAGCAACATTATGCTGAGTATCGGGCACTATCACCATCACCGCTTGTGAAGGTTGCAATACGGCTCCTAGGGTATGAACAGCGAGTTGTTGTACTGTACCTGTAACAGGAGAACGAACAATTTTTAATTGTTGACGTTTCTGAGCATGATAAAGATTTTGTTGATAAATAAAAACTTCGCTTTCATATTGTTTAAATTTATCATGCCACTCTAGGTGTTTTTGTTTTTCTAATCTATCGCGATTTTTTATATATTGTTGCTCTTGACTGGATAAAATAACCAGTTCTGATGATTTTCTTTTAATGATTTGATTGATTTCTAATAACTCCTTTTTATTTTCTAAAAACTCCATGGTACTAATGATTTTTTTATCATAGAGTTTTTTCTTTATATTAAAACGTTTTTCAATATTTTTTTTTAATTCATTTAATGAATTGATTTCTTGGTGAGTAAGAAGCTTGTTTTTATTGTTGGTTTCTATTTCAGAATTAATATGATTAATACTAGCATCAAATTCATCCTTTTCTTTTTTATAACTTAGTAGAATCGCTTCTTTTTTTTCTTTATTTAGTAAATTAAAATCATCAATTGCATCAGGTCGGGTGTTTTGACCTAATGCTTGATAACGAATTTTTAGTAATAATAGATTTTCTATCTTATTTTTTAGATTATTAATCTCCTCATCAACACCTAAAATATCAAGTGTTAATAACGCTTCTCCTTTGGTAACTTGTTGGCCATTTTTTACATGAATGGCGCTTAAGCGACTATGTTCATAAATTTGAATTTGTTGCGAATAACCTGAAACCACTAATTTTCCTATAGCTGAAGAAAGCACATCTAATTTACCTATATATGCCCAGAGTAAAAATATAATCACACTTAATGAAATTATTATTGCAATAATACGACTATAAGGTGTCGGCGGTTTCTCAAGTACGGCGATATGATTAGGGTAAAAATCATAGTTTTTAGGCTCTTTTTTAGTTTTAAAGTAGTGAGCAATCATTTGTTTTATTTTTGATTTCATCATTGTTATCCTTGTTGATGTTGCCAAAGTTTCTTATAAGCGCCATCTTTTCTAATCAATTCATTATGTTTGCCTTCTTCAATTATCTGGCCTTTTTCTAATACAATAATGCGGTCACAGTTTTTTATTGTGGAAAGGCGATGAGCAATCATAATGACGGTCTTATCTTGGGTAATAAGGGGAAGATTTTTTTCGATGATGGCTTGAGACTCACCATCCAATGCGCTGGTAGCTTCATCAAAAATTAAAATTTTAGGGGATGAGAGTAAGGCTCTAGCAATTGCAATACGTTGGCATTGTCCCCCAGATAAAGATCTGCCATTTTCAGCAATGAGTGTGTCGTACCCTAAAGGAAGTTTTAAAATAAACTCATGAGCACCTGCTAATTTAGCGACATGAATAACCTCATCTAATGAGGCTGATGGTTGCGTTAAACGGATATTGTCGAGCACGGTTAAATGAAATAAAAAATTCTCTTGTAAGACAAACCCTATTTGTTGACGTAATACTGCGGGGGGAATTTCACAAACCGGAATGCCATCAAGCTTAACCTGACCTAATTGTGGGATATAAAGCCCTGCGATGATGCGTGCTAATGTACTTTTCCCTGATCCAGACGTCCCGACGATACCAATAGTTTCATATTTATTTATTCTAAATGAAATTTGCTTTACAACAGGGGGGGCATCATGTTGATAACTAAAACTGACATTCTCAAAACTCACTTCACCTTGTAATGCCATTTTCTTATTGGCTTTTTCTTGCTCTATTGGGAGATTAAGAATGTCTTGTAAATTATAAATAGCCGTTTTGGCTCGGATATACTTTCCCCAAACTTCTATTGCAGAACTTAAAGGTTGTAGACAGTGGTTTAATAGCATATTAAAAGCAATGAGTTGACCTATTGTCATTGCAAGTGAAATGACTTCAAAAGCACCTAGACATAAAAGTATCGCTGTCGTTATTTTTTGTAAAAATGAAACGATGTATTGCGATAAGTTATCAATATTTTGTAATTTTAAATTTTCATTAGTCAGTTGATGGATTTGCGTATGCCACTGCTGTGTAAAACGTGGTTCTAATGAAAGGCTTTTTATTGTTTCTATACCTCCTAGGGTTTCTGTTAAAAAAGCACTATTTGTTGCTGAATATTGATAAAGCTGTTGTACGGTTTTTTCTATTTTAGGGGCAATTAATTTAGCTAAGATAAAATAGAGTGGGATGGTGGCAAGAAAGATTAATGTTAACTTTAATGACAAATAAGCCATAACAAATAGGAAAATAAAGATAAATGAGAAATCAACTAATAACATTAATAAGGTTTTTGTTATAAACTCTCGAATGATATCAAGCTCTTTTACTCGTGTAACAATAATACCTGTTTGGCGAGATTTAAAATAACTGATAGGAAGTTTGAATAAATGGTTAGTTAATTTCAAACTTAGCAACATATCAATTTTATTTGCCGTATGATGATAAATATACTCTCTTATCCCCTTTAATACAGATTCTGAAACGGCGACAAAAATAAGACCTATTATTAACACATCAAGCGTGGATAGGGCTTGATGGATAATTACCTTATCCATAATTATTTGCGTAATAATCGGGGAGGCAAGTGCTAGCAGTTGAAGAATTAACGAGTAAAATAATACACTTTGAAATAATATACGATATTTCATAAAGGTTGGGACAAACCAAGTGATATCAAAAAAATGCTTTTCTGCAAAGTCCAGATAGTAATAGTGATTTACACTGTTATTTATTAATCTCTCTTTATTCCATGTCTCCATATTGTCAGTTTGTAGATTATAAATTAGAAATTCATTATTGTTATATTTTAAAATAATAAATATATTTTTAGAACGATCTAAAAAAATCATAGGGTAGTGTAATTGTTTTTTAAAAATATAATGAATATTTTTTTTCTTTAGTTTAAAAGCATGTTTTTTTTCTAATGATGCGATAGTATCATCGTATTTATTAATGTTTGGTTTTGTATTATCTAATTGTTTTCCCGAAAGATTAAGAATGATATTAATGCTTTTTATAAATTTCGTGCTTTCTCTATTTTTCATATTAAATGCAATGTGGTTAAAAATAGAGATTTAATCTTATAAAATAAGATAATAATATAAAAAAACAAAGATAGCGTTAAAAGCTCGTCTTAATTTCTCTGTATCAGTTGTTCATCAAAACACCATACTTTATCAGGTGTAATAATTTCAGGTAACGGTATATCCCAATCTGCGCTCGGTAACGAATGAACTTGTTGGCATGTATGAGCAAGTCCCATAGGATAAAATGACTGCCGCTGCCAATTTTCTAATGTTCTATCATAAAAACCTCCGCCCATACCGAGTCGTTGACCACTTTCATCGAAGGCAACCAGTGGCGTAAAGATAATATCGATATCAGATATTGGAATAATGTTATTCACATTGAGTGGAGGTTCAAAAATATTAAAACGATTTTTCACTAACTGCGTGGTGGGAGCGTAACGTAAAAAAAGTAAATGATGGCGATGAAAAGGGTGTAATACGGGCAGACAAACCTGTTTATTTAAATCCCATAAATGAGTGATTAGAGGTGCGGTATCAATCTCGCCGTCAAAAGAGAGAAATAAGGCAATTGTTTTAGCTTGCTTGACTTTGGGATGATGGAGTACCCGTGCAGAGAGTTTATGTGCAGCATCTTGCTGCTGTGCCACAGTCAGTTGGCGGCGTTTTTGGCGGATAGCTTTACGTATCTGAGCTCTTTGCTGGAAAACAGGGGGTTGTGTCATGATTAATCCATCAGCAAGGAATTGGTATGAATAAAAATATATCACTTCTATGAATTTATTACACTTTAGAGGTAAAAAAGAGAAAAGCCAAGAAAGATAGGGGCAAAAGAAACAAAAAAAGCTCTAAACATTAAATACTTAATCAGTACTCAGTGTTTAGAACTTGAATTGGGGTCTCCAAGATGCCGTTGTAGGCTGTAACCCTTGAACCCGTGGTTCAAGGTGAACATAGTGCTATCACCATTAGGCTGCCTGAACGAATCAGGTATGCTCACAAGTAATAGATCACCACATTCTATTTTTTTTGAAATATCGGCTCAGGGGACTTACCCACTGACGAACATCTCAGAGAAATTAGGTGGGTGCTGTTAAGCACCTTATCTATGAACTATTGTATTATTTTAATTGTAGAAAGCAACCTATTATCTGTTAATTTCGTGGTGTGCGCATGCTTTCTGAACAAATCTACTTTGATGTTGAAAAAGTGCGATCATGGTGCTTGCCTTGATCGTGTAAAGCTTGTTCAATAGATTGTTGTAGCATTTTTATTTTCTCTTCCATATTGTAGGCATAGTCTCTCGTTTTTAACTTTTCTTCTGCCAACTCATGACTCATATTTAATGCCACGATAAAAATTAAGTGCTCAGTATTGGAAACACCACTGCGTTCTTTGAGATCTTGTAATCGTTGTTCAAGTTCAGCAGCAGAAGCCAGTAAAGCATCTTTTTGTTCTGGTGGGCAATTGACACGTAATGAGCGCCCAAAAATTTGAAGATCAACGGGTTGTGCGGACATGATTCCTTCCTGACATAAAATCTGTGCTACGTGTTTAGTAGTGTATACGGTTATAAGGCAGTATTAAACGCTATTACTGCAAAAATTCCAATGTTTAACATAGCTTAACTGGTACAGTGCGTTCTATTGATGGTAGCATATCTTGAACTATTCCCCTAAATGCGACGTTTATTCTTATGTCAATACAAAACACATTACCAGATTACTCAGCAATTGATTCATTATTACAACAACATGCCGTGCCTTTAACTGCCGCAGAGATGCATGGCCTAATTACTGGGTTTATTTGTGGAGCAGTACATGACAATAGTTGGAAAACTTTGTTACATGAACTGACTAATGAGGGCTTAGCGTTCCCTAAATCGTTATCAGAACCCCTTGAATCACTTTATCACGTCACTCATGAGCAACTTGATGACAGCGTATTTAATTTTTCTATGCTGTTACCTGACGATGCAGAATCTGTTTTTCCTCGAGCTGATGCCCTTGCAGGGTGGGTTAATCATTTTCTATTAGGATTAGGTGTTGCACAACCTAAGTTATCTGAGCATAAAGAGTTGACGGAAGTTATCACTGATTTGCGTAATATTGGTGCATTAGGCTATGAAGAAGATGAAAATCAACAAGAGCTTGAAGATGCACTCGAAGAAGTTACAGAATATGTCAAAGTCTCTGTTCAGCTGTGCTATATCACTTTTGTCGCCTCAAAAGAGACAACAACAGAAAATGATAAACAAGATGAACAACGGACATTACATTAATAATTGCCTTATTAATTAGATAACCAAAAGATCAATAAAGGATAGGAGTGGGTATGAATAAGCAAGAATTTTTATCCCGTCGTCAGGCATTATTAGCTCAGATGAAACCAGCAAGTGCAGCTATCTTTTTTGCTGCACCAGAAGCACAACGCAATGCTGATAGTGAATATCCCTATCGCCAACATAGTGACTTCTTGTATCTCACCGGATTTAGTGAGCCAGAAGCTATCCTTGTGTTGATTAAAAGTGATGAAACACATAATCATAGCGTACTGTTTAATCGGGTTAGAGATTTAACCGCGGAAATCTGGTTTGGTCGTCGTCTTGGGCAAGAAGCTGCCCCTGAAAAATTAGGTGTTGATAAAGCGCTACCTTACGAAGATGTAGGTGAGCAACTTTATCAATTACTCAATGGATTGGATATTGTTTATCATGCCCAAGGTGAATATGCGTTTGCCGATGAAATCGTCTTTAATGCTCTGGATACCTTAAGAAAAGGCTCTCGCCGTAATTTAAAAGCGCCACAAACGCTTATTGATTGGCGCCCAATAGTGCACGAACTGCGGTTATTTAAATCTGATGCTGAAATTGAATTACTGCGCAAAGCCGGAAAAATTTCTGCGTTAGCCCATACTCGCGCAATGCAAAAATGTCAGCCAGGTATGTATGAGTATCAATTACAAGGGGAAATTGAACATGAGTTTATCTCTCATGGTGCGCGTTTCCCTTCCTATAACAGTATTGTCGGTAGTGGTGAGAACGGTTGTATCTTACATTATACTGAAAATGAAACTAAAATGCGTGATGGGGATTTAGTCCTCATTGATGCAGGCTGTGAATATGAAGGTTATGCGGGTGATATTACGCGAACTTTCCCTGTTAATGGTAAATTTAGCCGTCAACAACGTGAAATTTACGAGATTGTTTTAAAATCACTCAATGTATCCCTCGAATTGTATAAACCGGGTACAAGCATCAAAGAAGTCACTCAACATGTCGTGTATATCATGGTGGAAGGCTTAGTTAAGCTCGGCATTATGCACGGTGATATCGAACACCTCATTGAGACAAAAGCCTATCAGCGCTTCTTTATGCATAGCTTAAGTCACTGGTTAGGTCTTGATGTTCATGATGTTGGACACTATGGCACCGATCGTGATCGTATCTTAGAGCCGGGTATGGTGTTGACTATTGAACCAGGACTTTACATTGCGCCAGATGCAGATGTACCACAAGAGTATCGTGGTATTGGTATTCGCATTGAAGATGACATTGTTATTACTGAAACAGGTAATGAAAATTTAACGGCTATGGTTGTTAAAGATCCTGATGAAATTGAAGCTCTGATGGCAGGAAAAATTTAAGGCTAAAATCAGCATGAATGTGATTATTGTGGGTGGTGGAATGGCGGGTGCAACGTTAGCACTAGCACTTTCTGCATTAAATAAGGGTAATATTTCCATTTCGCTTATTGAAGCGCGAGAGCCAGATAATGGGCATCCCGGATTCGATGCTAGAGCGATCGCTTTAGCGCATGGCACAGCAAAGCGATTAGCACAAATCGGATTATGGTCGGTCTTAAAACCCTTTGTGACACCTATTAATCACGTTCATGTTTCTGATAGAGGCCATTGCGGTTTTGTGAACATAAATGCACAGGACTACGATATTGACGCACTGGGTTATGTTATTGAATTACATGATGCGGGGCGTCAACTGTTTGCACAGTTGAAAAAACAACCCAATATTACGCTATATTGTCCCGCTAAAGTGGAGCATGTTCAGCGCCATCTCGATAACGTTGAAGTGACACTTGATGATGGTACGCAACTTAGCGGTGATTTACTGGTTGCCGCAGATGGTACACATTCACCCATTGGTCATCAATGTCATATTCAATGGCAGAAAACGCCTTATCATCAAGTCGCGGTGATCGCCAATGTAAAAACAGAGATTGATCCCAAAGGTTGTGCATTTGAGCGATTTACACAATTTGGTCCATTAGCAATGTTACCCATGAGCGAAGGGCGTAGTTCATTGGTGTGGTGCCATCCTATTGAGAAATTAGAACAAGTTTCACAATGGGATGAGCAAACAACCATTGCACAGTTACAACGGGATTTTGGCTGGCGTTTGGGTAAGATTGAACAAGTAGGGCAGCGTCATTGCTATCCATTAGTTCTGCAAAAAGCACAGCAAATGATCAGCCATCGTTTAGCATTGATAGGTAATGCATCTCAAACCTTGCATCCTATTGCAGGGCAAGGTTTTAATCTTGGTTTACGCGATGTAATGACATTAGCCAATACATTAACCTCGGCCATACAATCAGGTCTTGATATCGGCAGTTATCGCGTATTATCACAATATCAACAGCTTCGCGAACAGGATAGAGAAAGTACTATTACGATCACTGATGGTTTAGTGAAAGTGTTTGCGAATCGTTGTATGCCGTTAATTATCTCCCGTAATCTAGGCTTAATGACGATGGAATTAGTGCCTGCACTTCGTAACAAATTAGCACACCAAACATTAGGTTGGACAAACTGAGCATAATTGCTTTTTAGGATACTTTTATTATGAAATCATTTGATGTTGTTATTGCTGGTGGTGGAATGGTCGGGCTTGCATTAGCCTGCGGATTACATGGCTGTGGATTACGTATAGCGATAATAGAAAATCACCCAGTCACCACGCATTTCCATCCGCAAGATGATTTTGCATTACGGGTATCTGCGATTAATACTGCCAGTGAGTTATTACTCAAGAAATTAGGGGTATGGGAAAACTTAACGGCATTACGTACAGCTCCTTATCAAGGTATGGAAGTATGGGATCAAGATAGTTTTGGACGTATTGCGTTTTCAGCGCAGCAAGAAGGGTTATCTCATCTTGGCACTATTATTGAGAATCATCTTATTCGTGAAGTGCTGTGGCAAAAGGTCACCAGTCATAGTGATATTACCTGTTATTCCCCTGCTCAAATTGAACGCATTGTGTGGGGAGAAAATGAAGCCTTTATCAGTTTAAATGACGGAGAAATGTTAACCGCTAGGCTGGTTGTTGGCGCCGATGGTGCTAATTCTTGGTTGCGTAAAAATGCTGATATTCCACTGACTTTTTGGGATTATGAACATCACGCTTTAGTCGCAACCATACGCACAGAACAACCCCACGATAATGTGGCGCGCCAAGTGTTTCATGGTGAGGGGATTTTAGCCTTTTTACCTCTTGCAGATCCTCATACTTGTTCTATTGTGTGGTCGCTACCTAGCTCATTGGCTGAAGATTATAAGAGTGCAGATAAAACGCGATTTGAACGTACGCTAGGTGTTACTTTTGATATGTGCTTAGGCCAGTGTGAATTAGTCAGTGAACGTATGACAATTCCATTAACGGGTCGCTATGCACGTCAATTTGCCGCTCCACGGTTAGCGTTATTAGGTGATGCCGCGCATACCATCCACCCTTTAGCTGGACAAGGGGTTAACCTTGGCTTTATGGATGTTGCTGAATTAATTGGTGAAATCCGTCGTTTAAAAGCAGAAGGTAAAGATTTTGGTGAGTATCTCTATTTAAGACGTTTTGAGCGCCGCCGTAAACATGCCGCTGCGGTCATGTTAGCGACTATGCAAGGGTTCCGCGAATTATTTGAAGGTAATAACCCTATTAAAAAGTGGGTGCGTGATATCGGTCTTTCGTTAGCAGATAGTTTACCAGGAGTAAAACCAAAGTTACTTGAACAGGCGATGGGACTTTCTGATTTACCAGAATGGCTAAAGCATAAAAATCCTGTTTCAGCTGAAAAAATCTAATTCAACAGCCATTTCACATTACTTTTCTTTATAACAGACTGGAAAAATAACACTAAAAATAGCTATTTTTTCAGTCTATTCTTTGTATTGCTCGCCTTTTTTTAGTCATTATTCACTAAAAATGAGGGCTGATACGCATAATTACAATCATTCATTCTGCATACTTATTTCTCTACATTATGATTGGTAGAGGTAATACCCTATTTTAACTTATGGTTTATTTTTTCTCTTAGTGATAAGTTCAAAGTAAAGGTATCGTTTGCGTTGTACGTTAATTGCTCACATTTGTTAAAGTAATGTTTAAAAATAAACTTAAGCTTGTAATTAACACGCTGATTTTTAATCAAGTTTAATTTTATATTTAACAAATTGCGTTCTCTGGATCATCTAAACTAAAAATAGAAAGAGGGAAGAATGGCAAAACAGACTCCGTTATATGATGAGCACGTCGCCTGTGGTGCTCGTATGGTTGATTTTCATGGTTGGATGATGCCACTGCATTATGGCTCTCAAATTGATGAACACCATAATGTGCGTCAAGATGCAGGTATGTTTGATGTATCTCACATGACGATTGTTGATTTACATGGCCCGCAAGTTAAAGACTTTCTACGTTATCTATTAGCGAATGATGTCGCTAAACTCACCGAAAAAGGCAAAGCACTTTATACTGGTATGCTAAATGCGTCTGGTGGTGTGATTGACGATCTGATTGTTTACTACTTTGATGAGACTTTCTATCGTCTGGTGGTTAACTCCGCAACCCGCGAAAAAGATTTAGCGTGGATCACTGAGCATGCCAAAGATTATGTCGTCGATATTCAAGTACGTGATGATTTAGCATTAATTGCAGTACAAGGCCCTCACGCACAAGAAAAAGTACAGCGTTTATTAAGTGAATCGCATCGCCAAATAGTGGCAGCGATGAAGCCTTTCTATGGCGTACAACTTGATGATCTCTTCGTCGCGACGACAGGTTATACCGGTGAAGCAGGTTATGAAATCGCCATGCCAAAAGAGCAAGCTGTTGATTATTGGCAAAAGTTATTAGCAGTGGGGGTTAAGCCCGCGGGGTTAGGTGCTCGAGACACTTTACGTTTAGAAGCGGGTATGGATCTTTATGGTCAAGAGATGGATGAAACTATTAATCCTCTTGAGGCTAATATGGGGTGGACGATTGCCTGGTTACCCGAAGATCGTCAATTTATTGGTAGAGAAGCATTAGAAAAATTACGCGCAACAGGCACAGATAAACTGGTTGGTCTGGTGATGCGAGAAAAAGGGGTGTTACGTGCAGGTAGTGCCGTGCACTTTACCGATGATTTAGGTGAATTAAGAGAAGGCGTTATTACTAGTGGCACATTTTCACCGACATTGGGCTTTAGTATTGCATTAGCCAGAGTACCCGCAGGTATTAAAGATAGCGCAATTGTTTTATTGCGTAATCGTGAAATACCGGTAGAGGTGGTAAAACCTGGTTTTGTTCGTTCAGGTAAAGCATTGGTATAAAGCATTATTATTTTAAATGGAGAGTACGGTCAATGAGTCAAATACCTAGTGAATTAAAATATGCGCAATCTCATGAGTGGATCCGTTCTGAAGGCAATGGCGAATACACTATCGGCATCACTGAACATGCTCAAGAGTTGTTAGGTGATATGGTGTTTGTTGATCTTCCTGATGTAGGCAGTGAAGTTGATCTTGGGGATGATTGTGCTGTGGCTGAATCAGTAAAAGCTGCATCAGATATTTATGCCCCATTATCTGGCGAAATTATTGCAGTAAATGAGGAGTTAGATGGTTCACCAGAGCTGGTTAATAGTGATCCCTATGGGGATGGATGGTTATTTCGCATAAAAGCAAAAGATGAAAGCGAATTAAACGATCTCCTTGATGCGGCTGGCTACCAAGAGTTAGTTGAAAACGAAGAGTAAAAATAAACGCCTCGTCATTAAAAAGTCGGGGCGTTTTTATTTATCAGCCTATTTTCAAATCAGTAAAAACAGCTTATCCATTTATTGTGAATTCAGGAATTACCCGCAATGACACAAACTTTAACTCAATTAGAATATCGTGATGAATTTATTCGTCGCCATATTGGCTCATCGCCAGAACAGATTAAAGAGATGCTTGATGTTGTTGGCATCTCCTCATTAAATGAATTAACACAAAAGATTGTTCCCGATAATATCCAATTAGCAACGCCGCCTAATGTCGGAGGGGGGGCTACTGAACAAGAAGCATTAGCAGAACTAAAAGCGATAGCCCGTAAAAATAAACGTTTTACCTCTTATATCGGTATGGGATATGCGCCTTCTGTATTGCCTCCTGTTATTTTACGTAATTTGCTAGAAAATCCAGGTTGGTATACCGCTTATACTCCTTATCAGCCAGAAGTTTCTCAAGGGCGTCTTGAATCATTACTTAACTTTCAACAAGTAACCATTGATTATACCGGCATGGATTTAGCCTCTGCTTCGCTATTAGATGAAGCTACTGCTGCCGCTGAAGCTATGGCAATGGCAAAACGTGTTAGTAAACTAAAAAATGCGGAGCGTTTTTTTGTCGCTGATGATATTCATCCCCAAACACTAGACGTAGTAAAAACCCGAGCTAACACCTTTGGTTTTGAAGTGATTGTCGATAAAGCTGAAAAAGTATTAGAGCTAGAAGGTGTCTTTGGTGTGCTATTACAGCAAGTCGGCACAACCGGTGAAATTCATGATTATAGTCAGCTCATTAGTGAACTAAAAACGCGAAAAATTATTACCAGTGTAGCGGCTGATCTAATGGCACTGGTGCTATTAACGGCTCCAGGGCAACAAGGAGCGGATATTGTATTAGGCTCAGCCCAACGCTTTGGGGTGCCAATGGGATATGGTGGTCCACA
This sequence comes from Proteus sp. G2609, assembly GCF_963896135.1. Classification (NCBI taxonomy): domain Bacteria; kingdom Pseudomonadati; phylum Pseudomonadota; class Gammaproteobacteria; order Enterobacterales; family Morganellaceae; genus Proteus; species Proteus sp. G2609. The sequence continues at coordinate 63,362 of NZ_CAWQNB010000030.1, read as the reverse complement.
TGCTGCTTTCTTTGCCTGTCGAGATGAATATAAACGAGCCATGCCAGGACGTATTATCGGTGTCTCGCGTGATGCTGCAGGTAACAGAGCGTTACGTATGGCAATGCAAACTCGTGAACAGCATATTCGCCGTGAAAAAGCTAACTCGAATATTTGTACTTCACAGGTATTACTGGCCAATATTGCTGCCATGTATGCGGTATATCATGGGCCTGAAGGTCTAAAAAATATTGCTCAGCGTATTCATCGCTTAACGGATATTTTAGCCGCGGGTTTAATTCAAAATGGCATGACATTACGCCATCAGACATGGTTTGATACTTTAACCGTTGAAACAGCGGATAAAGCGGGTGTATTACAACGTGCTAAAGATGCTGAAATTAACTTACGAACCGATATTGTTGGCGCAGTAGGTGTCACTTTAAGTGAAGTGACGACTCGCGAAGATGTTGTCAGATTGATTGAGATTATCAGTGGTAAAGCTTTCTCTGATGACATTGATACATTAGATGCACTGGTAGCTTCTTCATCGATCTCAATTCCAACGGCAATGTTGCGTAAAGATGCGGTGTTAACCCATGAAAACTTCCATCTTTATCACAGTGAAACTGAAATGATGCGCTATATGCATCGTTTAGAAAATAAAGATTTAGCGCTTAACCAAGCAATGATCCCGTTAGGCTCATGTACCATGAAGCTTAATGCTGCGGCTGAAATGCTGCCGATCACATGGCCTGAATTTACCGAAATGCACCCATTCTGCCCACCTTATCAAGCGCAAGGCTACCAGATAATGATTGAGCAGCTATCTAATTGGTTGGCTGCCATAACGGGTTATGATGCGATGTGTATGCAACCTAACTCAGGGGCGCAAGGGGAGTATGCTGGATTGTTAGCTATTCGTCGTTACCATCAAAGCCGAGGAGAAGGAAATCGCCATATCTGTTTAATTCCAAGCTCAGCCCATGGTACAAACCCTGCATCAGCCCATATGGCGGGTATGACGGTGGTTGTCGTGGGATGTGATGAAAATGGTAATATCGACATTGCAGACTTAAAAGCGAAAGCAGAGAAGCACCAAGCTGAGCTTTCTTGTGTGATGGTGACTTATCCTTCAACTCACGGTGTTTATGAAGAGGGTATACGTGAAGTTTGTGAGATCATTCATCAATATGGCGGACAGGTTTATCTTGATGGCGCCAATATGAATGCGCAAGTGGGGATCACGACGCCAGGCTTTATCGGCTCTGATGTATCACACTTAAACTTACATAAAACTTTCTGTATCCCCCATGGCGGTGGTGGCCCAGGTATGGGACCTATTGGCGTAAAAGCACATTTAGCGCCATTTGTACCTGGACATAGTGTCGTGGAAATGGACGGTGTTACGACCCAAGGTGCCGTGTCAGCAGCACAATTTGGTAGTGCCTCAATATTACCTATTAGCTGGATGTACATCCGTATGATGGGCTCAGAAGGGCTTAAACAAGCGAGCCAAGTAGCGATTTTAAATGCTAACTATATTGCTCAACGCTTAAAAGATGACTATGACATCCTCTATTCTGGGGCGGAAGGTTATGTTGCCCATGAATGTATTATTGATATTCGTCCACTCAAAGCTAACTATGGTATCAGTGAAATGGATGTGGCTAAGCGTCTAATTGATTACGGCTTCCATGCGCCAACCATGTCATTCCCTGTTGCGGGGACATTAATGATTGAGCCAACCGAATCTGAAAGCAAAGTTGAAATTGACCGCTTTATTGATGCGTTACTCTCGATTCGTGCTGAAATTGCACAAGTCGATGACGGGGTATGGCCGATTGATGATAATCCGCTAGTGAATGCACCACATACACAGTATGAATTAGTGCAAGAATGGTCACATAGCTATAGCCGTGAATGTGCGGTATTCCCAAGTGAAGCAACGAAACGCAATAAATATTGGCCGGCAGTAAAACGCCTTGATGATGTTTATGGTGATCGTCATTTGCATTGTTCTTGTGCACCAATAAGTGATTATGAATAAAGGTTAATTTAGCGCTATTACTAAATAAAATACCGAGGGTAAATTCAAAATCTACCTTCGGTATTTTTTTGGTCAGTATCAAATGAACAGCAAAAAATTATTTTAACCAGCCTTTTTTCTGAGCCTCTAGTAATTGAGGATAGAGGTATTGCCAAAATTCTGGCCACTGTTTTTCGATAAATAGATTTCGTGCAATCACTTGTTCTAAACGGATATTATTTTCAACCCAGCTTTGCCCTTCGTTATGTAGATTCATTAACATTGGCATTGCGCGATCTAAAATATTGGCAAATTGTGACTCAGGGGTTTGTGCTGCATCATATTCAAGCCAGAGATTAAGAAAATATTCACTTTGTGGTGCAGGTAACAACGAAAAAATACGTCTGGCTGCTTTTTGCTCTTGCTCTTTAATCGCTTCACGAGCAGCAACATCATAAACCATCACATCGCCAGCATCGATTTCGACAATATCATGCACTAAAGCTAGCTGGATCGCTCTACCTATATCAATATCACCGGCATAAGGTTGAAAACTCATTGCTGCAACAGCAAAGTGCCAACTATGCTCAGCGGTATTTTCAGCACGGCTATTGTCTAATACATTATTTTTGCGGTAAACGCGTTTGAGTTTATCAAGTTCAATAATAAAATTGATGGTATCTGAAAAGGGGCCAAAAGCCCCATTAGTTTGTTGTGTCATAAAAATCCGTTCATATGGAAGTGCTATCACTCATCTTCTAAAGAGTAAGGCAAAGGTTTAATAGTTAAGCGGCTGGTGGTATCACCTTGGACACGAAATACGCTGTCAGCATCCATATCATTATTCATCACCACTTCGGCGATAATCGTGTTATCGGCCATACGAACCGCACTTAATACCGTGCCTGTTTTGCGCCATTTATCTTCACCTAATTGCCACTCAACGCTACCGCCAATGTCGGGCAATTGTGCTGCGCCACCTGATAACAGATACATAGCACGTTTATTTGCGCCTCTGAATTTGGCACGAGACACCATTTCTTGACCTGTATAGCAACCTTTTTTAAAGCAAATACTTAATGGTAATGCTTGTAAGTTAGTCGCTTGTGGTAAGAATTGTTCGATATTAGGGGTATCAATAATGGGATAACCCGCCTCAATATCAAGGGCTAACCACTGGTCACTATCACTGGTTTCTGCGGGCAATGTCGTGGCTAGTTTTTTGGCAGTCTCTTCATCTGTAACAATTAAAAAGCGCTCTGTAGGTAACGGGAGTTGCAGTAAGTAGCTATTTTGGTGATTAACCACTTCATTGGCTTTACGGGGGATCTCAGGGAAGAATTCCGCTAAGGCTTGTGCCGCGCCTTGCCCCGCAAGTCCTAATAACACCGCATCTGTATTTTCAGTAAAAGTCACTTTTGAAAATACGGCGTATTTTTTAAGCTCAGTAAGTTGTTTTTCAGCAACATTTTTCCGCAATATATAAGCAAATCCTGCTTGTTGATGGAAAATGCGCAATGTACTCCACATTTTCCCTTTAGCTTCACAATGAGCGGCTAAAGTGTGCTCTGTAGTCGGTAATGCGGCAATATCCGCTGTTAGTTGGCCTTGTAAGTATTTTTCACTATCAGCCCCTGTTGCAGTTATCAATGACCAATCATCTAAAGAGATCAAGGTGAGTGGTAAATTGATTGCGGCATGAGGGCGTTTTGTCTGAGTAGAATTTTGAGTCATGACATCACCCGCTATGTAGTTAATCCGATACACTGTTTATGGTAAAAGAGTCACAAGACAATGCAAGTCATTATTATTTTCAGCGCACAGAAAGAATTTTGTGCATAACAATTTATTGATGCTTCAAAGCGTTGCTATTGGACGAAAGCGACAAATTGTGATCATTTTGATGTTAAAAAGAGTGCGATAAGACTATCATCAAGGCAGGAAGAAATAGTGGTATTTCTTGAAGTGAACATATTAAAGAGCAGAATATGACTATCGATATAGAAAATAAAGCACGAATAAATTGGGCATGTCGCCGTGGAATGCGTGAACTAGATATTTCTATCATGCCTTTTTTCGAAAACGAGTACGACACACTCTCTGATGACGACAAAAGGCTCTTTGTTCGTTTACTTGAATGTGCTGATCCTGATTTATTTAATTGGTTGATGAACCACGGCCGCCCTGATGATGAAGATCTTTATTACATGGTAAAGTTAATTCAAGAGCGTAATAGAATTCGTATGGCTGAAATTGTTAATAAGTATTAGTACTAATAAAAATAGAATATAAAACCAAGTGCATTAAATAAAGCCTGAAGTACTAAGTATCACGCCCTTATTCATTAAATGAATAAGGGCGTTTTAGTAAGTAAAAAACGAAGAATAGAAAATTTTAATGAGGTAATATTAAATCTTAGTGACAATAATTTTGCGTGGCATTTCAAAGAAAAAATAGAGGATCGTCATTTTATTTTTTATATTCTCCTTTTTTTACAAAAATCAGTTATGCTATTAAAAAACGACGACGATATCTTGTTGTAATAATAAGATATTAAAGCAGGAGCTAATATCACTCGTGACTTTATGGAAATCACATTTAACAGTTTCTTGGTTTACACAGTTATTTTCAACTAGTGTTTACGTTATTTTTGAAATAGCATTGCTGTTATATCCTTGGCCACCTGGCTTTATTTATATCTGGGTTCCTTTGTTACTTTTACTTATATTAGGTTGGTATTTTAGCCAAAAAAATATCAATAAAAGGAAAGGGGATTTAGTGCTGCTTAATGGCAATCGTATTCAATGGAAATATCATGAATGGCAGATTGCAAAACAACCGTGGATCAGCCGATTTGGTGCAAAAATAACGTTAGATTCTATCTTAAATAATAAGCAAATCACGCTATGGGTTGCTTTTGATAGTATGCCGGAAAATGAGTGGCGAAATTTTTCACAACTGCTGATGCAATACCCAGATATTTAATTCTGGGTATGTATATAAACCGTTAGAATGCTTACTGATTGACTAAGGTTAAAAGTGTTACCTTGCGGTAGATAACCTGAAGCAATAGATTGATTGCGATTTACAAGTTTTCTTCTATTTCTCGTAAAATTTGCATACACCACTGTGATAAACGTTCATCACTTTCTTCAAATTGATTCACCTCATCTAATGCGAGCCCGACAAAATGTTTACCATCATCAGTAAGTGGTTTAGGACTGGTAAATTCATACCCTTCAATAGGCCAAAAACCGATAAATTTAACACCACTTGGCAGTAAATGGTGGTAGAGCATACCTAATGCATCTAAAAACCATTCACCATAATCAATTTGATCACCCATTCCATACATAGCAACGAGTTTATCTTTGAGATCTAATGTTGGTAGCGTTTCCCAAATAGCGAGCCAATCTTCTTGGATCTCACCAAAGTCCCAGGTTGGAATACCTAAAATAAGAATGTCATACTCTTGCATCAGAGTAATATCGCACTCTTGAACATTATGAAGATCAATAAACTCTTCACCGAGAATGTCACGAATTTTCTCTGCCGCCATTTCGGTATAACAGGTGCTGGAACCGTAAAATAGACCAATTTTCATAAAGATTTTTAGGATATTTTTGCTAATAAAGGTCACTATTGTACCAGAAAACTTTTTCTATGAGGCATAATGTACAAGTAACAACGTAAAGAAGAGAGAGTAAACCCGTGACCCAGACCAAGTTATCGACACAAACGACAACAGATAATAACCAAGAAGATAATGACGTTATCATAGAACAATTTCTCGATAGTATTTGGCTAGAGCAAGGGTTATCTGCGAATACACTCAGCGCTTATCGTTTAGATTTGCAGGCGTTAAGCCAGTGGCTGGTCACACAAAAACTCAATTGGTTATCGGTGACGACGTTAGATTTACACGCTTTTCTTGCCACCCGTTTGGATGAGGGCTATAAAGCAACCAGTGCGGCACGACTGTTAAGTACCTTACGTCGGTTTTTTCAATATCTTTATCGTGAGAAATTACGCCAAGATGATCCCAGCGCTTTGCTTTCTACACCTAAATTACCCAAACGTTTACCCAAAGACTTAAGTGAACAGCAAGTAGAAAATTTACTTAGTGCTCCTTGTATTGATGAGCCAATAGAATTACGTGACAAAGCGATGCTTGAGGTTCTTTATGCCTGTGGATTGCGGGTTTCTGAGCTAGTAGGATTGTCTTTATCTGATATTAGCTTACGGCAAGGGGTGTTACGTGTGATAGGTAAGGGCGATAAAGAACGATTAGTTCCTTTAGGTGAAGAAGCTATTTACTGGTTAGAACAATATCTGCAATATGGTAGACCAGCCCTTATGCAAGGGAAAACCGATGATATTGTGTTTCCAAGCTTAAGAGGCCAAAAAATGACGCGACAAACATTTTGGCATCGTATAAAACATTACGCGGTGATCGCCGGAATTGATTCAGAGAAATTATCACCCCATGTGTTGCGGCACGCCTTTGCAACACATCTATTAAATCATGGAGCAGACTTGCGTGTTGTACAGATGTTATTGGGGCACAGTGACCTCTCTACAACACAGATTTATACCCATGTTGCTACAGAGCGCTTAAAAGTGCTTCATCAGCAACATCACCCAAGGGGATAACCGCCGAATGGTTGGTGTTAAATAGGAATTCAAATGAAAAAGAAATTACTCTGGTTACCCATTTTATTCAGTATGGTGTCAATGCCAGTGTTTGCAGATAACGCTGCTATTGAAGCGCAACTGGCAAAAATGCAGATAAAAGCAGAGAGCATTCAACCGACACCGATAGTGGGTTTAAATGCAGTGCTTTCTGATAAAGGCATTTTTTATATTACTGATGATGGGAAATACCTTACAGCAGGGCCGATTTATAATATTAATGGTGAGGAGCCTGTCAGTATCGCTAATCAAGTGATCATGAAAAAAATTGATTCACTGAAAAATGAAATGATTGTTTATAAGGCTGCTAATGAAAAATATGTGATCACTGTTTTTACCGATATTAGTTGCCCTTATTGCCAAAAATTGCATCAAGAAGTACCAGAGCTAAATAAACAAGGTGTCACGGTACGTTATTTGGCATTTCCTCGTAACGGGGTGAAAAATAATGTGGTCAGTCAACAGATGAATGCCGTATGGTGTAGCGGTTTTCCTAAAAAATCACTCGATAGTGCGTTTAAAGGTGACAAAATTATTGCGATTGATGACTGTAAAAAAATTAATATCAATGAGCACTTTAAACTTGGCACTATGATGGGCATTCAAGGTACGCCTGCGATTGTATTACCTGATGCGAGTATTTATGGCGGATATATATCGGCGACTAATCTACTTGAATTATTAAATAAAAAAGAGAAGTGATAGCGTTTTATGGTTACTATTGAACCGACATTACGTCGGCGTGTGGCGAAAGCAACAGCATTACCAGAAAGCCTCGATCCCTTATTACGGCAAATTTATGCCAATCGAGGTATTACCTCTGAAACTCAGCTCGAGCGCTCGTTAAAGGGCTTATTGCATTATCAAGATTTAAACGGTATTGATGTTGCTATCTCTTTATTAGTTGAGGCATTAAAGCTGCAATCGCGGATCGTTATTGTAGGGGATTTTGATGCCGATGGGGCAACCAGTACAGCTCTTGCTATTAAAGCGTTACGGCAAATGGGATTTCAGCAAGTAAGTTACCATATTCCTAATCGTTTTGATGACGGTTATGGACTTAGCCCTCAAGTGGTTCATGATGTGGCGAAGAAAGGCGTAGATCTGATTATTACGGTTGATAATGGGATCTCCTCTTTTGAAGGTGTTGATGTTGCTCATGAATATGGTATCCGTGTATTGGTTACTGATCACCATTTGCCGGGTCACGCCCTTCCTCAAGCTGATGCAATTATCAATCCTAATTTAGCGGATTGTGCCTTTTTGTCGAAATCATTAGCGGGTGTCGGTGTCACTTTCTATTTAATGACCGCATTAAGAGCTGAATTAGAAAAACAAGGTTGGTTTACAACACAGGGATTAGCTCGCCCCAATATGGCCGATTACCTTGATTTAGTCGCATTAGGCACGGTTGCTGATGTGGTTCCTCTTGATGAAAATAATCGTATTTTTGTTTATGAGGGATTACGCCGTATTCGTGCAGGACGTTGCTGTGCAGGGATCAAAGCCTTGACGGAAGTTTCACGTAAAACGTTGTCACAATTAGTCAGCAGTGACTTAGGTTTTGCATTAGGGCCAAGACTTAATGCGGCTGGGCGTCTTGATGATATGTCTGTTGGCGTTGCTTTACTGTTAACTAATGATATTGGTGTCGCCCGTGAAATTGCCAATGAACTGGATGGATTAAATCAGACTCGTCGTGAAATAGAAGCAGGAATGCAAGAAGAAGCATCGACAATTTTTCGCCAATTTATTACTACCCAAGATGACTTACCGAATGGATTAGCTATTTATCATCCTCAGTGGCATCAAGGTGTGGTTGGCATTCTCGCCTCACGAATTAAAGAAAAACTACATCGCCCAGTGATTGCTTTTGCCCCAAGCGGTGATGGTTTACTAAAAGGCTCAGGACGCTCTATTCATGGTGTACACTTGCGAGATGCATTAGAACGTTTGAATACATTAAATCCGGGATTAATGGTGAAGTTTGGTGGTCATGCGATGGCGGCCGGACTATCTCTGGAAGAAGAGAAATTTCCACTTTTTCAGCGTCACTTTTCGGCACTTATGGCGGAATTAGTTTCAGCTGAACAATTACAAGGCGTGATTTTAACAGACGGCGAGTTAAGCGACAGTCAGTTATCTTTACCTATTGCGGAAATGTTAAGAGAAGCAGGGCCTTGGGGACAAGCCTTTCCTGAGCCACTTTTCGATGGCAAATTCACCTTATTACAGCAACGTATTGTGGGAAGCAAACATTTAAAAATGATGCTTCAACCGATAAATAGCCATGTAATGATTGATGCTATTGCATTTAATGTTGATGTTAATATATGGCCGGATAACAGTATTAAAACGGTTGAGCTTGCCTACCGATTAGACGTCAATGAATTTAGAGGACAGCGCAATGCACAACTGCTGGTGGAGCATATTTGGCCTTGTTAATCGCGATAGATAAGTCATTTTATGGTTGTATTGAGCATCGCGCTGTTATGAGCACAATAATCCGATAGACAATTGTATATAAATGCTATAAACCCGCGCTGAGATCCGTTACAATATGCGGTTCAAAATTTATTCCAATTGTTTTTAAAAACAACGTTAAGACGAAAAAGTATGTTTGAAATCAATCCAGTAAAACACCAAATAGAAGAAGTCGCTGAGCGGACTCAAGTCCTCAGGGGGTATCTTTGACTATGATGCCAAGAAAGAGCGTTTAGAAGAAGTCAACGCAGAATTAGAGCAACCTGACGTGTGGAATGAGCCTGAAAAGGCGCAGGCGTTAGGAAAAGAACGCTCATCTCTTGAAGCTATTGTAGAAACAATCGACCAACTCGAACAAGGACTAGAAGATGTTTCTGGTTTACTTGACCTTGCTGTTGAAGCCGATGATGAAGAAACATTTAACGAAGCAGTTGCTGAGTTAGAAGGATTAAACAAAAAGCTTGAGCAATTAGAGTTCCGTCGTATGTTCTCTGGTGAATATGACAGTGCTGATTGCTATCTTGATTTACAAGCAGGCTCTGGCGGTACAGAGGCACAAGATTGGGCAAGTATGCTAATGCGTATGTACTTACGTTGGGCTGAATCTAGAGGCTTTAAAACAGAAATTATTGAAGAGTCTGACGGTGATGTTGCAGGTTTAAAATCAGCAACAATCAAAATCATAGGAGAATATGCCTATGGTTGGCTACGTACAGAAACCGGGGTTCACCGTTTAGTGCGTAAAAGCCCATTTGACTCAGGCGGACGTCGCCATACTTCATTTAGCTCTGCTTTTGTTTACCCTGAAGTTGATGACAATATTGATATTGAAATCAACCCAGCCGATCTGCGTATCGACGTTTACCGCGCATCAGGCGCTGGTGGTCAGCACGTTAATAAAACAGAATCTGCGGTACGTATTACCCACGTTCCTACAGGGCTTGTCACACAATGCCAAAATGATCGCTCTCAACATAAGAACAAAGATCAGGCAATGAAACAGATGAAAGCGAAGCTGTATGAACTGGAAATGCAAAAGAAAAATGCAGATAAGCAAGTGATGGAAGATAATAAGTCAGATATTGGCTGGGGTAGCCAAATCCGCTCTTATGTTCTAGATGATTCACGAATTAAAGATTTACGCACTGGTGTGGAAACGCGTAATACACAAGCAGTGTTAGATGGTGATCTCGATAAATTTATTGAAGCTAGCTTAAAAGCGGGCCTGTGAGGAAAAACATGTCGCAACAGCAACAAGGTGCGGAGCAGGCACCTGATTTAAATAACGAACTGCAAACTCGCCGCGAAAAATTATCAGCTTTACGTGATAATGGTAACGCATTCCCAAATGATTTCCGCAGAGATGCCATGTCTGACGAATTACATCAAAAATATGATGCAATGAGTGCAGAAGAGTTAGACGCTGCTAATGTGGAAGTTGCTATTGCAGGTCGTATGATGACTCGCCGTATTATGGGGAAAGCATCTTTCGCTACATTGCAAGACATGGGCGGCCGTATCCAGCTTTATGTCTCTCGTGATGATCTGCCTGAAGGCGTTTATAACGAGCAGTTTAAAAAATGGGATCTCGGTGATATTTTAGGTGGCCGTGGCCGTGTATTTAAAACCAAAACAGGCGAACTGAGTATTCATTGTACTGAGTTACGTTTACTGACTAAAGCACTACGTCCGTTACCTGATAAATTCCACGGTCTAGCTGACCAAGAGACACGTTATCGTCAGCGTTATTTAGACCTGATCTCTAATGAGAATTCACGTAATACTTTTAAGATCCGCTCGAAAATCATGTCTGCTATTCGCCAATTTATGGTGAATAAAGGCTTTATGGAAGTAGAAACACCGATGATGCAAACTATCCCAGGTGGAGCAAGTGCACGTCCGTTTATCACTCACCATAACGCGCTAGATATTGATATGTATCTACGTATTGCACCTGAATTATATTTAAAACGTTTAGTTGTTGGTGGGTTTGATCGCGTTTTTGAAATCAACCGTAACTTCCGTAATGAAGGTGTATCACCACGTCATAACCCTGAGTTCACAATGATGGAACTCTATATGGCTTATGCTGATTATCGTGATCTTATCGAATTGACTGAAGAGTTATTCCGTACATTAACTCAAGATGTATTAGGTTCGACTATCGTCAAATATGGTGATGAAGAGTTTGATTTCGGTAAACCGTTTGAAAAACTGACCATGAAAGAAGCTATTTGCAAATATCGTCCAGAAACCAATATGGCTGATCTAGATGATATGGATAAAGCCGTTGCTATTGCTCAATCTATTGGTATTAAGATTGAAAAGAGTTGGGGTTTAGGTCGTGTTCAATGTGAAATTTTTGAAGAAGTAGCTGAAAGTCATTTGATCCAGCCAACTTTTATCATTGAATATCCAGCAGAAGTTTCACCACTGGCTCGCCGTAATGATGATAATCCATTTATTACCGATCGCTTTGAGTTCTTTATTGGTGGTCGTGAAATCGGTAATGGTTTCTCTGAGCTTAATGATGCGCAAGATCAAGCGGAGCGTTTTGAAGAGCAAGTGCGTCAAAAAGAAGCGGGTGACGATGAAGCCATGTTCTTTGATCATGACTATATCACTGCATTAGAGCATGGGTTACCACCTACAGCAGGTTTAGGTATTGGTATTGACCGTATGGTAATGTTATTTACCAATAGTCATACTATTCGTGATGTTATTTTATTCCCAGCGATGCGTCCGGGAAAATAATTGTTGAGTCACGATAAATACGCCATATGAAAAAAGCCATCGCAAGATGGCTTTTTTATGTCTAAATTTCAAGGGATTACACTCTATGTTGTCTATTTGATAACCATTTAAATAGGCAGGGGATTGCCGTTAAAATTTGCTGGAGTATAATCAGAAAATCTACTGCGGGCGTAGTTCAATGGTAGAACGAGAGCTTCCCAAGCTCTATACGAGGGTTCGATTCCCTTCGCCCGCTCCAAACTTAACTCACCTGAAGTCTATCAAATTTTCATTTTCTGAATATATGGTTATCTGCGATCCAGGATTTGGCGAATTTTATTAAATAGATAAATTAGCAAGAAATAGATAGCAAATACCTAAAAATATTGCATTGATAGATTTTATATTCTAACTGTATGTAATTTATTAATAAATTTAATAATTTTTTGTGTTGCTGTTTTTTTATAACATGGCAAATAACAGCCATATATTATAACTCAATCAATCATTGATGATATCATATTAAAATAACTCAGCATTTATAGATATAAAGCTAAAAATAATAAATAACCATATAAATAGTTATAGCTATTTACTGATAGTGATGTTAATCACAACTATTTTTGGAGTATCTTTTTTATGTATTGTTCGGTTTTTTCTATTATGTCTTGGTATTGTGGATGTTCAGCATAAGCATTTCTAATGGTTTTGTTTATATCATATATAACAGATTCCTTTTGTTTATTTGTTAATGTAAGTAATAGTGATTTTAAAATCACTTTTAATGCCGCAACTTCATGTTCTATGTTAACTAATTTTTTTTCCATATATTCTTCCGAGGAACTATTACGATAGCAATGCGATAATTTTGCATATTAATTAATTATTTAAGTAAATCCAAGTAAAAAATGTATTAGTACAGAAAGAACGTTTTTACAGATGCGCTTTATCTAAAGAGCTCTATTTTATTAACTTAATCACTGGAGGATAAAGATAGAGTGTAAGAGGTTATATTTGACTTAAGTAATAGAAAAGAGTGAAGGTTATTTTAGTAAAAAGAAGAGCATAGGATGCAATATTGTGCATCCTATGATGTTAAATTGGTGGGGAAACCATTAAAATCATATAATGAGTTTATGCTTGGATAAGTTTTTTCACATATTGCTCAGTAAGATTTATAACTTCATTGTGATGTGGATATCTGCTTGAAGTATCTTCAATAACTAAAGATATATTGCCTAACATATCGCGTCGTTGCTTATCATTTAATGCACAAAGTAGAGATTTAGTGACTATTTTTAAAGCAGCGAGCTCGCATTCGATTTCTCTTAAGTTGTTATCCATGATTTACCTGTCAGTATCTAATGGATTATTAATATAAGTAATTTTTTTATATATCACAATTATAGAAAGAGATTATTGAGAGATATAACGCACAATATGTTTAATAGGAGCAAGATGTGTGAAATGAGTGATAATAATTATTTCTCCCTTGTTTTGGTAACTAAAGTAATATCTAATTTGTTAATTTTTATGAGCTAGATAGAAAGAATAACATAATGATTTTATTGATTGGTTTTTTAATTGCGCTAACTAATAGACTAAAAATACCATACCATTTACTATTTTAAATAGATTATTAAATGTCATTTTTATACATGGGTTACTTGCTATAATAAAGTTAATTATTATTAGGAGGTACTATTTAAATATTGATAATTAATAGTTAATTATATTTTATTGATTGGTTAGCTAGTTAGTTTTACTTTCCCTCTTTTTAAAATAAGACAGAGTGTAATTATTATAAACCACACTCTGTGAAATCTATTTAGGACTATTTTAAGCTATTTTTGATTATGCTTTACAAAGTTAATATAGCTATTAACCCAGTTTTGCATAAAACCTGCTGTTTTTTCAGAAAACTGACCGTTTTCTACCATTCCATCATACCATTTTAAAAAACATTCTGGTTGATTTAAGGTTGGCATATTTAAAAATGCTAATGAATTACGCAGGTGCTGTTGTGCAATAGCAGTACTAATATTACCGATTGAAACACCGATGATACCAGCAGGAATACTATCCCATGCATTAGTACCATAAGGGCGAGAGGCTTGATCTAACGCATTTTTTAGCACACCAGGGATTGAGCGGTTGTATTCAGGTGTCACGAAGATAATGCCTTGGCATTGCTTAATTTGTTGCTTAAACTCGACAACGACTTCAGGTGTTTTGTCGTCATCATCTTGGTTGTAGAGAGGAAGAGTACCGATATCAAGGAACTGAAAAGTAAATTCTTGAGGAAATAGCGAGGTTAATGCTTTTGCTGTTTGTTTATTATAGGAATCTTTTCTTAAGCTTCCGACTACAACACCAATGTTAAAATGACTCATCTTAACTCTCCTATATTGAAGGATAACAATGAATATCAATTACTATTTTGATATTCATATTTTGATTTTATCCTGATAATAGAAAACAGCAACAAAATAAAAGTAATTATAACACATTAAAAGAGTATTATTTTACACCTTATAAAGGTAATTAAATGATAAAATTAGATGTTATTATTTTTCTGATTATCTGCTATTATCTTCATTGTGTAGAAATAACTGCTTCTAACACGACAACATTTTTCCAATTAAAAATACCGATACTCATTTAATGATGATTTTAATGTGACGGATGCAATGTTGTAAGAAAAAATAATGAAATGAAAGGATAGGAGCCGTTATTGTCATTTATGCGCTAGGTTATTGACTTAGTACGCAATAGACAATAGAAAATTATAATAAGATAGCTTAAAATGCGATACTACATACGCTCTTATTTAGACTGATCGGAATTAAGGAAAAATGATGTCCTTATTGAAAAATAAAAACAATGTTTTAGCTCTGTCTATGGCAGTTACTGTTCTCACACTATCGGGATGTAGCATTTTATCTGGTGATAGCCAACCTGTGGAGGTGGTGCCAACACAAGTGCAATCCACGGTAACTTCACCTGCTGATAATAATTATCAACAGATGAACGTAGGGGAGCAAAAACTGGCATCACAAACAGCATGTATCAAGCAACTTGATTCTTTAAAAACATTTTCACCAGCAGAGTATAAATCTATGGTGGATGAATTTAAGGAAATCAGTGAAATTAATGCGTTATACCGTAGTGTTGAAAATACCGCCAGTAAAGATAGCTTAGCATTATTAAAAATGAGTATCGAATCTAAGACCGAAGTACTATGTGCTAAAGTGCGCTATCTTTCGGTTATGTCTGTGAATTCGACACTGAAGAAATTAGGTGAATAATTACTATGAAATTAAAGCAGAGTGCTTGTCTCGCTTTTATGATGTTTCCGGCGCTGTCTTTTGCTAATAATGAGTTTAATTTTGTCATTGAAGATTTTGACCGTTATTTAGAAGCACAACAGCCCGTTGATATTAAGCCTGAACCCTCTGCAACAATTTCATCTTCATCTACTCCCGATCAGCGTAGTGGAACGGTGCGTTCCACTGTGACATTGAAGGAAAAGCCACCACAAAAACCACAACAAAAAATTCAGCCTAAACAGCCTGTTGTACGGAATGA
The DNA here is from genome assembly GCF_963896135.1 of Proteus sp. G2609. Taxonomy (NCBI): domain Bacteria; kingdom Pseudomonadati; phylum Pseudomonadota; class Gammaproteobacteria; order Enterobacterales; family Morganellaceae; genus Proteus; species Proteus sp. G2609. Next base: position 47,857 of record NZ_CAWQNB010000030.1, on the reverse strand, counting down.
ACATCAAACCGTGGTACGCAATGAGCATCAGCCAGTAGTGGCGACTCCCTCTGTACCTCAGGTGACTTTGTCTGAACAATGCTCTGTGGTATCTACAAATACCAACAAAATAAACAGTGATTACACTCATTATTTAACACCACTGCTTTCGTTTGTACCGATTAAACCGCAATTTACCCCTGAGGACTTGAATCGGTATTATCAAAGTAAATCCGTGGTCTATAATCCTCTAATGCTTTATACGCGTAAGCGTTATCCAGGGCAGCCATATCAGTCTACTGATAATACTTTATTAGATTTCATTCCAAATACAGTGTATTCAGTGACTGAAATACCTTTTCATTTTTTATATCAATTTAAACGTTCTTTGCTTGACCATAAGCAACCTCTCTTTAATAAAGAGCTATTAAATCGTTTAGCAAATACTCGCGAAAAATATCAACGTCTGTATCAGAAATTTACTGAACAAACCGCGTTATTAACTGAAAGTTTAACTAACCTGCAAACCGCAGAAGAAAAAGTTCAACAATTAACAGCGGAATTGGCAAAAACGCAAGATAAACTGGCTGTAGCGAATAATTTACTTAATGATGATAGCCTAAAACAGTCTGTGGCTAAGTTACAAAATGAATTAGCACAGTCTAAAAAAGAGCAGGATACCTTGCTTGCACAATTAGCTGAAAAAGAACAGTTGCTGTTTGATGCGACAGAAAAAAATAAAGTATTAACTAAACAGCAAGAAGATTTTGATATTCAGGCACAAAAATTAAATCAATTGACTACCCATGTTGCTCAACTTGAGCAACAAAAACAGCAGCTACAATCACAATATGGGCAGGCTCAACGGTTATTAACAAATAACAGTGCTAAAAAAGAGATTGAGGTACTACAAAATTCTTTAACTAATTTATCAGCAGTGCGCCAATCTTTAGAAAATCAATTAGCTAAAAACAAAGCCTCTTTTGAAGCTACTCTAGCTAAGAATAATCAGTTAATTGATACCCAACGCCAACAGATAGCTCAACTTAACGATCACATAAAAAAAATAAACCAAGAGCAACAACAGTTAAATCATTCGTTAGTGACTCTTCAACAACAAAAAGCACAAGCAGATGATAAATTAACACAGATCCCAGCGTTGAAGCTTGAGTTACAAAATAAGGTTAATGAATTAGCTGAGCTGAAAAAAAGTTTATCTACGGGCGAGAAAGCTTTTGATGCTTTGATTTCAGAAAAAAATGGTGCAATCGCTAAATTAGAGAAAGCTCAGGCAGATCTCGCCAATAAGTATCAAGCATTGGATAGCCAATTTAAAGAGAACAATACCATCATTGGGCAACTTAAAGAGAGCAAAATAGCGAACGATAACGCTTATGCTCAATTAGAGAAACAACTAGCAGAAAAACAATCGCTTACTGATAAATTAACGACACAATTAACACAAGCTAAAGATCAGTTAGCAAAACAAAATTCTGAAAGTAACCAACTAATTGCTTCATTAAAACAGCAGCAAGTAGAATCGACGGCTCAATTTAAGCAACAAGAAAGTGTTTTAGCGAATTCTCAAAAAGAGTTTAATGAAGTCTCTAAGCAGCTTGAAGCTCAGCGTGCGCTAACGAAAACACTTGAAGAAAAAGAATTAAAATTAAGTGAGCAACTAAAAGAAAAAGAGAGTGAAATTAAAAAAATAAATAGCGAAAATGCGAATGCTCAAAAAGAGTTTAATGAAGCCTCTAAGCAGCTTGAAGCTCAGCGTACGCTAACGAAAACACTTGAAGAAAAAGAATTAAAATTAAGTGAGCAATTAAAAGAAAAAGAGAGTGAAATTAAAAAAATAAATAGCGAAAATGCGAGTGTTCAAAAAGAGAATAAAACATTAAAACAGCAATTGGATAAAGCTATGGGAGAAGGGCAAATTATCGCAAGTCAGCTTGCATATGCCTATTCAATTATCGGTAAAGATAATGCCCAACGAAATAAATCAATTCTGTCGGAAATACAAAAACAGAACTATGTGCAATACGATGATAACACTTACTTTAAAATCCTAAAACAAGGGAAACCTGTGGATTCAATTGCAGGTAAAACAGTTGTTTTCGCTATGCATGAACAATTAACCGATGGTACAGTAACACTTAATTATGACAAAGCTAAGCCGTTAATTTTACCATACCGCCAACTTCCACTGCCTCTTAATACTTTTGTTGCTAAAGCAGGCTTAAATGGCAAAGCTAAAATTTATATTAAACCTGATGGAGGGTATGGGAAAGATGGTATCCCAGGGCAAGTACCTCCAGAATCGATGTCTATAGTGACAATTGAAATTTTAGCTATCAAATAGCACCCTTTAATAAATTACCGTTGTCAGCTCTTCTAAAAATAATGAAGAGCTGATATTTTATACATGCCACATAAATTCATCATTAATTAAACATAAAGAGTGTTCTACTAGCCAGTGTTTTAATTTTTTACAATTTTCAGGGTGTTGTGGAATAGTGATTAAAATATCCCATAATGGTTGTAATAACTCAGAATGCGGTTGTGTATTTTGTAAGTACTCTAATGTATTATTTATTTTTTTATTGAATACCGGCTCTTTTTCCCAAGCTTCTATAACTAATTTAATATCCTTTTTCAGCAAATCATCTATCACAACGATCCGTGCTTTATCAGCTTCTAATTTTGTTTTTATATCTTCTAAAGATAAAAAAGAAGAGGCTATATTTGATGGTTCCTTTTCTTCAAATAATTTAATGTTTTCACATTGATTAATTTGATATTCGAGCTCTTTTTTTATCTCATAAAGTGTAAATATATGCGGTGTTATATGCTCAACCCACCAAATAAAAATGGGTTTTATGATAGCTTGAATTAAACGTGCATGATCAGCAATGTTGATTTTTGCATTTAAAGCGTTCCAATTAATATCTGATATATTAGATTGGTATTTATCAGCCAAATTTACTACGGCATTAATATTTTCTTTAGTTAATGGCACTGAGCAATGTTTTTTGCGTAAAAACCATGTGGATTGCAATAAACTGTCTACAGCTTCACGGCATAATAAACGAGATAATATTTTAATTTGTTTCTCATTTATATCATTATTTGTAATAAGTAAAGAAAACTGAAGATTAAATAAATTATCAACAGTTTTCTTATTTTCATCTGCCATCATTTTTTTTAGCAAATTAAAATAACGATAATATTGGTATTTGCTAGTATTAGTTTGTCGCTTTATCACAATAGTTTCACTCATCAGAACAAATTTTGCATATTCTAGCGATGAATTGAACGATGATATTATGATAATAGGTCGGATTTTTTATAATTTTAATTTAAGATGTCTCGCTTTACTCGGTGTCATATTAAAACGTCGATGATAGCTTTGTGTAAAGTAAGATTGGCTAGAGAATCCTGACTCCATAGAAATATCGACAATACTCATTTCTGTTGTTAATAATAATTGATGTGCGTAAATAATTCTTCTTTCGCATATCCATGTTCTTGGCGATGTTCCATAAACATGATTAAATAACTCTTTAAATGTGGTGAGACCCATACCAAACTCGCGAGCAAACTGTTTTAGCTTCCAATTTTTTAGATGGTTTTTTTCCATAAATATTTTCAAGCGATCAACTTGCCTATGACTTAATTGGCGTAGTAACGCCATAAGATTGGCACCTTGCTCGGAAGAAAGTAATAGAATGAGCATTTCTTCAATACGTAATTGAGTAAAAGTATCTGGACAATTTTGTGAAGAAAGATAATCAAAACCATTACTACAAAAATGGATCAGAGGTGAATCTTCAAAACAGATAAAAGCCGATGAGAAATTTTCCTCTCTATCGATATTACTGAGAATATCACTATTTTTTGACATGAAATTTCTTAAGAAATCATCAGAAAGAGGAATATAAATTGTTTCACAAGGCTCATTGCCTAGCGTTTTTATGGTATAATTTCCTTGTTGTAAGAAAATAATCTGATCTTTGTTAATAGTTATTGTATTTGTGCAGTTTTGTAATACCAGCGCATTATTTCTGATTATGTATAAAGCTTTTTGGTTATTTTCTAATATTTGATATTGCGGATAAAAATAAGAGAGTTTTTGAATAACGCAATCTTGTTTAGTGTTTTCACCACATTGTATTGTATTCATTTTTCGCCCAAAATTATTATATAAGTATCACTGTATTTAATACCAATAAATAAAAAGAATATAAAGTAGTAGCTTCTTTATTATTTAAAGAGTATTAAAAATAAAAAATAGAATGTTTTCTTTATTATGATGTGGTTTTTTTTTAGATATTAGACATTGAAGTTGCCATTTCTAATTTAAGATAAATCATTTGTTTAATTTAATGTCATTTTTTATAGATTGCAAAAACAATTTAATTAAGCTAGTCATTTAATGAAAAGAATGCGACAAAATTTAGTAGAATTTTGTAATAATATATTGACAGATAATGAAATAGAGTTATTTATTCTATAAATAACAATTAGTTATATTTTATTTTAAAATTTACACTGTAAAGCATAATAAGGGTGTTTTTTAAACACTATAAAGTTGTTTAATATGAGTTGTTAATAAATTTTTGTCTATATGTTTTTATTTTGTATATTAAATGAGTGTTTTTTGCAATGAATTTATTTGATAAAAAAAATAAAATGTAATTTTTATAGGTTATTTTCACTATATATTATTATCTTTTTTAGTATGGCAAAGAAGCAAATAAACTTGCTATAAATTTTTCCCAAGTATATTTTTTCGTCTTTATATAGTTTTAACATTATGAAAACATAAAAATTAACGTCTATCATAAAAATGGCCAGTAATGTATCAAGGAATTAGTCTTAAAAATAGACGGTAGTTTATTTTTGTGACTAATGTCTCATATTTTATCTGTGATGGTTTTATTGTTGTTTTGTTAGTTCTCCTCCATTTGTTGAAGATTTTTGAATAATCAAGTTGTTATCAATAGATGCGATTAGCTATATGTTAATTCGTGTTATAAATTATCATCATTATAGGATGGGAAAGTGTGCATCTTATTCATAAATTAGCGAAAAATTAATTGTTATCTCTTTTTTTATCTACTTATAAATCGACCTTTTTCCTAAAAAACAAAGCCCAAAATTGGCGATGATATATGGCGTTATTATCGCCATCGACTTGAATAATTATTTATTAAAATAATAAGTAGAGCTAGTGTATTTATTATCAGGGAGGTTCAGATATAGCTAATTATGGATAATAAGCGAACACAGCGGGATATTATATTTAGCATAATATGGATTATTTGGTCATGTGCATTAATGGCTTTTTGGCGATATCAAATAGCTGGTGAGCTTTTGATCACCCTTATCCTAATTTTTAGCATTATTATTTACTCTATAACTTTGAGGTTAAAAAAAACGGCAATGTTTAGTCGAAAAACAGAAACACCAAAAGCCGCGGAGCCTATTGCTCCAGTTATGGCAGAAGAGAAGAAGCCTATGCCGGAGCAAAAATTGTATACCATTATTGCTAAAGGCACTGTATTTCAAGGTGATATTAACGTTGATGGTGATATTCAAATTTGGGGTAAAATTTCAGGGAATATCAATGTAAAAGATGGCGTGATCCGTGTTATGCATGCAGGCCAAGTTGAAGGGGAATTAACGGCGCCAGACATCATTATTGATGGTTTTGTTAAAGGTATTTGTGCCGCAAACAATCTTGATATTCTAGAGCATGGTGAACTACGTGGCACTAGTCGTTGTGGCAGTATGTCAATTAAACGTGGCGGTGTCTTTACTGGACAATCTGAACAGGTTGAACACCAAGCTAAAGCCGTTGCACAGCAACGTGTTGTATCTATTAAAGAAGGTACAGTTAATACCAATAAAGAGTCTGTAACTGCAGAAAGTAAACTAAAAGAAAATAAAAAATAAAAGCGATTCTCTTTTTATTACTTATGATCTGTTTTATTTTATCATTATTATCCTAACTAATTAGAATGAGAATAATGATGGAATTGGCTACTCCTCGATTACGTTTACGAGAATGGCGTGAAAGTGATAAAGCGCCATTTTTTTTACATATTAACGCCTCCGCATCGGTGATGCGTTATTTCCCTTCACCACTTACCCGCTCAGAAAGCGATGCAATGGTTGATACATTGCGTGATAAATTTATTCAGCAAAATGGTTGGGGATTTTGGGCCGTTGAATTAAAAGAGACTCAGGAGCTTATTGGCTTTGTTGGATTAAATATTCCTAATGCCCCTTTGCCTTTTAATCCGTGTGTTGAAATAGGTTGGCGTATTGCACAATCTCATTGGCGCAAAGGGTACACTTATGAGGCGGCTTTAACAGTATTAAAATATGCTTTTGAACAGTTGAAACTGGAAGAAGTCGTGGCATTTACCGCAGTGACTAATTTACCCTCAGAAGGGGTGATGAAAAAACTCGGTATGAAGAAGTCTGAATATTTTATGCATCCATCTCTAGATAAAACACACCCTTTAGCACAACATGTATTATACCGATTAAAAAAAGCAGACTTTATTTTCCCGATAAACGTTTAGATTTTTTAGCCGGCAATGCAGGAACGGGTTTCTTATCATCAATAAGATGTCTAATTGCTAAATAGGGATGATAAATTAGCATTCGAGGCCCAGCCCAACGCATGACTTGTTTCATTGCTGCTCTTTTTACTGGCTGATAGCAGTGAATTGGGCATTGTTTGCAGGCGGGTTTTTCCTCACCATAGCGACATTTATCTAGTCTTTTATAAGCATATGTCACTAATTGCTGATAATACTCGGGGTCGGTATTAGGATGCGCTCGTTCATACAGAGCAACCATTTTTTGGATGGTTTGCTTCTCTCGATTAATTCTTTTACCTGACATGGTACTCTCACTTCTTATTATTGCATTTAAAATGCATTTTATCATAACGCATGACTGGGATGATAAATTAATTGGCTATTCTTAAGGCAAAAAAAGAAAAAATTTTGCAAAAATACTTTTCTTTTTTTTGATTATATAATACTGTATTTATATACAGTTTATTTGCCTTGGTATGGTGAAAATAATGCGTGTGGAAATTTTATTTAACAAACAATCTAATGTCACTGACTCACTATTTCCGCTGTTAGAACATGAACTAAGAAAAAAAATTATTCCTATTTATCCTGATATGCAGTTTCGTATCGCTTTTAGTAGCATGAATACGATCCAAGTCACGGGCGTAAAAGATGAAGCTAAGCATGAGCATATTATGGAGTTAATTCAAAGTGTTTGGGAAGATGATAGTTGGCTCCAAACGAATGATGATTAACGACCAATTAAGTTAAACAGAGATTGCCAGAGCATCTTACTTTTATTGATTAGATAGATAGTTAACAACATGCCAAACATGTTGCTTACTGGCAATCTACTTATTGATATTACTAATGGCGACAAATTTTGTTTTCACTGGTAGTAAAACCGCCATCAGCAGCAATAAATTTTCCTTTTTTTTCTAAAAATGCCACTAATTCGGCCGCTGTCATATTCTCAGCAGAACAGGTATGAAAGCGCGCTTCTTCCCCAAAACGTTGATGAATTGCCTCGATAAGTGATCTTTGCGTAAACGCCACTTTTGATGAAAGGATCATATGTAATACTTCATGACCATGTATAGATGCCATTTGTTAGCCCTTAATTATATAAGATGTATTTATTATGCATCTTTTTAGGTGGGAAACTTTGTTTTTAATCATAAAAAAGCGATGACAAAAGGTCATCGCTTCAGGTCGCTGATAAATAATATTTGTGCCGTAGTAAAGAACGGTTTATTTCTCAGCTTGTTGAAGTATTTTTTGCATTTCATCTTTTAGATAGAGTTTTTCTTTTTTTAGTTTTGCAACTTCATCATTGTAGCCTGCGCCATTAGGTCCTTCTAATTTAGCAATTTCTTGATCAAGTCGATGGTGTTTATCATAGAGAGCTTGGAAACGAGGATGGGTATTTTTTAACTGAGAAACCAGTGATTGTCTTTCTGAGAACATATAACCTCCTAATGAAAGAAATTGCGATCTCTATTTCAGTATAATCATAGATAGCTGATCTGCACGTTAGTGCATCACAAATTTACATTTCATCAATAAAAGAATGAGTTCTTTAAAAAATTATCAGAATAATCCTCTCAGAGAGAGATCTGCTAAAGTGTTAGCATCTATATTATAAAATGCTAGTATTAAGATGATTACTAATAAAAATATCTAAGCAAAATTTGTTAACAGCGATTTGGCGCTGTGAATATGGAGAAAATGATGAATAAAGTAATTTTATCTTTGGTTGCAGCGATGTCTTTGTCTGCTTGCGCACAAGCGGTTGATAGTTTGGAAAAAGTCGCTCCTTATCCTAAAGCAAAGGAAAATCAAATTCGTCATGTTATTGAGTTAGAACAAAAAGAAAACGAAGGCAATTACCAAGTTGAGTTGATCGTGGGTAAAGAGATGATGGTTGATTGTAATCGTCAATGGTTTGGTGCTGAGTTAGATAAAAAAGATCTCGAAGGTTGGGGTTATGATTACTATATCGTAAGCGACTTAAATGGCCCAATGTCTACGATGATGGGTTGTCTTGATAACACTAAAAAACCCGCCTTTGTTCAAGCTAATATGGGGCAAGCGGCATTTATCCGCTATAACAGCAAATTACCTATTGTTGTCTATGCACCAAAAGATGTAGATGTGAAATATCGTGTGTGGTCTACTTCTGACGAGGTTAAAGATTCAACAAAGAAATAATGATTGATCTTTAATTATTATTGAGTGGAAAGCCCTTTGTTTTCAAAGGGCTTTTTTTATAACTAACGGATCACCAATACCGACATTTTTGCATGTCGAACAATAGATGATGCTGTTGAGCCTAATAAGTAGGAAGAAACATTAGGACGATGTGAAGCAATAGCAATTAAATCTGCATCGATTTGACGTGCATACTCTAAAATTTCATCTTTTGCATTACCAACACCGACATTGCAAACAATTTGCTCATCGGGAATTTTCGCATCTTTGATCATATCTTGCAGAGCAATAAAAGCGAGGCGAGTGCGCTCTGAAGAGTCTTTAAATTTTTCAGGAATAGCGGCAAACTCAATACCGAAGAAAAGTTCTGCATTTGGAATAACGGTGAGGAAGTGGATCTCGGGTTTGCCAACTTGAGCAATTTGTTCAATGTGAGTGATCAGTTCCTGAGAAAGCTCATCTTCTAGAATATCGATAGGAACTAGAATTTTTTTGTACATTACAAACCTCACTTAACGTTAGTTTTAAAATATAACTCTATTATCACTGAATATAAAAAATATAGCTGTGATCTACGTTCTAAATAAGAGTGAGAATGATTATTCTATCACTTAATTATTTATATTATAGTAATAATTAGTGCTTTTAAAATAAAAAGCTAAAAAGGCAGAATAAAACTATATCAATCTTAACTTATTGACAGGAATGAGTTAAATAAGATGATATTTAAAATAAAAGTTTTTTAATTAGCCATCTAGAGGAAAATGCACAAAAGAATGATTATCAATTATATTATTGTTCTGTATCTATAGGATTTTATTAGTAATTTTTTAGAGACTTAATCAGTAAAGTATGGCATATTAACCGTTAATAGCATCTCAATATGATGTTTGGACAGCAATCTTAGTCCCTAAACAGGATTGTTATTCAGAGTCGTCCTTTATCCTCACCAATGAGTTATGGAACCTGAAATAACCTATGGAACTCTATTCGTTATAAACAAATAGGGTAGGCTATTTATACAGAATAAGATTATTATTATGACACATAATCACATTGATGATATTGAGTTGAATATGGCTGAGAAAACACAATCTGACAAATTCAAAGCGGCCAAGAAAAGCACATTGGTCAGTGTTTTTGTTAATATCTTTTTATCCATATTTCAAATCACAATTGGTTTCTTCTCACATTCCCAAGGCTTAATTGCTGATGGTATTCATTCACTGTCTGATTTAATTGCTGACTTCGTGGTGTTAATTGCGAATAAAGGCAGTCAAAAGCAACCCGATGCCGATCATCCTTATGGACATTTTCGCTATGAGAATGCCGCTTCATTAGTGTTAGGGACAATTTTATTGATTGTTGGTTTGGGAATGATATTTTCTGCTATCCATAAAATGTTAGATCCTTCAATCATTCCTGATGTTCATAGCATCGCGCTTTATGTGGCTTTATTGGCATTAGCGGCTAAAGAAGGGTTATTTCGTTATATGTTAGCTGTAGCCAAAAAAGTCGATTCTAGTATGTTAGTGGCCAATGCTTGGCATGCGCGCTCAGATGCCGCCTCTTCTTTAGTGGTTGCAATAGGGATCATTGGTAGCCTTGCTGGATTTAAATTCTTTGATCCACTAGCAGCACTTATTGTCGGGCTATTTGTTGGCCGTATGGGATGGCGTTTTACCTATCAAGCTTTGCAAGATCTCATGGATAGAGGCGCTGATGAAGAAACACTTGAACAGATCACCAATACATTAATCACCACACCAGGAGTACAAGGGGTACATGATTTAAAAACCCGTCGTGCAGGTGATTATTTATTAGTTGATGTCCATTTAGAAATTAAAGGCGAATTAACGGTCAATCAAAGTCATGATATTGTGGTCAATGCCCATGATAGAGTACTTAAACAGCATGCACAGATTTTAAGTGTGATGATACACGTCGATCCTGCTTAATTTAGCGTTAACTATTTGATAGTTTAAAGGTAATAAATTGTATTTATTACCTTTTTGTTTTTATTCTTTGCTTAATTAAAAATTAACACAGTTTTCTTTTACATTATCGGTTAATGCAGCAATCAGATTGTCAACGGCACATTCAGCCATTGCATAGCGAGTCTCTTTAGTTGCAGAGCCAATATGGGGTAAGGCGACAACATTTTTCATGGTTAAAAGTGGTGAAGAGGTTGGCAGTGGCTCTTGCTCAAACACATCTAATCCGGCTCCAGCTATTTGTCGCTGCTCTAATGCGTTAATTAATGCTTTTTCATCAACCACGGCACCGCGTCCGGCATTAATTAAATAGGCGTCAGCTTTCATTAATGCAAACTGTTTTGCGCTTAACAGATGATGAGTTTCTGGCGTTAGCGGTAAAGTAATGCAGACAAAATCGGCTTGTTGTAAAAGCATCTCTAGGGAACAAAATTTAGCATTAAAATGCTGGTTAACATCGTTATATTCAGTACGAGAATGGTAAATAATATCCATATCAAAACCGAAGTGGGCGCGTTGTGCTAATGCTTTACCGATACGCCCCATACCAATAATTCCCATGGTTTTATGGTGAACATCAGTACCATACCAATCCGGCGTAATACTTTTTACCCATAAACCTTGTTTTATATTATCGGCTAGTTCAGGAATACGACGAGAGACGGCAAGAACAAGCGCCATCATTGTATCAGCGACAGTATCAGTTAATACCGTAGGTGTATGCATCAATTTGATATGACGTTCAGTGAGCGCGGCAACATCCACATTATCATAACCGACAGAAATCGTTGATACGGCTTTTAGTTTTGGTGCTCTTTCAATAAAGTGTTTATCGATATTACCGCCGGCGCCTAACAATCCTTCAGCATGAGCGAGGGTGGCTTTAAAATCGGCACAATCGAGAGAGAGCGCGTTAAACTGTTTTACCTCAGCAACGGCAGATAATTTTTGTTGCAGTTTTTCTGGAAGCGGTTGATAAAGTATTACAACGGGTTTCATAGCGTTCTCCTAATTGGTATTAACTAATAGATATAAATCACACTCTCTTCTCTTCAATTCATCTATTGAGGCTACTCTTAATTTCACTGTAAAGCATATTAGCGTGGATGTTAATAAGGTATGATAAAAACCAATTAATATCAGTTTTATCATATAATTAAAGTATTCAGTATAATGTAATCGTTTACTTTTATGGTGAAGAGGGCACTTCTCTCTAAAATAACTATATAACGATTATTAACAATAATTTGCTGTAATACGGTTATATTAGGTCGTTTTTATTAAATAGTTAAGGAATAAGAAAAGCGTGTAAACGTTTACACTAAATGTCGGTTTGATCACGAAATTAGTTTGTTGAACTTGTTAAACTCTGAGGCAATCAACAAAACCGCTTGACGCTTTTCATTTGAAATAAATCAAAAGAGGTGAATGTGGAAATTTTAGTTACGGGTGGAATGGGATATATCGGTAGTCATACATGCGTGCAAATGTTAGAAGCAGGCATGACGCCTATTATTTTGGATAACCTCAGTAATGCAAATGAAGAGGTACTTAACCGAATTGAAGCATTAACAGGAAAACGCCCACTGTTTTATCAGGGGGATATTCGTGACGAAAAACGACTGGCCACAATTTTTACTCAGCACTCTATTCAATCAGTGATCCATTTCGCTGGATTAAAAGCGGTAGGTGAATCTGTTGAAAAGCCCATCGAATACTATGACAACAATGTTAACGGTACTTTGGTGTTAGTTCGTTGTATGCGTGATGCGGGCGTAAAAAGTATTATTTTCAGCTCATCAGCCACGGTTTATGGTGATCCTCAAACTGTGCCTATTACTGAAGAGTCACCTGTTGGTGGCACTACCAATCCTTATGGCACCAGTAAATATATGGTCGAGCGTATTTTGTCTGATCTCTATATTGCAGATGAGAGTTGGTCTATCAGTTTACTGCGCTACTTCAATCCAGTAGGTGCTCATCCATCTGGCACTATGGGGGAAGATCCTAAGGGTATTCCTAATAATTTAACGCCTTATATCTCGCAAGTTGCGATAGGTCGTCGTGAAAAAGTCGCGGTATTTGGTGATGATTACCCAACAAAAGACGGTACTGGTGTACGTGACTATATCCATGTCATGGATTTAGCTGATGGTCATATTGCCGCCTTAAATGCGTTAGGAGAAAAAGCAGGGTTACATATCTATAACCTAGGCACAGGGAATGGCACCAGTGTGATTGAAATGATTGAAGCATTTCGTAAAGCCAGTGGTAAAGCAATCCCTTATGAAATTCAGCCACGTCGCCCGGGAGATATCGCACAATGTTGGTCAAGTCCTGCCAAAGCAGAAAAAGACTTACACTGGAAAGCCATTCGCTCTATTGATGATATGGCAGCCGATGCTTGGCGTTGGCAATCACAAAATCCTAACGGTTATCTGAAATAGATCATAAAAACGCTATCAGATAATCTTTAATAAATAAGAGAGAAGATTATGTCAAAACTGATTTTTGATCCCGTTGAGCATCCTCATCGTCGTTATAACCCTTTGACTGGGCAGTGGATATTAGTTTCACCCCATAGAGCAAAACGACCATGGAATGGCAAAGATGAAAAACCTCAGATAGCGACACTTCCCTCTTATGATCCACATTGTTATCTGTGCCCAGGGAATACCCGAGTTTCGGGTGATAAAAATCCTGATTATACAGGCACTTATGTTTTTAATAACGATCACTCTGCATTATTGACAGACCAATATAGTGTTGAGGTATCCGATAATCCACTCTTCCAGACTCAAGCGGTGAGAGGGATCAGTCGTGTTGTTTGTTTTTCCCCCGATCATAGTAAAACTATTCCCGAATTACCTATTAGTAGCCTACGTAAAATCATTGATACTTGGGATAACCAAATAGAAGCGCTAAGTAAAGAGTATCTATGGGTACAAGTATTTGAAAATAAAGGTGAAACAATGGGATGCTCTCAACCTCATCCTCATGGGCAAATATGGGCGAGTGATTTTTTACCTAATGAATTAGCACGCAAAGATAGCCAATTAAAAGACTATTTTAATCAATATGGCCGTAATCTATTAATGGATTATGTTAAAGCTGAATCTGAAGACGGTAGTCGAACCGTGGTTGAAACTAAATACTGGTTAGCTGTCGTGCCTTATTGGGCATCATGGCCTTATGAAACCATGCTATTACCAAAAAGCCATATTCGCAGAATGAGTGAATTAACGGCTGAACAACGTGATGATTTAGCCTTGGCAATAAAAAAATTAACCAGTCGTTACGATAATCTATTTCATTGTTCATTTCCTTATTCAATGGGATGGCATTTTGCACCTTCTTTTAAAGAGGGCGAAAGCATCGAGCATTGGCAATTACATGCCCTGTATTATCCGCCGTTATTACGCTCTGCGACAGTACGTAAATTTATGGTGGGTTATGAAATGTTGGCTGAATCGCAACGCGACTTAACGCCAGAGCAAGCTGCTTATAATTTACGCCAAGTAAGCGATATCCATTATAAAGAGCAAGAAAATTAGCTTAACGGGTTGATGGCGGACGCTTTTTAAATCACTACCTAGCCTAGGATGCATCACTATTATATTGATGTAACAGGTTGTTATTACTTAATTTTAAGTTAAGGATTTATTATGCAGGCACTGATTAATAATGTGACTCATTCTTTTACCTCTATTTTTGGTTATGCCCCAACACATTTTATTCAAGCTCCAGGCAGAGTTAATCTGATTGGTGAGCATACTGATTATAACGATGGTTTTGTTCTTCCTTGTGCCATTGATTATCAAATGGTAGTTGCTGCCGCCAAACGAGATGATAATCTTATTCGTGTGATTGCGGTTGATTATCAGAATGCGCAAGATCAATTCTCTCTCGAACATCCCATTGAGTTTTTACCTAATAAAATGTGGGCTAACTATATTCGTGGCGTTATTCATTTTTTACAACAAGCCAAATATGTATTTCAGGGTATGGATATTGCCATTACAGGTAATGTGCCTCAAGGGGCTGGCTTAAGCTCTTCAGCTGCATTAGAAGTGGCTATAGGACAAACAGTAAAAACACTTTATCAACTTCCTATTAGTCAAAAAGAAATTGCCCTTAACGGTCAAAAAGCAGAAAACCAATTTGTTGGATGCAATTGCGGTATTATGGATCAGCTTATTTCTGCATGTGGTGAAGAGAGCCATGCACTATTAATTGATTGTCGTTCATTAGCCACTACGGCGGTAAAAATGCCAGAAAGTGCGGTAGTGATGATTATTAACTCAAATAAAAAAAGAGGGTTAGTCGATAGCGAATATAATACGCGTCGTCAACAGTGTGAGGAAGCGGCAAAAATATTAAATGTTACTGCATTACGAGATGCGACCTTAGCGCAATTGCAAGCGAAAAAGGCACTGATGAATGATAAAGTATATCGACGTGCTCGTCATGTGATCACCGAAAATGAGCGTACTTTACAAGCGGCTGAGGCGTTAAAACAAGGCGATCTTACTAAACTTAGTGAGTTGATGGCACAATCACATATCTCTATGCGTGATGACTTTGAAATAACCGTTAACGAAGTGGATACACTGGTAGAAATTGTTAAATCAGTGATTGGTTCGCAAGGTGGCGTTAGAATGACTGGCGGAGGTTTTGGGGGCTGTGTGGTGGCGCTGGTGACTCCTGATTTAGTTGCAAAAGTGACACAAGCGGTTGAAGCCCAATATAAACCCCAAACAGGTTTAAAAGAAACTATTTATGTCTGCTCTGCAAGCCAAGGGGCGGGCTATCTGGAGATAACTAATGGCATTAAATGAAAACCGTTTTTTTAAGCCTGAACAGATGACCACACAAGCCGCTTTTGATGGTTTGCCTGCTCAAGTCGTGATTTTGACAAACCGTTTTGGTATGTCTATCTCCATTATGGATATTGGTGCAACATGGTTAAGTTGTATTGTCCCTGTGAATGGCTATCGTCGCGATGTGCTTTTAGGATCTGCAGATATGAAAGCCCATCAACAGCAAACGGCCTATTTTGGCGCAACGGTAGGGCGTTTTGCTAATCGTATTGCAGGGGCTAAATTCACCATCGCCGGAACTGAGTATCGCCTTGTTGCTAATGAAGGCAACAATACGCTACATGGTGGTAAACAAAATTTTAGCCATCGTCGCTGGACTATTGTGGCGCAATCCACACAGTCGGTCACTTTAAGCTTGCAATCTGCAGATGGCGAACAAGGATTTCCTGGTACCGTCGAAGCCAGTGTGACATATACATTAACGGATGATAATGAAGTTCATATCAATTATCAGGCTATTAGTGATAAAACGACAGCGTTGAGTTTAACTAATCATGCCTATTTTAATTTAGCTGGGGAGCATACTCAGCGAACGGCTCTTGAACATGATTTAGTTATCCACGCTTCTCACTACTTAAAAAATGGTGCGGGTAATATTCCTACAGGGGAAATTGTCGATGTGACTGGGACGGGATTCGATTTTCGCCAATTAAAACGTATTGGCATCGATTTTATGCGAGATGAATGTCAAAAAGCCGCTAATGGCTATGATCATGCGTTTATTTTAGACAAACAAAAAATAGCAGATAAAGCATCGATTGCCACAGTTATTGCCCCTGAAGGTGAGCTTAAAATGGATGTTTTTACTACCATGCCTTCTATACAGTTTTATACAGGAAATTTTTTGGCACAGAGTAAAGGAAAAACTCGTCGTTATGGTAATTATTCGGGGCTGGCTTTAGAGACACAATATTTTCCTGATGGGCCGAATCATCCTGAATGGGGTGAGAACCAAGGTATTTTAGCTGCAAATACTCCGTGGCATAGCCAAACAATATATAAATTTTATCAGTAATAGATAAAGGAAAGTGTAAACGCTTTCCTTTTTTACTGTTTATTTGATCATTTTACTTTTTAAATTTCTTATCTTCACTGATAATCATGCCACTTGTTTTATAACTTACTCTTTTTCTTAGCCATCGATTAATGACACAAGGTTTTTAATGCAGAATAAGAGTTATTTATGAGGTGGATATGGCAACTATCAAGGATGTGGCAAAAGAAGCGGGTGTTTCTGTTGCTACGGTATCTCGGGTCATTAATAACTCACCAAAAGCGAGCCGAGCATCGATAGAGATTGTCAATTCGGCAATGCAAAAATTAGGTTATCGCCCCAATGCTGCTGCGCGAGCACTGGTCAGTCAAAGTACCCAAACATTAGGTGTTTTGGTGCATGACGTATCCGATCCCTTTTTTGGGACCTTGGTCAAAGCGGTCGATAATATTGCCAGAAAAGCGGGAAAACATATTCTGGTATGTAATGGTTACCATGATGCGCAAGATGAACGCCAATCTATAGAACTCTTGATCAACAGCCGTTGTGATGGCTTAGTGATCCACTCTAAGGCACTTTCTGATGAAGAGTTGTTAGCTTATGCCAATGAAGTTAATAGCATGGTATTAATTAACCGTTTTATCCCAGAAATTGCGGAACGTTGTGTCGCCTTAGATAACTACAAAGGGGCATGGATTGCCACCGAACATCTTATTCGTCAAGGTCATACTCAAATCGCCTATATCTCATCCACTCACCATATTGAAGATACCAGCCAAAGGCTTGCGGGATATAAAGCTGCTTTAGCAGCTTATAATATTAGTTTGCCTGAAAGCTATGTCGAATATGGCGAGCCAGAAGGCGAAGGGGGAGAGCAAGCGATGATGCGTCTATTAACCAAGTCGATAGATTTTACAGCAGTGGTCACCTATAACGACTTTATGGCTGCAGGGGCATTATCGGTGCTTGATGAAAATGAGATCCCTGTTCCTGAAAAAATTTCAGTGATTGGCTTTGATGATGTACTTATCGCTCGTTATATTCATCCTCGGCTAACAACGGTGCGTTATCCGATACATATGATGGCAGAGCAAGCAGCAACATTAGCGTTAAAGCTTTCTCAAGGGGAAGTCCTAACCCAAAAGCAGCGTATTTACTCACCCACTCTGGTTCAGCGCAACTCCGTTTATAATTTAAGCCACCTTTCTTAATCATCCATTATACTTTAAACATGTTACAAACTTCTGATAATAGGCTCAGAAGTTTATAACAGTTTGTTTAAGCGCCTTTTTTATCTGTTTTATCGCTTAAAAATATTCTTATTATTATCTGGTTATTTCTTGTAATCGTTATCAAACTTTCTTTATTTTGTTTATTTTTAGCGATGACTTTTTTCTCAATTAAAAGAGCATAAAGTGAAATCAGCGAATTTTGTTGATTTATTAGTTAAGGTAATCGTTTGTTATGTGCTTTATCGATCCGATTTTTAACATAGGCGATAAAATTGTGAACGGAGTAACGGAAAAAGCAAGTGGAAACGTTTACATTAATATTCTCTTCTCTCTATGGGTCTGAAAGGAAAATATTATGCATACAGAAGGTGTTGGATTAAGCACAATAGATTATGCAATCTTTGCCCTCTATGTCATCATTATTATTAGCCTTGGATTATGGGTTTCTCGTTCAAAAGATGGAGCTAAAAAAGGAACAAAGGATTACTTCCTAGCGGGTAAAACACTGCCTTGGTGGGCGATTGGTTCTTCTCTTATTGCTGCTAATATCTCAGCTGAGCAATTCATTGGTATGTCTGGCTCAGGATTTTCGATAGGTCTTGCTATTGCATCTTATGAATGGATGGCAGCATTGACGTTAATCATCGTTGCTAAATACTTTTTGCCTATTTTTATTGAAAAAGGCATTTATACCATTCCTGAATTTGTTGAGAATCGTTTTAAAAGTCGTAATTTAAAGACGATCCTCGCCGTATTCTGGTTAGCACTCTTTATTTTCGTTAACTTAACATCTGTATTGTATTTAGGATCATTGGCGTTAGAAACCATTCTTGGTGTGCCGATGATGTATGCCATTATTGGTCTGGCACTATTTGCGGTTATCTACTCGCTTTACGGTGGACTTTCAGCGGTTGCATGGACGGATGTTGTACAAGTTTTCTTCCTGATCCTCGGTGGACTTTTCACCACCGTACTTGCTGTTAGCTATATCGGTGGTGATGGCGGAATAATGGAAGGCTTAAGTAAGATGACAGCCGCCGCGCCAGATCACTTTAAAATGATCTTAGCAAAAGAAAACCCACAATTTATGAATTTGCCAGGAATTGCTGTGCTAATCGGTGGGCTATGGGTTGCTAACCTCTATTACTGGGGCTTTAACCAATACATTATTCAACGTGCTTTAGCCGCTAAATCTATTAATGAAGCGCAAAAAGGTTTAGTGTTTGCCGCTTTCTTAAAACTGATTGTGCCTATTTTAGTTGTTGTGCCGGGGATCGCAGCTTTTGTTATTACAACCGATCCTACGCTGATGGCAGGATTAGGAACAATGGCACAGGAGCATATCCCAACCTTAGCGCAAGCGGATAAAGCCTATCCTTGGTTAACACAATTCTTACCTATTGGGGCTAAAGGGGTTGTGTTTGCAGCACTGGCAGCAGCTATCGTTTCTTCTTTAGCTTCCATGCTTAACTCTATCGCGACTATTTTCACGATGGATATTTATAAAGAATATATTGGGCCAAAATCCTCAGAAACCCGCTTAGTTAATGTGGGACGTATTAGTGCGGTGATTGCATTGATTATTGCTTGCTTTATTGCGCCACTGTTAGGGGGCATTGATCAGGCATTCCAATATATCCAAGAGTACACAGGTTTAGTGAGTCCTGGTATCTTAGCTGTATTCTTGTTAGGACTATTTTGGAAGAAAACTAATGCCAAAGGGGCAATTATAGGGGTTGTACTCTCAATTCCTTTTGCTTTATTCCTAAAATTAATGCCACTAGGAATGCCATTCCTTGACCAAATGATGTATACCTTTATTTTCACCGCGGTTGTTATTGGTTTGGTCAGCTTAACCTCAACGAAAAGTGATGATAGCGCAGGGGCGATTGTATTAACTGATGCAACATTTAAAACCCAAAGTGGGTTCAATATTGCTTCTTATATCATTATGATCATCCTCTGTGTGCTTTATGCTGTATTTTGGTAATTAGTAATTAATTTTATTTATCAATGTATTACAAAAAAAAGCAGAGCCAATAGCTCTGCTTTTTTTGTCACTTCAATGCCTATTCAAATCTTCTTATCTTTGTTGCTCTAAATTGCTTTGATGCAGATTAAAAAATATCACTAAATTGCAAAAGAAAATTATTCTCACAGTCAATTGATTAAGATAATATTAATCATTCTCATTACTATAACCATTATTTGACTTCAGGGATTTGTTATGAAATTTAAAATAAGTGCTTTAACAGCCTGTATTTTAATGACTTCTTATTCACTACACGCACAAGAAGATAAAGTAGAACGATTAGTTGTATCAGCCTCAGGGTTTGCACAGCAACAAACAGATGCACCCGCTAGCATTACGGTAATCAACAAAGAACAATTAGAGAAAAAACCGATACACGATCTTGCTGATGCCGTAAAAGGGGTTGAAGGCGTCAGTGTGAATGGTAATGCAAATAAACAAGAAATTACTATTCGTGGCTTACCCGGAGAATACACACTGATTTTGGTTGATGGCAGACGTCAAAATAGTCGTGAATCACGCCCTAATGGGAGTGGTGGATATGAAGGTGGATTTATTCCTCCCGCGGATGCCATTGAACGGATCGAGGTAATACGTGGGCCAATGTCATCACTTTATGGCTCAGATGCGATGGGCGGTGTGATTAATATTATTACTAAGCCTGTTACTAAAGAGTGGCATGGTGCAGTTTCCATGGGGGGAACATTGCAACATAACCGTGACGCGGGAGATTCTATCAATGGTGATTTTTATCTTTCCGGCCCATTAATTGAAGATAAGTTAGGTTTACAACTTTATGGTAGTAGCTACTTACGTGCAGAAGATAAAATTACATATGGGCAAGGGCGTAACGATAATAAAAATATTACGGCCAAATTAGCTTTTACTCCTACAGATAACCAAACCATTTTATTAGAAGCTGGGCGCAATTCGCTACAACGCACGACAACACCGGGTAAATCGATGAGCGAATTTACCAATCGTGGTGGACGTCTTGATAAAAACAAAATGCTAGAAACGAATAATGACCGTAACCATTGGGCATTAACTTATAAAAATCAGTTTGATATTTTGCACTCTGAGTTAAGTGTTTATCAAGAGCAAACCAAGCGTGTTCAAAAGACGGAAGGTGTAGATAAAGCGACAGGAAATAGCTACAAATATTATGAAGATCGCCGCCCTGAAATCACTAATACTGTTTTCGATGCTAAATTTACCGCATTCCTTCCTGATAATGTGATGACTTTTGGTGGTCAATACCAATATGCACGTTTAAAAGACGAATCTTCAGTCGGCGGTAAAGAGGTCAAACAATCTACGATCACCGCTGATCAAAAAGCGTTATTTTTAGAAGATGAATTTAGTGTCACAGATAATTTAGCCCTAACTGGGGGAATACGTCTTGATGATCATGAATACTATGGTAAGCACTGGAACCCAAGAGCATACGCGGTTTACCATTTAACCGACGAATTTACCATAAAAGGGGGGATTGCTAAGGCCTTTAAAGCCCCGAGTTTACGAGAAATTAGCCCTCAATATGGTACATCAACGGAAAAAGGGCGAGCGATTATGTATGGTAATCGTGACTTAAAACCTGAAACTTCGGTTAGCCAAGAAATTGGTGTTGGTTATGACAATGGTGATGGTTTTACCGCCAATGTGACTTTCTTTAATACAGAATTTAAAGATAAGCTTACCAACTACGATACCGGTGAAATCGATCCTATTACCGGATTAAAACTGTACCAATATGATAATGTGGGTAAAGCTAATATTAAAGGGATTGAAACCGCGGTTGCATTCCCTGTCGCTGATAATTGGCGAGTAAGTGCTAATTACACTTATATCAACTCTAAGCGTAAAAGTGATGACGAAAAATTAGGCTCTGGTGAATCATTAAAAGGTTATCCATTGGATATGACACCAAAACATAGCGCCAATGCGCGTGTTGATTGGCAATACGATGAAGCTACCAGTTTCTATGCCAATACTGCCTATACTGGTAAGCAAATTTGGGCGGCTCAACGAAATGGTTATACTGGCGCTCGTTATCGTAGTGGTTATACAACCTTTGATTTAGGAATGACCTATAACTTTAATAAAAATACCATGCTAAATTTAGCCGTATTGAATATTACTGATGAAACGGGTCCTGCGGTCAACGATAAAGGGGGGAACTGGGTCGTTGATGAAGGCCGTCGTTATTGGGCAAATATCAAATATAGTTTTTAATCTATCCCAGTAAAGGTAAGCCTCATTTATTATGGGGCTTACTGCCATCATTTGATAATAACTTACAGGGTATCTGATTGATGAGAATACTAATGTTATGTGGAATGATAATGTTATCTTCTATTGTGCAAGCAAGACCTAATCAACAAGTTCCTCAGATCACACCACAAGTATCAACCTATTATCACATTATGGAAAAAGAGGTTGAGCATCAAGGAAAGCAGTATCGCTTTTTTCTTGCGATCCCCAAAAATACGCCTAAGACAACAGTGCTGTATAGTGTTGATGGAAATGCACAATTTCCACTTATTGTGAATGAAGCACTAGCGCAAGCGAAAAAGCCATTGCCTGTTATTGCAAGCCTAGGCTATGTAGGTGAAAAGGCCTATTTTATAGCGGAAAGAACTCACGACTATACCCCAAGAGTACATGGCGAAGCCTTTGCCAAAGGCGGTAATGCTGAACAGTTTTATCAGTTTATGGTAAGCCAATTAAAACCCTATGTACTAGCACAGGCGGTGCAAGAAAACATCACTATTACTGAGCAATCACTATTTGGACACTCCTTTGGTGGCGTGTTTACGCTATATGTATTATTTAATCATCCAGACGCTTTTCAACGCTATATTGCTGCTAGCCCATCTCTTTGGTGGGGAAAAGGTGAGTGGATCACTCAAGATAAATGGCAACAGATCCCCAATAATGTTGCGGTGACCATTACATTAGGTGAATTAGAAGAAACCCCTGATTTTTCTCAAATGAGCGAAGAGCAACGCTTGCGCTATCAAACGCGTAGTAGCTGGCTTACTCCTCGACAACTCTGTGATTATCTTACTGATGCCGGCAAAACATGCCAATTTTACCTCTTTACGGGTAAAGGACATGGCAGTTCAATCCCTGATGCAATCAAAATCGCTTTAGAACAAAGTACAGAATAAGCGTTTTTATTAACGGCTGTTTTATTTAATAAAATAGCCGCTATTCTGCTCTGTGCGCTGTTATCACAAAGGCTATAGATTATTCTCAATTTTAAAAAATAATTTGCGCCAAGGACTACTTTTTTACCGTGAAAGGACGATAATAACGGATAGGATAAATAAAATTACTCGCTAGCATTAGATTTTATAATTTTATTTATTTTTAGTAACGAGCTATATTCACGCACCCCTAACTTAGGGACGCCACCCACTGTTTTCATCACTATTGCTTTCATCTTTTCTAGATGAAAGGAGTGCCAATGTCTGGCTTCGAGAAAACAGCGCATGATTAACCGTTTTGATTGTGGAGACGAGGGTAGTGAAACAGAACACTACTTTGGTACGCAAAGGTGACAGTACATTAGTACCTGTCGCGGGTTTAACGGTATTTGCTATCGCATCAGGCTATTTAATGAGTTTAATTCCACTATCTATGGATAGTTTTGGTATTGATACTTTTTATGCTAGCTGGTTAGCAAGCATTTACTTTATTGGATTACTTATAGGTTCAGTGATGATCGAACCTATTATTGCAAAAATAGGGCATAGGCTCTCTTTTGTGCTGTTTTTATTGTTGTTAGCATTCACCGTGAGTATTTTGCCACTGTTACCTTATTTATCGGTATGGCTAGTATCTCGCTTTTTCGGTGGTATGGCGGTTGCGGGTATCTTTGTTGTAGTCGAATCATGGTTATTAATTGGTGATAATCCTAAAGAGCGAGCTAAACGCTTGGGCTTTTATATGACATCACTTTATGGTGGCACAACATTAGGTCAGCTTGCTATTGGTGCCATTGGTACGCAAGGGGCAATTCCTTTTATCGCGGTATTGGCATTGCTATTAATTGCAGTGTTACCTCCTTTGTTTTTTAAACAAGGACAACCCCAATGCCACGAGCATAAAAGTTTGTCACTTAAACAGATTAGCCGGCTGAATAAAGCTTCTTTAGTAGGCTGTATGGTTTCTGGCGTTGTGATGGGGAGTATTTATGGCATGATGCCATTGGCTTTAAATCAAGGACAATTTAACACCGACCAAATTGGGGTGTTGATGGCAGCAATTATTTTAGGTGGTATGGTTGTTCAGCCTATTATTAGCAAATTGTCGGTGATGATGAGTAAAACCCTATTATTAGCCATGATGTGCTTAGTTGGGGTATTTGCGATGGGCATGACTTATCTGTCTAATGACTATGTGGTGTTAATTATTGCATTAGCTTTATTAGGAATGTCATCTTTTGCACTTTATCCTATTGCTATCACATTAGCTTGTGATCATGTTAATGCGAGCTATATTGTGGCAATTACTCAGGTGATGTTATTAAGTTACAGCGTGGGTTCAGCAATGGGGCCATTAGGCGCAGGTATGTTTATGTCACAAGCAAGTAACGGCATTATGAACTTTTTCTTTGTCGTGTTATTAGCGACAGCTGTATATATGTTATTTGCCAGTTTACGACGCAAAAGCCATATTGTGCTTAACTAATTGCGTTAAACACTTTCATTCTTTGATATCAACCGAGTTGCTTTTAAGAGTAACTCGGTTTTTTTTATTGATGCGTGATGGCTAATTAAGATCCTTCTCATATTTTTACCCCACTATTTAGCAAATGATAAAGTCATTAAATAAAGATGATTTTAATTATCATCGATTGATACAACATGGAAATAATTCTTTGAAAATATTCATATTTAGCTTTCTCTCTCTGATTATCTTACCCATTTCTGTTTCCCAAGCGATAACACCGACACAAAATAAACAGCTGGTGGCTTATGCAACGGATCTACCTAGAGCCGTTATTTATGATCCAGCCTACCGTAAAATTAATTATCCTAATGGTGATGTGCCTGCTCATTATGGGGTGTGTAGTGATGTGATTATTCGTAGTTACCGAGGAATTGGCATTGATTTACAAAAATTGTTACATGAAGATATCAAAGCCAATTTTGCACTTTACCCTAGTAAGCGTATCTGGGGACTTAGTCGACCTGATACTAATATTGATCACCGCAGAGTACCCAATTTGGAAGTTTTTTTCTCGCGTAAGGGAAAGGTGAAACCTATTAGCAAAGAGGCGTCAGACTACTTGCCTGGTGATATTGTTAGCTGGCGCTTAGATAATGGGCGTCCTCATATTGGTCTCGTCATAGACAAGAAAAGCAGTGATAATCAGCGCTATTTAGTGATGCATAATATTGGTTTTGGACAAGTCGCTGAAGATGTTTTATTTTCGTGGAAAATAACCGGTCATTACAGTTATTAAAATTAGATTTAAATAGAATATAAAAATATTTACTAATAACGAGTAATAGCAAAATAAAAAGAAAGTTAATTAATATAATATTAATAGACGCCCATACTAAAAATAATTATTTTGGTATGGGCGTCTATTTCTGGGGGAGAATATTTTCATCAGAAATATTCATAATTAGTCCTCTAAGCCACCGAGTAACATACTGACAACGGCAACGGAACAAATAAGGGAAAGGAAAAGAATGAAAAATGAGCTACTGATCATAGTGACCTCCTAATTTATTGCTATTTTTAAATAAAAAACCTCACTAAATACACGTTATTAATTGATTACTCTCTATACTAGATGATTTATAAATAAAGTCAAACTAACCTATTATTTTATAATGCTATTTTTGGTGAAAATTCTTTATTTTATGCAAAGAAGTGCAAAATTGTGATCAAAGAGACTCAGGAGGGGCTAGCCCCTCTGATGTTCTACGCAGAATGCGGTAGAGAAATATTAGGAAGAGGAGGAAGCCCAAAAGCGGCTCTTGCCCGATCGCAAGCTTCATTTTTTACGCCATTAGCCCAAGATTGTTCAAACTCACGGCAAGGGGATGGTCTCTGTTCATAAATTGCACAACTCACGCATTCACCAACTTCACCAATCAATTTTTCACAGCGTGGTTGTTTCTCATTAGTTCCTTTCATACATGATAGAAAAGGGGTTAAGGGTTCGGTAAATTCGTCAGGAACAACACCACCACCACTTTTCATTTCAGCCCAATAGAAAGAGACTCTAAAATAGGCGCAACATGCACCACAATGCATACAGGGATTATCCTGCATATAAATAAAATCGTTAGAATGTTTGCTCATACCAGATACCGTTTTATCTGACCTTAAAGTAATATAAGAAGTTTTTGAAAATCGTTTTCACTTAAGAGAAGCAACAAAGAAAGAAAGAGAAACAATGCCTCTCTTAGCTAGCTATTATGCGCTGAATGAAAATATTTTTTCAAGAGCAATATTTGTTTTTTGTAGTCAAATTTCTACTAATGCAGTGCATAATATGGGATGTGGTAATTTATTGAATGATATAACTTAATCTTGCTATGAATTACTGGTTAGTACTTAATAATTGAAATCAATTATTTTGATTGTTTTTTGTTCGGGTGAGGCGGGGCTCTACAAAACAAAAAACCTCATTTCGAAATGAGGTTTTGAAAATTTTCATTTATTTTATCAGCAGCTATTTTTTATTCTTTAAAATGGCCCCTTAAAAATAAATAGCGCACCCGCACCAATTAAAATAAAACCGATAAAGTGGTTAAGTGTGAAACTTTCACCTAAATAAGTCACCGAAAAAACAGCAAAAATGGTTAGTGTGATGACTTCTTGAATGGTTTTTAATTCGGCGGCGCTGTAATAGTTGTGGCCGATACGGTTTGCAGGAACTGCAAAACAGTATTCAACAAAAGCGATTAACCAACTGAGTAAGATCACTATAATTAACGGCTTATTACCGTATTTTAAATGGCCATACCAAGCAAAAGTCATAAAGATATTGGAAATTATCAGCAGAATAATGGGGGTAAATTTATACAACATATTTGTCATACCACCAGAGGTTTTAAAGGGAGAAAGTAGCAAAAAATCAGCGATGAGATTACTGCAAAACGCTTTGTTTTGCTATTGACATCAAGTAAAAAAAGTCTATTTTTTTAGATCTATTGCTAAAAATAGAACTTCGGAGGATCAAAAAAAATTGACTTAAATCGAGAAAAAACACTAAACCTGATTTTTTTATATTATCCTCTCAATAGATAAATATAACGCTTACTAAGATTATTATTAAAACATCTTTTTTTATAAAAAATACTAATAAAATAGATAGATTTAAAGACTTATTAATTATAGTTTTACTTCTTATTAAGATTTATTTTCTACACTTAATGCGACATATCCTAAATTTGTGTTTTCGCACTAATAGATGTGGTGTTAATTCTTTAATACCTTATATTTGACAGTCAAATTTAGTAAAAAACTTATTATTGGGAGCCAACGTGAAGATAGGTACGCTTTTAATTTCTTACAGTTTACTCACAATGAGTTTGATCTCTTTTTCCTCCTTTGCTCAAGTAAATCACGATCCCCTGACCAAATGTTATGAGTTGTCAACAGATGCAAGCCAAACAACCATTAAAGCTTGTCTATTAGATGAACTAAGATTATCTGAAGAGCAGTTGAATGTTATCTATAATAAAAGCAAAGGCGACCTTGAAGATAGTGACTCTATCGCGGCTAAAAGTGCTATTGATGCATTAGTCAGTTCACAAGAGCAGTTTATTCTTTTTAGAAGTAGTGAATGCCAACGTCAATCTGCTTTAATGATGGGGGGCAATGGTGCTGATGAAGTACTGCTGGCTTGTGAAATAAAATTAAATCAATGGCGAGCTAAATTATTACTCACTAATTAAGCCATAAATACAAAACACCTGTATAAAAGGTGTTTTGTATTTGGGTCAATCCGTTGACCATGACGTTAAGTTATTTGGTTATCGTTTTTATATTGTTTCGTTTAAACTAACAATCTTCAATAATAAGATAAGCGGCATGAACAGGGCCATGAACTCCCCATACTTTGATTAATTCAATATCAGCCGTTGAGCTTGCACCACCAATTAAATTGATACATGAAGGCATTCTGATCCCATCTTGTGCCATTTTGTGTAAACGCTCTGCAAGTTGAGCCACTCGCGGTAAAATGTCACTTTTGCGTAAAATAACAATCGAGGTTTCAGGTAACAGGCTGACAGAACGCCCTTTTTCCGGAGAAGAAAACAGCACAATCCCGCCAGATTCTGTTAATCCCGCTTCCGCAAAGACAATCCCTATTTGAGAGCGCTCAGCATGAATAATATTTTCATGACCGAGTTTAGGATCCCAAATATAAGTTTCATATTTTTCACTAATAGCTTGTGTTACACCAAGTGCATTTAAGCGCTCATCTCCACTTATTATCACTGAGCCTTGACAATCATAGCTTTCACAAAGCGCTATTAAGCTATTTATCACTTGTTCTGGTTTAGTGATAACGCATCTTACTTGCTGGGTTTGTGCAAAATCAGTAAATTCTTTGCATAATTCATCTTGGGTTAAATTTGTTAAGCGTGTTTTAGCTAAATTATTAATAGGGGGATCTTGTGGTTTTGGCGTATGCGTCACCTCACGTCCTAATTTTTGAGCAATAGTTTGCAGAAACTCAGCACGATTTTGTTCGTTTAACATATTATTTTTTTCCTTCTGCTTTGTGGCGCTTAAACCAACTACGGAAACTATAACCATCGGGTTTTGGGAGATCACGTGATGCCATCCAATCATTGAGTACACTTATCTTGATTGGAGTTGAGCCATTTTTGATCATCAAGCCCGCCATCTTAGCCCCTACATTCATGCCAACTTTCCAAAGCGTGGGGTGCGCATTAATGTAATTAAACATACCGGTTACACGACGCTCAGCTTTTGGTGTTAAACCACTTTCCGCCATGACTCGACGATGTTTTAGGATCAATTGTGCTAAAGGGATTTTGACCGGACAGACCACATTACATGCATTGCATAATGAGCAGGCATAAGGTAAGTCATGAAAATCTTTATAGCCTCCTAAGAGTGGCGAAATAACTGCACCGATAGGGCCGGGATAAATAGAGCCATAAGCATGACCACCGATATTACGATAAGCAGGACAGGTGTTTAGACAGGCTCCACAACGGATACAGCGTAGAATATCTTTAAATTGTGAGCCTAAAATTTCAGAGCGACCATTATCGACAATCACTAAATGAAACTCTTCAGGGCCATCAACATTACCCGCTTCACGAGGTCCAGTTACCCAAGTGTTATAACTGGTTAGGCGTGAGCCAACCGCACTACGACATAACATCGTGATCAGCGGATCGACTTCTTCAAAAGTAGGCGCAACACGCTCCATTCCCATAACGGCAATATGGGTTTTAGGTAATGTGGTCGTCATCCGTGCATTGCCTTCGTTAGTTACTAAACAGACTGAGCCTGTTTCTGCAACCGCAAAGTTACAACCAGTGACTCCAATATCAGCAGAAAGAAAATCTTGTCGAATACGTTGCCTGATAAAAAGGGTCATATCTTCTGGGGTTTCACTACCTTGATAACCTAGTTTTTCATTTAGCACTTTACGTATTTGGTAGCGATCTTTATGGATCGCCGGTACAACAATATGAGAAGGGGGATCGTTATCCAGTTGCAGAATATATTCACCAAGGTCGGTTTCGATAATCTCAATACCTTCATTTTGTAAGGCTTTGTTCATACCGATTTCTTCGGTTACCATCGATTTTGATTTAACGATTTTCTTGGCATTTTTCTGTTTGGCAACGTTACAAATATAGCGTGTCGCATCTTCTGCCGTTTTGGCAAAATAGACATGACCGCCGTTTTCAGTCACTTTTTCTGATAATTGATAAAGATAAGCGTCTAAGTTTTCAAGAACATGGTTACGGATTTGTTCTGCGCGATCACGCCACGCTTCCCAATCACCTAACTCTTTTACCATTATTTGGCGATTGGCTCCAATGCGCTCTTGTGCCATAACAACGGCGTTACGCATAATGGTATCATTCATTTCATGCGCTAAGCGTGGTCTAAAATCGATATTACTGGTTTTAATAGACATTGCAGCCCCCTTATTGACTCATTAAAACTTGTGCAATATGTAGCACTTTGACAGGACGCTTTTCACGACTTAAACGGCCTTGAATATTAATTAAACAACTGGTGTCTGCACCAATGACGTAATCAGGGCTGACTTCCATGATATGTTTTACTTTTTCAGTGACCATTTCACCGGAAATTTCTGACATTTTTACTGAGAAGGTGCCGCCAAAACCACAACAAGTTTCTGAATTGGCGAAAGGTAACATTTCGAGTCCTTCAACATGTTTTAATAAGGTTAAAGGTTCACTAACAACCCCTAACTTTCGCGTTAAACTACAAGAGGGGTGATAAACCGCTTTACCCGCAAGGCGGGCGCCAACATCAACCACACCTAAGGTGTTGACGATAAAGCTGGTAAGATCAATTAAACGATCGGCCACACCTTGGGCTCGCTGCGCCCATTGAGGCTCATCGGCAAGATAGCTGGGATAGCCTTTAATCGCATAAGTGCAAGAGCCTGCAGGGGAAATAATCGGATAATCATTAACTTCTAATGTCTCAATTAATGATTTCATTGCGGGTTTTGCATCATTAACATAACCGCTATTAAGTGCTGGCTGACCACAGCAACCCTGGCGCTCTTGAAATAATACTTCGCAACCTAATTTTTCGAGCAATAATACGGTATCTCGTGCCGAATCTGCTTTTAGCACATCACCAAGACAGGTTGCATAAAAATTAACTTTCATTCACCGAACTCCAAAACATCGCTCAGATGTTGTCATTTTTATTTAAGATAAAATTCTTATTGGTTATTTTTCTTTATTTTCGTTATGTCAAAGCGATAGGTGATAGCCAAGATAAGCCATCACTTATCTTGTATAGTTAATTCATTAGGTGATAAATAATGCCGATTTTGGCACCTAGAATGATGATATAGGCAATACAATATTTTAATGTTTCTCGCATAATGGCACTGCTTTGCCCATCCATTTTGGTCGCCGAAACGGCGATCGCGATACTTTGTGGTGAAATCATCTTACCGCCAGTCGCCCCAGAGGTATTAGCCGCTGCGAGAATAAAGGGATCAACATGGAGTTTTGCCGCGGCACTGGTTTGAAGCTTGCCAAATAGTACGTTAGAGTTTGTATCGCTTCCGGTTACAAACGTTCCTAGTGCACCAATGACTGGGGCAATAAAGATAAATCCAGCGCCAGTAAAGTTAACTAATGTTTCCGCAATGCTACCAATCATGCCACTGAAATCCATTACCGTTGCCATCGCAACAATAGCCATAATGGCAATAATGGAGTTCTTTAATTGAATTGTGGTTTTTACTAATACAGAAAAGAGCGTTGAAAGGCTTGCACCTTGAATAGTGCCACCAACAAAACTCGCTAAAATAATCAATACCCCAGGCGTACTTAACCAAGCAATAGTTTGATATTCAGTTTGAGTATCACTTAATACAAAAGGAATTTTAGTTGCAATAGTTCCTACTGCGGTTTGGATTGTAGGGAATAGCGGAGAGCAGGCTAAGATAAAAATAAAAGTAAACAGATAGATAGAGCTAGCGACTAATAGCTCTTTAGCTGAGTGTTTTGTTGGTTGTTTACTTTTATCATGGCCTGTTTTCATGCGTTTAGCCAAGAAAATAACCACAATCAGACTGACTAGGCTTCCTGCAAAGGCAGGTAATTCCGCACCTAAATTAGCTGCGACAATATATTGAGGGATTAAGGTGCTGATCCCACACATTAAAGTAATAAAGCCGACACCTTTAATGGCTTTAATACCACCACCAGCAATAGCAACAATGACAAAAGGTAATAGAATATTGAATAAACCAAGTTGGATAATAATGGTTTTACTTAACACCAATACATCAAGGCCGGTATTTTGTGCCAAAATAGACACTGGAATACCAACGGCACCAAATGCGGTAGGTACCGTATTTGCGACTAGTGAAGCGACAGCTGCTTTAAAGGGATCAAAACCTAGTGCGATTAAAATACCGATAGGAATAGCAACTGCTGTACCATAACCTGCAACAGCTTCTAAAAAACCGCCAAAACACCAAGAGATAAGTAAAACTTGTACGCGTTTATCATCGCTGATCCCCGCTAATACGTCTTTTAATACCTCCATTCCTCCTGTTTTTAGCATTAGGTTATAGCTGTAAATAGCCGCCAGAATAACGATGATAATCGGCCATAACCCCTTTACCGCACCATAAAGTACAGATACTGAGGCAAATTGAAGGGTGTTATTCCAATGAAAAATAGCGAGAGCCACAGTGATAATTAGCGAAACGAGGACAGCGTGATGAACGGCCGATTTCATTTTTAAAATCATAAAAATCAGAACGGCTAAAGGAACAATTCCCAGTAAAAATGATAGATAGTCTGACATAATTATTTTTATCCTTAAGTTTGCAATTTTTTATCGTTTATCACTGCACCGGCAAACCTATTCATTCGTCATTTATGTTTTGTGTAGGGCACTTAGTTTGATGGTTTTCTATTTTGCTGAAACGATAAATCATAAAGAAAAAAAGATAGTTACCTAAAGAAATAATATAAGCATTCGTTACTTAAACTATTGTCAGGTTAGGTTGTGGGCTATTGTAGGAAAAATTTAGAAAGATGTAATAGAATAAAATCAATTGTGTGACAAATATAAAAAAAATCTATTTTTGTTACTAACTAGTTATTATTTGTCTTGTTTTTTGACTTTTATCAATGTAATTAATTTATTGTTATTGTTATCAAGATGATTTTTGATAGTAAAAATAGAGTTTTTTATTACTTATACTGGTAACTTGTTCGATACATTAAAGCCTAACTTAGCTTTTTTTATTGGTATCCGACTCATTCAACGTTCAAAAATCATAAGTTTTTCTAATGTTTTATTGTCTGTGTTATAAAAATCAGTTTTATAAACCAAAGTACGTTACCATTTAATATATTCATTATTGATATTAATTATTTTTTATATTTTATCTTTCATTATAATTAATAAATAATAATTTTTTATTTTTAAATTTATATAGAGATTAATTCTTTTTATTTTTAATTTTAAAAGTTTTTTTATTTTAAGATTTTTTATTTATTTTTTTGTGGAAAATAAAGATGATAAAAAATAAACGCTAATTTATTTTATATTGCTTTGTTCCAATAAATAAGAATATGATTAATGTTAGATATATTAGTCATTCAAAATTCATAAAGAAAAGATAATATTATACAAATTGTTTAGTTGACACTTTACTATCAGTGATGAAGTTCTTTTTTATGTTACATTATGATATTACTAGTATAATAGGTAAATTATTTGTATTACAAATCAGTGTGATAATTAATATTTAAACAAGTGATTAGATAAGAATGCTGTAAATATTGAATGGCTAGTAAATATAGCTAAAGTTAAAATAGTGATCGAGATCTGCTTTTTTCTTAATAAAAAATCGTCATATATACCAAAAAAAGGGATGTCTTATTATTACTCTCTATTTTTAATTGTGACTAAAACGACTATTGTTAGGGTATTAACAAAGAGGAAATAATACATACACTAGAAAATTGTCAGCATATCATTTTCACTTACTTATCTGTTTTTCCGCTTATTGTTATTTCTTTGTTATCGGGTACAAGTAGCGAAACTTTCTGCCACTTAACTATCAGGTTTATTCTGTTTTTGCTGCTTGTTTTTTCTACAGACTTTGACGCTTGTTTATTTGAAATCGCGTTAAGTACGATCGCTTATAAAGCCCGAGAGATTGAAAATAACGCCCATAAAAAGCAAGATCAGCTGATAAAAATCTTTATCGTTGATAAATAATTTCATAAGTTATGTTAGCAATGTTTTAGGATTTAACATTTGAGGTTGTTTTATGCTCAGAGTGAAAAATAGCCATGTTGTTCATAAAAAGCATCTGTATGGTAATTGTGATTAGCTGTGTTGAACAGCGATTAAATCAAAAAGCGATTCATTATGAGTCGCAATTTCATACAATATTGAGATGTTTTATGCTGACAAGGATCTTAAACAACAATCAGTAAGAGCATACTTTTTGATTTATAAATAAACTAGGAGTAAGTCACTAGTATCCACCAGCGTTATCGTTAATTAACTCAATTTAGGCAATAAAGTAGACAATAAACAATAGACTTTTGCGATAAAAGCAATAATCCACTTTATTGAAATACACAGTGATTAATGGCTACTTTTTTAGCATTTTTAACTTATTGTTGGTTTATTCTGTTTCGATAAAAGTGATTAATACTGCAGTGTCTCTTTTTGGTGATTTTTTACCCTGAAGTGCATCCGTTTATTTTCTGTTAAAATAGCTCATATTAAATATTTAGTAGTAAGAAAATTAGGAGTAAATATGAATATTCTACTTATTAACGGTGGACAAAAATTTGGGCATTCTGCAGGACAATTAAACCGTACATTACATGATATCGCTCTGGCACATTTGGCGACATTAGGGCATCAGGTAAAAGAAACACA
This sequence comes from Proteus sp. G2609, assembly GCF_963896135.1. Taxonomy (NCBI): domain Bacteria; kingdom Pseudomonadati; phylum Pseudomonadota; class Gammaproteobacteria; order Enterobacterales; family Morganellaceae; genus Proteus; species Proteus sp. G2609. The sequence goes on along the minus strand of NZ_CAWQNB010000030.1, from coordinate 13,284 downwards.
AATTGAAGAAGGCTATGATATCAACGAAGAGATAGAGAAATTTATCTGGGCTGATACTATTATTTATCAGATGCCGGGCTGGTGGATGATGATGCCATGGAAAGTGAAAAAGTATATGGATGAAGTTTATACTTACGGTCACGGCAAACTATATGAAAACGATGGACGTACTCGTCATGATCCAAGCAAACAATATGGTAGCGGGGGATTGTTGCAAGGTAAGCAATATATGATCTCCGTGACTTGGAATGCCCCTATTGAAGCTTTCAATGAATTTGGTAATTTCTTTGATGGGCGAGGGGTTGATGGTGTCTATTTTGCTTTTCATAAATCACAACAATTTCTTGGTTTATCTCAGCTGCCTACTTTTATGACCAACAACGTCATTAAAGAGCCTAATATTGAGAAAGATATTGTAGAATATAAAGCACATCTAACCAAAGTCTTTGGCTAAAAATTAAACGGCTCAAAAGGAGTGTTATATGCGCTATATCATTATCTTTTTGAGCCTCATTTTATATGGATTTAATCTTATGGCTTATTCAGAACAAACGCTGGTATTTATCCGTCATGGTGAAAAGCCTGATAATGATAGCGGGCAATTAAGTTGTCAGGGATTAAATCGTGCGTTAGCGTTACCTAATCGATTGATAACACAATTTGGTCAGCCTGATGCGTTATTTGCTGCAGCACCAAAACAAAGTAAACTTGGAAATTCATTACGCTCTCTTCAAACTTTAACACCTCTTGCGGTGAAAACATCACTGCCAATCCATTTAAATTACCATGCCAAAGAGATAGACCCATTACGTAATAAACTGCTGAGCGAAGAATATCAGAATTCAGTCATTTTTATTGCTTGGGAGCATGATAATTTAGTTAAAGTAGTAAGAGATATTGTGGCGCAATTTGGTGGTGATCCAAAAGCTATTCCTAAATGGGAAAGTGGTGATTTTGATAGTATCTATATATTAAAAATAATCCAAGAAGTAGATAAGAAAAAAGTGCTCTTTGAGCAACTGCATCAACAGCTAAATGATATGCCTAAACAGTGTCCTTAGGCTGAAAAATGCAATATAGCATTGTCATATATATTAAAATAAGCTCGATTAATCATTTCCATATGGTTTAATTTATTGCTACCTATTTTATTTTTTATTCAAAAACTATTCTTTTATTATCTGTTTATTACCATTGTTAGGTTTATTTTAAGTAAAAATACTTAAAATCCTAATTGCCGTGTTGGTTTACTTCCCTGTTTAGTTTACTCGATAAAGTATCCTGTTGATCATTGTGAAGTAATATTGTTATTTATCATTTGAATGATTTTAAATATATCCGATAATTAAAATGTTCTAATTTTTATTACTAGGTAATAATACGAATATTTTTACTTTATTCATATAATAGATAACTATTTTGTTATCAGTTATAGCCATTGAATAAAGTGGGGACACTATATTAAGCAACCAGAGGTAATATGTTACTACAAACCATTTTAGCAGCGCTGGGCCCTATTATCTTAGGGCTTTTAGTTGGCTGGCTTTCCGGTAAATATGGATTTATTAAAAGAGAGTATTCACAAGCCTTTGCTGATTTTGTCGTTAAAATTGCTCTGCCTTTTTCACTCTTTTTAGCGGCAACCCAAGCTTCTCCGTCGGTTTTCTTTAATATCGACTATCTATTAGCTCTCGCGGTAGGATTAATTGTTTCTTATCTTATTGGTTTTTTAGGCGGCAAGTTCTTTTTTAAACATGATAAAAAGAACTCAGCAATGCAGGCATTATCGGTTTCATTTCCTGATATGGCTTATTGTGGACCACCAGTATTACTGGCAACAGTCGGCTCATCTGGTTTGATTGCTATGGTGGTGGGAAATTTGATCTACACGGTAATTATTTTACCTTTTACTATCATGATCATTAGTGGTGCCAAACAAGGAAAAAGCATTTTACAGTCATTGCTTAATGCTATCTCTCAGCCATTAGTTTTCCTGCCTATTTTGGGGGCTATGCTAGCTATTTTCGGCGTTAAGCTACCAGAGATTTTACAAAACTCAGTGAATGAAATAGGGAAAACATCTGGTGGTGTAGCATTATTTTTCTTAGGACTATTAATTTCAGGGCTCAAACTCAAAGTTAATACTGAAATTGTTTTTAATGTGATAATAAAGAATGTTGTACAAGGGGCATTAATTTTAGGAACGGGATTTGCACTTGGATTAGAAACTGAATTATTAAAAGCCGTCTTTCTAATTGGTGTATTGCCTACTGCAACAGCGGTGCCTGCTTTAGCTATTACAAATAAGGCCTATGCTGATATGGCAACGGGCACTGTATTATTAAGTACGCTATGTTCATTACTTTCTATTATTGGTGGTATCACTATTGTAGAAATGATGTAAGTTTTCTAAGTATATTTACTTGGAAAAGGGTAATTAATAATAACGATGCAAATAAAAAATAAAACAGACCTTTAATTTCCGGTCTGTTTTATTTTTATCGGTAAGATATAACTAAGGTGTTTCTAATTTTAATATCTTAGCCGTTGATGCACGAATATTACGACAAGCATCGGCATCTATTTTGAGATCAATACCATAAGTTGGAATAATTGTTTTAAGACGATCTTCCCAACCCTCATTTTCAAGTTGCTGTTTAAAGCAAGATTTAATGATATTGATGGCAATAAATGCTGCTGTAGAAGCGCCAGGTGATGCCCCCAATAACACTGAAAATGATTTATCTGCGCTACTAATTAGCTCAGTACCAAACTCTAATACGCCATGATGTTTAGCTGCGGGTTTAATAATCTGCACTCGTTGACCTGCAACAGCTTCTTGCCAATCCTCATGTTGAGCCTGAGGATAGAACTGTTTAAGCATTTCAAATTGATGTGCTGACGTTTGTAATACTTGACCAATTAAATATTCAGTTAATGACCAGTTATCTTTCGCGACATCTAGCATAGGTTCAATATTGCTGGGGCGAATTGACTCAAATAAATCTAAATAGGAGCCGTGTTTTAAAAATTTACTTGAAAATCCAGCATAGGGGCCAAAGAGTAGGGAGCGTTTACCTGCAATAATACGAGTATCAAGATGGGGGACAGACATCGGTGGTGAGCCTACATCTGCTTTTCCATAAACTTTGGCATGATGGCGAGAGCTGATTTTATCTTCATCACAACGCAGCCAAATACCACTAACAGGGAAACCACCGTAGCCTTTACCTTCTGGAATACCTGATTTTTGGAGTAAATCGATAGCGCGTCCACCGGCACCAACAAATACATATTTAGCTGTAATTAGGTATTTATCATGGGTGGTGAGATCTTTAACTTCGATATTCCAACCACCAGTCTCATTTCTTTTGATATCAATAACATCATGTTTATAGTGCAACTCAAAATTATCTTGTTGAGAAAGTTGCTTAACTAATAGATGTGTTAATGCGCCATAATCGACATCAGTACCAGTAGCTACTCGGGTGACAGCAAGCTGTTGATTCGGATCACGCCCTTCCATAATTAATGGCGCCCAATCTTCAATTTGCTGTTTGTCTTCACTGTATTGCATATTTTCATAACAGTGATTGGCAGACATTTGGCGATAGCGTTGATGAAGGAATTTAACGTTATCTGCACCCCAAACAAAACTCATATGAGGGCAAGAATGAATAAAATCACGCGGATCGGCAATTTTTCCTTTTGTTACTAAATAAGACCATAATTGGCGCGATAAATCGAACTCGGTGTTCACTTCTAACGCTTTACTGATATTAACGGTGCCGTCAGGATTTGGTGGCGTATAATTTAGCTCACAGTTAGCAGCATGTCCTGTTCCCGCGTTATTCCATGAGTTAGAGCTCTCTTGACCACAATCATTAAGTCTTTCAAACATTGCGACTTTTAAATTAGGCTCTAGTTCTTTCAGAAGTGTGCCAAGTGTCGCACTCATAATGCCAGCACCAATGAGCGCGACATCTACATGTTCACTAATAGTTTTATTCATACAGACCCCAATTACTTAGTTGTTTTGGTAGGTTTAAAACATAATCCTGCATCTTCTTTGTAAACAACATAAGCTCGTCGCCAAGGTTCATCATCCATAAGACGCCATTTATGACCAGTGCCACTGTTATCTTGCGCTAACAGCACATCACCGGGTTTAATGATAAAAGTTGAGCCATCTTTTGTTTCAAACTCTAATGTTCCTGATAACGTAATAACATAACGAGGAACGGGATCTTGATGCCAATCATATGAACCACCTGAAGTTGTTTCTCTAAACGATAACTCTGAAACAGTAATTGGCAAACTTTCACTATCGCCTCGTGAACTATCCTTAAATTCGATGATACCTTCTTCAAATAAAGAGTTACCATCTTCTCCGGTCCATAAGCGAACACATCGTATCATTTCGTCAAACTCCTTTAATATTTTGATACTTAAAATTTGATATTAGTTTAGTATAGATAACTTTCTTATTATTTCTTCCAATCACTATCACAATTAGGCGTTTTTATTACTAAAATAATCGTAGCAGTAATTAAATAATATAGTTGATTATTATAGCTATTTAGTCTCTAACTTTAAGGGGAAGGTTTATTTTTATTGATGTGATATATAGATATGTTTGTGTTTTGTTTTTATTGAAAATAATTCGCTAAAAGATATTTTTTAAAGTTAATTATTTTTGATTGTTGTGTCATATTTTAAGTATTAATACTGATAATTTATATTAATAAAAATAGTTAGAGTGCAGAGTTTGGATTAACGAAAATAGAGATATTTCCTCACGCTTTTGACGAAAGAGGGGGATTCTTTTTTTGTTATCGTTATAGTAATTACTCTCTTATTGGCATGTGATTAAGTTTAGCTGAAGGGTTGATTGGCGGTTTTTAGGTATCAGCACGATCAGTACACAGCATTATAGATAAGTTGATAACACAAGATAATCACAATAAAAATTAACATATATTATATTGTGATTATCAATGATTTTGAAATTTAGACACCAAAGTTAAAAGTAAAAACAGCTTCACCTATATAATCAATTCCATCAGTTAAATCGATATTGTTTTGTGCCAATTTTTTTCTTGATAAAATATACGCATACCTACTTTCGTTATAAGTTCCTATTTGTATTTTTGCATTAAACACTTTTCCAGCTATAAGTTTTAAATTGTTTTTATCAACCTGAGATTGAGGTTCACTAGTTAACGCTGTTAAGGTATCTTTAAAAATAGTTGCGGACGATCCAGTCCAAATCTTATCTGCCACTCTTCCTAAATAAGCTCGTTTATTATCAACTTTGATATCAATGACATCAATTATATATCCACCAATCTCTTGTTCTGTATTTTTTGCATTAACTAATCCAAAAACGCTAATTTTCGCTGAATCTGTTGAACTTGTTTTATAAGTATCTGATACCTTAAGTGTTAAATAATTGCTTGCGTCACAGGATATTTTGATATTGGCACTCTTAGCTCCTAGTGCGTAATTTTCCTCAGCAGGAATAAAAGAGGGGGATATTACACCATAATCAATAATAATATCATTATCACCAGCATTAACGGTGCAAGTAGGGGGAGTAATATCACCGTTTATTTTTAAGTTAGCGCCTGGTGGAGTAGCTAATGCTGGTGTTGACATTACAATCAGCGTAGCAAGACTAAATAGCAATTTTTTCATATAGCCATTCCTTTTTATAAATTTAAAAATATAAATAATACTCTATAATACACAATCTATAATTTTATTTAATTACAAATTGATATATTTTTAATTTATCTAATTAAGATATTCTTAAAGTGATTGTTATTTTATATTTAAACTGTAGCTATTCAATTATCATAGATATTACTAAAGATAAAAATAATTTTTATCTTTTTTAGAGTAAGTGTAGAGTAATTTTAAAAATTAAATTGTTATTGTTTTGATGATGGTAAGTTAATTATTTATTAATATTTGTTCTTTATAGATAACTCTATTTATATTTGTAGACCAATCATGATTAAGGACTATTCGAGTATCGCTTTCAACCATAAAAGTAGATATTTTATCTTGATTTGCAGCTATACCATTTCTATTACTCAGTCTGCGGTCTTCATATCGGTAAATAAGGTACTGCCTTGCGACTGGCGGCTGTCGGTGTGGGTTTCGCTTTTCGACGGTTGGCATTAGTGCACAGTTGTAAGGTAAAAAGCTAGACAGCTAAAGAAGAAGAAGGGGGTAAAACCAGACAATATACAGTGGGTTACTTACCGAACAGGGGGGTAACCTAACTCTAGCCCACAACTCACTATTATCGGTAAGTGGCTGAAGGGATGAGATAAATACAAAAGATCCTAGTATTGAACTAGGATCTTTTCATTGACCCTAATTCACTTAATATTATCTGGATTTATATATAAATATCTATCATCTAACTCAAGATTTAGCTTATTTACAATACCAATGATCTGCTTATACTCATCACTGGTTATTACGACATCATAGTCAGCTATGTGATCGCATAACGTTTTAAAAGCTAAAATACTTTCTGAGTGGTCTATATATTCTAAGTCAAAATCAACAATATCAGGCGCCAAACGCCCTTTCAGATTTTCACCTAAACGTCTAATATCTTGATTAATGTCCATAACAATCGCTGACCTCTATTAGTTTTTTATTGAGGACTAACAAAATCCCTTGGCTACCCAAGCACTGGCCTTTGGCGTCGTTAACGGCCTTTAATGCCCACTGAAAATCGGCAGCGGACTCACCATCAAGACGGATAGTGGAAATGGTAAAGCAGGGTTGTTCATTTTGCGGATAATCAGGCAGCGTTAAATCAGGCTGTTGAATACGCGTATCCACAACGGGGTTGTTCTGCTGTTGTAACATGCGCTCTCGTTCTTGCTGGCGTTGTTGCTCGCGGGCATCGATAGAGAGTGCTTGATTGACGGGATCAGCCAATAAGGGGACAGAGATAAAATATAAGCTGAGTAAGCTCCATTTTAATAAACGATGTTGTTTGTCAGTATGATGTGATGTAAGGGAGAATGGTTTTTCTTGCATATTTTTGCCTAATTCATCAATCAATAATTACATGTGTCTAACTCAATGAATTAAGGCGATGTCAGTAATGAAATATAGATCCGGACATCCTTACTAATGCAGTCACAAATCCGTTGTTACGCAGGTTAAATATAAGTTTAGGGTACGGAATTTAGCGATTAGTTGACTTTCATTGAGAATATTATCTTAAGTCAAATTTGGTGCTGATGTTTACATAAACTGACAAATGAGGCAATAAGTTAAAATCGTATTTTGGATAAATAAGATTTAATACCAATCTGTAAATCATTAATAGACATTTTCTAGTGATTTAAAATGATTTTTTTATTTTCACGGGATTTAAATTTGATAAAGATTGAATTAATTATGGTTTGTTATAATTATAAATAATAACCTTTTTAGAACCTCTGATTATTATTCAGAAATGATTAAATATTAATCATATATATTAGTATAGTAAGGTATTTAATTTTGTCAGATGAAAGATTGTAATATTAAAAAGCTTATTTTAGTGATATTTAGACGTGAAGTAGTCAAACTATTTTCTGAATAATACGACACAACGAGGGCTGATTATAGAGTGGAGTATTGAATGTCAATCAATTTTTATAGCAAATCTAAATAAATTAATATAAAAATATAAATAAAAGAATAGCAATTATATTGATTTTAATTTTTACTATTGTGCTATATTTATATAAAAAGAATGAGCTTTAAAAGGAATGTTATGTCTCGTAAAATTAAAAATATACTTATCTCCATTTTTTTAGTATTTATTGCCTTTGGGCTTTATCTCAATAAAAATCAAATCCAACCAGAGTTAAAGCCAAATGGTTATAGTTATTATCAAAAAGGTGACTATAAAGAGGCGTTTAATTATTTTTCACAACATGCGCAAAGTGATCCGCAAGCGGCATTTAGTTTAGCAATGATGTATTGGGATGGCATAGGGGTTGATAAAAATGCCTTAGCTTCACAAAAATGGTTAATAAAATCAGCAAACTTACAAAATAGAAATGCACTTTATAATTTAGGATATTTACGTAACAAAGGATTAATCCAAAGTCCTACTGATGATGCTCAAGGATTAACGTCATTAACTAAAGCTGCTGATTTAGGCTCTTCAATAGCGAAAGATTTTTTACATGACCTTAATTTTCCTGTGATTTATTATGATCAAAAAGAATATACGCTACTCCCTATTTATGGTGAGCAATCTTGGTCTGAAAAAAAAAAGAACACTTGAAGAATTAGAAAAATTAGCAGAAGAAGGTAATAAAGAAGCTGTATATCAATATTTAGAGAATAAGGATTCAGTAAAACAATCAAAAAAGACTAAAAATATGATACGTCCTTTTATTGAAGAAAAAGATCCTAAAATGATGTATTTAAAATATAAGTTAATAAGTCAAGATATTAACTTACTTTTTGATTCAGCATATTTGAACTATCCTGAGGCAACATATCTTCTGTATCAAATCTACAAGGGTGATAAGAAAAACTATCCCCTTCAAGAAAATTCTTTTTTAGCTAATATATATTTAAAAAAATCTGCTGATTTAGCGCATCATGATGGATTAATTAAAATAATAGAGAAATTAAATAATAGTGATACATTATCATCAAATTATTTTAGAAACTTGCTTGAAAAATATATTAATACATTATTATTGAAATATCCAAACTCTCCACAAGCCATGCTAGCGCTCGCTAATGTCTATTTAAAACCAAATAGTAGTTTTTATAATTTTGAAAAAGCACTTAAGCTGGTAGAGAGAGCATATAACATACAGCCATCTCCTGAAAGCAAATTATTATTGGCTAAATTATATTCTAATAGTGAGGGGGCTCATCAGAATATTAGAAAAGCAGTTAGTTTTCTGAAAGAAAACATAACTAATGATAAATTGACAGGTAAAAGCCAAAGAGAATTAGTAAAAATATATTTTGATTTTGGTGCTTCTGATTATCTTAAAAAAGAAGAGATTGTGAATATTTTAAGAGAGAGTGTAATTAAAAATAAATCAGCTGGTACATTTAATCAAAACTATAGCTTAGCTCATTTTTATGCAGATCTTCTTTTAGAAGAAGATGTCGCCAATAATGAAGAATATGCTTTTTCATTATATCAAAAAGCACGAGGTTATGCCTATGAAGCTACTTTTCATCAAGCAATTGCGACTATTAAATATAAAAATATGATAGATGATCAAGCTCTTATTAATATTGTTTCAGAATTGAAAGATGATTTAGAAAGCAGAAGGTTGACAGAAAAAAAACGACAGGAAGGATATAGTATTCTTTTCCGATATGGAATGGATTCACAGTATGTAATTGATTTTATTGTGGAACGTTCGCTATATGATGATAAAATAAGAAAGGCTATTCAACCATTATTAAGTCAAAATACAAATCTTGCATTTCAATATACAATAAAGAATATAATACATGAGAACTCAGCTAACAATATTAATGAAGATAATTTAAAAAAATATTATAAGGATATATTTAAATTAGCTGAAATAGGTTCTATTGATGCAATTAAATTTATTATTACAAAAGAGTATAAAGATAAGAATGCTCGCGATGAAATTTATCAAGACTATTCTTTTGATAAGTTAACTAATATCACTATTAAGGAGCGTTTGGTTTGGCGAAGAAAATGTGCAGATTTAGGTGATTTTATTTGCTTAAAAGAATTGGCTATAATTTATCGAGACGGTAAAGAGGGGGTTAGAAAGAACATTGCTAAAGCATCTGAATATGAACGACGTATTAGCATCAATTCGTCTCACTTTGAGCTGGAATCAGAAAAATATGAAATAGATAGAAGATGGAAGGAAAAAAGAGATAATACACTTGATTATTTACTAAACCAAAAAGAGAGTAGTAAACAACAACTAGAATTAGCAAGATTTTATAGTATTGAAGATAGTGGAAGAAGTTTAATTTATGCCAAAAAAGCATATGATTTAGGAAATAAAGAAGCGGCTGAGTTAATTTATTGGTACTATATGCAAAATATCTGTGAAGATAAAGATAATATCAATAAAGCAGACTACTATCTTAAAGAATGGCTAACAACAGGAGAAGAACCTAGTAAATACAGCTCTTCTAATGAATACAAATATTCTAGTATTAGTATCATTGCTGATTATTATTTAGAGTCACCGTGTTTAGTTGAACGAAACCTTGATAAGGCTATTGAGTGGTATCAATTATCGTTAGATTATCCATATGAAATAAATGATTTTTTGTATTCTGAATTAAATAATATGTATACTAATGCACCAAAATACATAAGTAAGGATCCTTTCGTGAATGTGTATTTATCTACACTAAAAAATCATAACGATTATATTTTAGATATGAATATTCGATTAGGAAAAATGAATTTTGCAATATCTTCTTTTGACAAACTTTATGAAGCACTTCTACTCAAAGGTGATGTGAAAGAAGCATATTATTATGGTTTACTATTAAATTATGATGTGAATAATGTCGCTATGTTTTATTCTTTATCTGACATTGAGCGTAAAAATATTGAATATCGTGTTGCTGATTATTTAAAAGAAATACAAAAATAATTTTATGTTATATGAGAAGTCCTTAATTATATTAAATTTTGAGGGGTTCTTATTGATAGCAAAAGATAATCACAATATAAAAGTTAATGATATTGTGATTATCTGTTATTTTAAAAATTAGACACCAAAATTAAAAGTGAGGACGGCTTCACCCATAAAATCTAAACCATTAGATAAATCTATTCCTTTTTTACTTAATTCATTTCTAGATAAAATGAAGGTTTGATTAGAACTACTTTCAGTTCCCTGTCTGAAATTTGATTGGAAAATTTTACCTGAAATTAGAGTCAGGGCGTTTTTATCAACGCTTGTTTGTTGTTCTGATGTCCAACCATTAGTTGGCCCTTTGTATAGGACGTTATTGTAGCTTTTCCCTGTAATAGCCACGTCATTTGCTCGTGAAATATATGCAGGTTTGCCATCAATGATCACATTATCCCATACAAAATAAGCTGCTCCAACCGCAGTTTCAGGATTTGCTTTATCAACTAAATGAAACCAGCCTGATGTATTATTAACACTTAATTCTGTATCAGCATAAGTATCAGACGCAACAAAGGTTAAATATGTTTTTGCATCGCATTCAATCGTAACTGTATTTTGAGCCATACTGGCTGGATAAGAGTAGATAGTTGATTGAGGGATAAGTGTTGGGCTTATGGCTCCATAATCGAAAATCACATCACTCTGTGTTGCTCCATTGATAGTACAAGTTGGAGGTTTAATATCTCCATTGATTTTTAAGTTAGCCAAAGGGGATTTAGCCAACACTGGCGTAGATATTATCGCCAGCATAGTTAGGCTAAGTAATAATTTTTTCATATCATTATTCCTTTTTAGAGGATAAATAACAAAGCAATATTATATAATACACCTTTTGTTTATTTATTTAATGATATCTGAATGTGTTTTTTAATATATCTAATTTAGACTTTCTTAAACTGAGTTTATTTTAATATCTGATGTTATCTAAAAGAGATAATTAAAAATAGACCTTTTATATTGCTAATAGCTGTTTTATTTTTTGTTCTAAGCGCATTTGTGTACAAATTTTTTCAGAGCAATCAAGCTATAAGGTGAGAATACGTGAAATGGAAGAAGCACAGAAAGTGAAAAAAGAACGTAGGATAAAAATCTTAAAATGATGTTTGTTAACAATTCTTAAGATATTATTTTGCTAAAAATAACGAGAGTGATTCTTTTTTGGAATGTTTTTCTTTACTTTATTTTTATTTTAATTTTTATATGGAATAATAATTTTTATTCTTATTGTTAGAGATAAAAATCACTAATAGTCATATAATAAATAGTATATATAGATGGTTCTATTTGTCATTATGGTCGGTGGTGAAAATTGAAAACGATAACTATTAAAATCAGTCTTTTGGTATTGTCACTGTTTTTCCCTCTCCTAACAAAAGCACTTGTTATTCCAGATAATGGAACGGGGTATATAGGTGAATTAACACCTCCTCAATCATATATGTCACTTAGTAGTAGTGGTAATACCTATGGAGCGGCTGTAGGTGTTAATAATGTTGTAGATTATTGTAGTAAAAACAGTGCACAATGGCAGAGTTTTTTATTCCCATTCCCAGGAAGTCAAGAGGGGGAGTACGGATTAAAATTATATAATAAAAATGCAAGTGAAGCGGAAAATAGGGAAAATTATTTAGTTGCAGCTATCAATGGAATAGTATCTATCGATGCGGTGTATTATCAGAATGGAACATATTCTCCGACTCGAATTACTCTGCGCCGAGGAAAAGAGGTTTCTAGAACAGCTGAGTATGCGGATCAATTTGTCTATCGTCACCCAATGTGCTGGTATGGTTATATATCACGTGTAAACAATACTAGTTTGAGAATAAGCTCTTATTCTATTTATGCAGTAGGTCATGTTAAACCTGGTATTTACGATTTTGTAGCTCCGATATATTTTACTACAGCTCAAACTGCAACTGATGCTCCTCCAGATCTATCTTCAGTTCCTTTTTCATTTGGTAATGGTCCTATTCACGTCTTAAAAACATGTAATGTTTCCCCTGCTAGCTCAACAAACATACAATTTGCCGCTCAACTAGCACAAAATTTTAAGTCAGCCAAGTTACTTGAGCAAAGTGTCGCTAGTATGCTTGTCTCTTGTCCTCATTCAGGAAATATGTATGTGACATTAAAACCCTATAATGAGCTAGTCAATGGGAGTAAAACTGGGATGACAATGTCTCCAAGTATCCCTTTGAAAAATAAAGAAGTTGCACCTTATATCACGGTATCTGATGCAACTAAAACAATAACTAATGCAGTATGTAATAACAATTCCTCCGAAGCTTTAGAGTTTTATGCAGGACAACCTTCAGGCAAATATAATGGGGGATCTGTTTATAAGTCATTATCATTCAACCTTTGTGCCAATGGGAATATACCTACGAATACTTATAAAGGAAGTATTGATGTATCGTTCCTGATTGAATGATGTGCTAATTTGATATTCAGAACATTGATAGCGTACTAAGTACTGTTAAGTACTGTTAAATTTTTAACGTAAAAGATAATCACAATATAAATTTTAATTATATTGTGATTATCAATTACTTTAAAATTAGACACCAAAGTTAAAAGTGAGAACAGC